>BEHY01000074.1 GCA_002898735.1 Candidatus Thermoflexus japonica
AGCATCGACAGGATCACCCGGGCCATCTCATAGCGAGAGGCCGCGCCGTGGTTCACCATGTGATAAACCCCGTAGGCGGGATACTCCAGAAGGCGCAGGAGACCCCGGGCGAGGTCCAGCACGGAAGTGGGCGAGCTGGTCTGAGCGATCCCCCCCACAGGTTCCCCGCGCTGAATGCGTTCCACGGTTTGGGTCACGAAATGGCGGCCCCATGGAGCGAAGAGCCACGCCGTCCGCACGATGAAATGCCGCGGGCAGAGGGTGCGCACCGCCTCCTCGGCCATCCATTTGCTCCGCCCGTAGATATTGATCGGGTTGGGGGAGTCGAATTCGGTATAGGGGGTTCCCTTGGTGCCATCGAACACGTAGTCCGTGCTGATGAAGATCAGGGTGGCCCCGATCTCATAAGCGGCCGCGGCCAGGCAGGCGGTGCCCACGGTGTTCACCCGGAACGCGAGATCCGGATCTGACTCGCAACGGTCCACATCCGCCATCGCGGCCGCGTGGAGGATGACCTGCGGACGGATCTGTCGGACCGCCTCGAAGATCTGGGGGGGCTGGGCGAGATCCAGCGCCGCGCGGGGCGGCGCGATCACCTCGTGATAGGAACGCCAGATCTCCAGGATGGCGCGCCCCAGCATCCCGGTTCCACCCGTGAGCAGCACCCGCATCGCGCCTCCTCCCCGAAAGATCCTGATCGCGCCCCTTCCTTTTCAAAGAGGCGGATGGCCTTCGGCGGCCTCCAACCCCTGAACGATTCCTCCCTTCCCTCTCGCCGGCCCGGGAGGACCGGCGGTTGCCTCGGGCTTAGAAATACCGGGCCGACAGGATGCCCGGCGGCAGCGGCTGGGTGCGGACGTTCAGGCAGGCCGGTCGCCCCGCTGCGGCCATCCGGGCCAGGGCCGGCCGGATGTCCTCCGGGCGCTCCACCAGTTCCCCGTAACCTCCGAACGCCTCGACGATCCGATCATAGCGGGTGGGGGCCAGGGCGGTCGCCACGGCGCGAGCTTCCCCCACCATTTCGATTTGAGGCCGCCGGATCTGGCTCCAGGCCGCATCGTTGGCCACCACGCTCATGATGGGGAGTCGAAAGCGAACCGCCGTATCGAACTCAAAACCATTGAACCCGAAGGCCCCATCCCCGAAGAGCACCAGGACCCGCCGATCCGGATAGGCCAGCTGGGCCGCGATCGCGAACGGAACCCCGATCCCCAGACACCCGAAGGGCCCGGGATCCATCCAGTTCTCCGGCCGATAAACGGGGAGGATGCGGGAAGCGGCCGCTACGATATCTCCCCCATCGCCGATGACGATGGTCCGATCGTCTATGAAATGGGCCAGCTCATGACACAACCGCAGCGGGTGGATGGGGATATCCGCGGCGTCCTTCCCCTGGGCCCAGAAGGCCGCCTCGGTTTCCTCGACCTCCCGCAGCGCCTCCCGCCACGCCGTCCATCGCCGGCCCGGATGGCGGACCTGCATCGCCTGCCGCCACTCCTCCAGGATGATCCCGATATCCCCCACCAGCCCCAGATCCGCCGGCCGGTTGTGCCCGATCACCGTGGGCTCCAGATCCACGTGGATGATCCGCGCCGTTGAGGCGATCTCCTGCCCGAATTTCAGCCGGAAATCCAGCTCCCCACCGACCAGGATGAGGAGGTCCGTCTGGGCCAGGGCCTTGCGCCGGGCGTGCTGGAAGAACTGCGGTGAACCCGGCGGCAGGGTTCCCCGGGCCATCCCATTGGTGAACAGGGGAAGATCCAGCTCCTCCACAAACCGGGCGAGGGCCCCATAGGCGTTGCACCAGCGGATGGCGCTTCCTGCCATCACCACCGGCCGTTCGGCTTCGGAGAGCATGGCCGCCGCGTGCTCCAGGGCCCGCTTCGTCGGGCCGGGCCGCGGGACATTTCGTTCGAAGCGCGGAAAGGACACGTGGCGCTCATCGACAAACCGGAAGAGGGCATCCAGCGGGATCTCCAGGAAGACGGGGCCGGGGCGGCCGCTGATCGCATGGCGGAGGGCCACCTCGATGAACTCCGGGATCCGCTCGGTCTCATAGACGGCCCCGGCCCACTTGGTGATCGGCCGCATCACCGCCACATGGTCCATCTCCTGCAGAGAGCCCCGGCCGAGCTGGGCGAAGGGCCCCTGGCCGCCGATGACCAGCACCGGGCTGTTGGCCCGGAAGGCGTTGGCCACCCCGGTGACGCTGTCGGTGACCCCGGGGCCGGCCGTCACGACCGCCACCCCGGGCCGACCGGTCAGGCGGGCCCAGGCATCGGCGGCGTGGACGGCGGCCTGCTCGTGGCGGACATCGATGATGCGGATCCCTTCATCGAGGCACCCGTCGTAGATGGGCAGGATGTGGCCGCCGCACAGGGTGAAAATGACCTCCACCCCCGCGGCCTTCAGGGCCTTCGCGACCAGCCGCCCTCCGTGCACGCTCGACATCTCCCTCCCTCCTGCTCAGGATCCGGATCCATGCACGATCGGCACAGCCCCATTTTAACGCAACCGGGGATCCGCCCGCGGAAAGGCGGGGAGAAGGATCGCCCCCGGGGCCGGTCTGGCCCCAAAAGCTTCCAGGGGGGCGCTGTCGACTCCGCTTGACATGATTTTTAGGATCGGCTAAATTTGTGAGGAGAAACGCCGCCTGCGTGAGAACGTCTTTCGGGGGATGCCGGTGCGCGATCGGACCCGGTGGGGATGGCGGATCCTGCTGATCGCCGTCGCCCTGTGGGGGCTGAGCTCATGTGCGCCCACGGAGCGGCGGGCTCAGGCGGCCGAGCTGGCGAACCGCCGCATCCGGGTGACCGCCACGACCACCCTGGTGGCGGATCTGGTCCGCCAGATCGGTGGCGATCGGGTGGAGGTGACCTCCCTGATGGGGCCGGGCGTGGATCCCCATCTTTATAAAGCCCGGGAGAGCGATGTCTGGAAACTGATGCGGGCGGACCTCATCGTCTATCACGGCCTGCATCTGGAGGCTCGCATGGCCGATGTGCTGGCCGGCATGGCCCGCTGGGTCCCGGTGGTGGCGGTGGGCGAGGCGATCCCCCCCGAACAACTCCGCTATCCCCCCGGGGAGAAGATCCCGGACCCCCACATCTGGTTCGACGTCCGTCTCTGGAAACGGGCGGCGGAGCCGGTGGCTCAGGCGCTGAGCCGTCTGGATCCGACTCACGCCCCTCTGTATCAGGCCCGTCTTCTCGCCTACCAGCAGGAGCTGGATGCGCTGGATGCCTGGATCCGGAGGGAGGTTCAGCGGATCCCTCCGGAACAGCGGGTGCTGGTGACTTCCCATGACGCCTTCGGATACTTCGGCCGGGCTTACGGGTTCGAGGTCCGGGGTCTGCTGGGGATCAGCACGGCCTCCGAGGCCGGGCTGGCGGATGTGCAGGCCCTGGCGGATTTCCTGGCCCAACGGCGAATCCGGGCGATCTTCGTGGAGACCAGCGTTCCCACCCGATACCTGGAGGCCGTGCAGGAGGCCACGCGCGCTCGGGGGTGGAGGGTGCGCGTCAGCGGCCCGCTTTTCTCCGATGCCCTAGGCGAACCGGATTCGCTGGAAGGCACCTACACCGGCATGATCCGTTACAACGTCCGGACGATCGTTCAGGCCCTGCAGGGAGAATAGGGGATGGCACCCTTTCTATTTGCCCGCCGCGAACCCCCAGCGCCCGGCGCTGGACCGGTGATCGAGGTGACGGACCTGACCGTGATGTATGGGGACCGTCCGGTGCTCTGGGATGTGGACTGGGAGGTCCCCGCCGGGGTGTTGATGGCCGTCGTGGGCCCCAACGGGGCCGGGAAGACCACCCTGCTCCGGACGATCCTGGGCCTGGTCCGACCCGTTGCGGGCTCGATCGCGGTTTTCGGGCGCCCGCCGGCGGAGGCCCGACGGTGGATTGCTTACGTTCCCCAGCGGACCGCCGTGGATTGGGACTTCCCGGCCACGGTGCTGGATGTGGTGCTGATGGGGCGCTACCGCCATCTGGGCTGGGTGCGTCGTCCGGGGGCCCAGGATCGGGAACGGGCGCTGGAGGCCCTCGCCCAGGTGGGGATGGTCCACCTGGCCCATCGCCAGATCGGACAGCTCTCCGTGGGCCAGCAGCAACGGGTCTTCGTGGCCCGGGCTCTGGCTCAGGACGCGTGGCTTTACCTGATGGATGAACCCTTCGCGGGAGTGGATGCGACCACGGAGCAGGCCCTGATCGAGGTGCTTCGGGGCCTGAAGGCCGCGGGGCGCACCGTGATCGTCGTCCATCACGATCTCCAGACCGTCCCCCTCTACTTCGACTGGGTGACCCTTCTGAACGTGCGCTGCGTGGCGTGGGGGCCGGTGACGGCCGTGTTCACCGCCGATTATCTCCGTCAGACCTACGGGGAGCGAGCCAGCATCCTCTCCGGATAGGGCCTGACGCCGCCGGATCCGAATGGAGGGACGGGATGGCCTCTTCCCCCGGGAGGAGCCATCGGCGTTGCTCCGATCCTGTTCGGGACAGGGGTCAGGCGGCGGATCTTTCTTCGCATGGAGATCCCATCCGATGGGATTCGGTTTCCTGATGGATCCAACCTTCCGTCTGGTTGCAACCGGCTCCGCCCTGATCGGAGCGGTCGGGGGGGTTCTGGGGACCTTCGCGCTGCTCCGCCGCCAGAGCTTGCTGGGGGATGCCATGAGCCATGCGGCGTTACCCGGGATCGTCCTGGCTTTCCTGCTGACGGGGAGCCGGGATCTTCCCCTTCTGCTGGTCGGGGCCTCCCTCAGCGCGTGGCTGGGGGCGCTCCTCGTAGTTCTGATCACCCACCGTTCCCGGATCCGGCCGGATGCCGCCCTGGGCCTGGTGCTCTCGGTCTTTTTCGGGATCGGGATGGCGCTCCTGACCGTGGCCCAGCGGCGGCCCACGGCGGCGCAGGCCGGTCTGGAGCGCTTCCTGTTCGGGCAGGCGGCCGTGATGCTTCCGCAGGATGTCGAGGGGATCGCGCGGACGGCGGCCCTGATCTTTCTCCTGATCTTCCTGTTCTGGAAGGAATTCAAGGTCCTGGCCTTCGATCCGGCCTTCGCCGCTGCGATGGGCCTTCCGGTGATGGCGCTGGATATCCTGCTCACGACGCTGACCGTTCTCGCGATCGCCCTGGGGCTCCAGGCGGTGGGGGTGGTGCTGACGAGCGCGGTGCTGGTCGCCCCGGCCGCCGCCGCCCGTCAATGGACGAACCGGCTGGAACGGATGGTGATTCTGGCCGGGGGGCTCGGCGCCCTGTCGGGGGTTCTGGGAACCCTCCTGAGCACCTGGATCGGCCGGCTTCCGACGGGCCCGGTGATCGCCCTGTGCGCATCGGGGATCGCCCTGTTTTCCCTTTTGTTCGCGCCGCGCCGTGGACTGGCATGGACCGTGAAATCTCCCGGAGGGAAGCGTCGTGCTGGCCCCTCAGGTTGAGATCATGCTGGTCGCCGCCCTGGCGGGGGCGGCGTGCGCACTGCCCGGCGTCTTCCTGTTCCTGCGGCGGATGTCCCTGGTCGGGGATGCCATCAGCCACGCCATCCTGTTCGGGATCGTGGCCGCTTTCCTGATCGTCCGGGATCTCCGCTCCCCCTGGCTGATGATCGGCGCGGCCGGGACCGGGGTGCTCACCGCGGTGGCGGTGGATGCTTTGCGCCGGACGGGCCGGGTGAAAGAGGACGCGGCCCTGGGGCTGGTGTTCCCCGCCCTGTTCAGCCTGGGCGTGGTGGGGATCGCCCGGGGGGTGGGCAACATCCACCTGGATCTCGACGCCGTGCTTCTGGGGGAACTGGCGTTTGCACCCTTCGATCGTCTGATCTGGGGCGGATGGGACCTGGGGCCTCGGGGGGCCTGGGTGATGGGCGGGCTGTTGATCCTGAACCTGATTCTGATCCTAACGCTCTACAAAGAGTTCATGCTCTCCTCGTTCGATCCGGACCTGGCGGCGATATCCGGCTTCCCGCCGGCGGTGTTGCATAACCTGTTGATGGGAATGACCGCCCTGACGGTGGTCGCCGCTTTCGATGTAGTCGGCGTGGTGCTGGTGGTGGCGATGCTGGTGGTTCCTGCCGCAACCGCCGCCCTTCTCACCGATCGTCTGGCCCCCATGCTGGGGCTGTCGGTCCTCCTGGGCCTCCTGATGGCTTTAGGCGGTTACGGCCTGGCCTACGCCCTGGATCTCTCCATCGCGGGCTCCATGGCCACCGTTGGCGGGATCCTGTTTGCCCTCGCCTTTCTGGGGGCGCCCGCCCATGGGCTCATCGCCCAGGCTCGCCAGGCCGCGCGGCGGCGGGAACGGCTGGCCCAGCAGATGCTGGTCATCCACCTGCTGAGCCATGAGGGGACCGAAGCGGAGCGTGAGGAGAATTGTATTCGGACGCTGCCGGCGCATCTGCGCTGGGATCCCGCTTTCGCGGAGCGGGTGATCGATCGGGCGGAACGGGCCGGGTGGGTGGTGCGGGAAGGCGATCTGCTCCGGGTGACCGAAGCCGGGCGTCAGGCGGCGCAGGAGATCCTGGGCGCGAATGGTGGAGCGCCCTCCCACCCTCCATCATAGCGGAACCGGGCGACCCCAACCGCTCCCGTCCGAGGCCGTTTCATCCTTCGCGGGCTTGCATGCCCTTGCTCCGAAAAATAGCGAAGATAGGCGGAAGAGCAAGCCATCATGGGGGCCTCCTTTTGGAGTGCGGCGGCTCGACGCCGCTCTGGTATGAAAGCGGCACCAAGGTGCCGCACTCCCAAATGGGCGGCGGCTCGACGCTTTTGGAGTGCGGCGGCTCGACGCCGCTCTGACGAAAGCGGCGCCAAGGCGCCGCACTCCCAAATGGGCGGCGGCTCGACGCTTTTGGAGTGCGGCGGCTCGACGCCGCTCTGACGAAAGCGGCACCCAGGTGCCGCACTCCCAAATGGGCGGCGGCTCGACGCTTTTGGAGTGCGGCGGCTCGACGCCGCTCTGGTATGAAAGCGGCACCCAGGTGCCGCACTCCCAAATGGGCGGCGGCTCGACGCTTTTGGAGTGCGGCGGCTCGACGCCGCTCTGACGAAAGCGGCGCCAAGGCGCCGCACTCCCAAATGGGCGGCGGCTCGACGCTTTTGGAGTGCGGCGGCTCGACGCCGCTCTGACGAAAGCGGCACCCAGGTGCCGCACTCCCAAATGGGCGGCGGCTCGACGCTTTTGGAGTGCGGCGGCTCGACGCCGCTCTGGTATGAAAGCGGCACCCAGGTGCCGCACTCCCAAATGGGCGGCGGCTCGACGCTTTTGGAGTGCGGCGGCTCGACGCCGCTCTGACGAAAGCGGCGCCAAGGCGCCGCACTCCCAAATGGGCGGCGGCTCGACGCTTTTGGAGTGCGGCGGCTCGACGCCGCTCTGACGAAAGCGGCGCCAAGGCGCCGCACCCCCAAATTGCCGCCCATCCTGTTCCCCTTGACCCTTCCTTCCGGTATCCTGTAGAATGGGTTTGCGTCTTTCCTCACATTACATTCCCCCACGTTTCGGAAACCCTTAGGGAGGTGCGCGGATGACCTGGCATGGGCTCACGCCATTTGAGTTTTATGCGGTGCTGGCCGTGCTCGGGGTGGCCGTGGTGAGCCTGATCTTCGCCTGGATCCTCCGGACGGAGGTCATGCGCCACCCGAAGGGCACGCCGAAGATGCAGGAGGTCTGGGAGGCCATTCGGGAGGGCGCCGAGGCCTATCTGCGCCGGCAGCTCATGAGCATCCTGCCGTTCATGGGCCTCCTGAGCGTGCTGCTGTTCCTCAGCGTTTACATCGTCCCCCCCTCACCGGAGGCGCGGGAGGTCTTCCCCCAGCTGGATGAGAACACCCTGCGGCTGGTGATGGGGCTCGGCCGGGCGGTCGCCTTCATTCTGGGCGCCGGGTTCTCCCTGGCGGTCGGCCAGCTGGGGATGCGAATGGCGGTCCAGGGGAACATCCGGGTGGCGGAGGCCGCGCGGACCCGCGGGTATGAGGCGGCCCTGCGGCTGGCTTACCGGGCCGGCACCATCACCGGGATGCTGACCAACGGCCTGGGGCTGCTGGGCGGCTCCATCATCTTCCTGATCTTCGGGATCGCCGCGCCGGACGCCCTCCTGGGCTTTGGATTCGGCGGGACGCTGCTGGCCCTGTTCATGCGGGTGGGCGGCGGCATCTACACCAAAGCCGCCGATGTGGGGGCGGACCTGGTCGGCAAGGTGGAGATGGATGTCCCTGAGGATGACCCCCGCAACGCGGCGGTGGTGGCCGATCTGGTGGGCGACAACGTGGGCGACTGCGCCGGGATGGCCGCGGACATTTTCGAGTCCTACGAGGTCACCATGGTCTCGGCGATGATCCTCGGCCTGGCCGTCCGTGCGGTCGACCCGAACCATTCGATGGTCTGGATCATCTTCCCGCTGCTGGCCCGGGCGGTGGGGGTGATCGCCTCCATCCTCAGCACGTATACCGTGGGCGGTGTGGCCGGCCGCCGGGGGGACGCGCTGCGGGCCATCAGCCGGGGCTTCTTCATCGGGGCCGTCCTCTCCTTCCTGGGCTTCGGGACGATCGGACTGCTCTACGCGAAGGACTGGCGGGTGGTGGCCTCGACGACGGTGGGGCTGATCCTTTCCATCGTCATCGAGCGGCTGACGGATTACTTCACCAGCACCGAGCGGGCCCCGGTGGGCGAGATCGAGAAGGCCACCCGCGCCGGCCCGGCCACCACGATCCTCAGCGGCCTGGCCGTGGGCTATGAATCCACGGTGTGGGCCATCGTGGTCATCGCCCTCACCATCGCCACCTCCACGCTGATCTACTGGGGCCTGCCGCCGGTTTACGTGCTTTACGGGATCTCCCTCACCGGCATCGGGCTGCTGATGCTCACCGGCAACGTGGTGGGGATGGACTCCTACGGGCCGGTGACCGACAACGCAGGGGGGATCGCGGAGATGGCCGGGCTGGAGGAATCGGCCCAGGAAGTGCTGGCGGATCTGGATGCGGTGGGCAACACCACGAAGGCCACCACCAAGGGCCTGGCCATCGCGACCGCGGTGATCGCCGCCGTGGCCCTCTTCGGCTCCTACCTCACGGATGTGAGCAAGGTTCAGGCCCAGCTCGGGCAGGCCCCCACCCTGCAGGACATCGGGATCCGGATCGACCACCCGCTGGTGTTCGTGGGCCTGCTGCTGGGCGGAGCGCTGCCGTGGCTCTTCTCCTCCTTCGCCATCCGGGCCGTGAGCCGCGCCGCCACCCTGATCGTGGAGGAGGTGCGACGCCAGTTCCGCATTCCGGGGGTCCTGGAGGGAACGGTCAAGCCGGACTACGCCCGGGTGGTTTCGATCTGCACGCTGGCCGCCCAGAAGGAGCTCCTCTCCCTGGCCCTGCTGTCGGTCGCCACCCCGCTGGCGGTGGGCCTGGTGCTCCAGGTGGAGGCCCTGGGCGCCTTCCTGGCGGGGTCCATCCTGGTCGGGCAGCTGCTGGCGGTCTTTATGGCCAACGCCGGGGCGGCATGGGATAACGCCAAGAAGCGGGTGGAGAACGAGCCGCGGGATCCCGCCCGCAACCTGGGCAAAGGGAGCGAGCGCCATAAGGCCAGCGTGGTCGGCGACACGGTCGGGGATCCGCTGAAGGATACAGCCGGGCCAGCCATCAACCCGATGATCAAGGCCGTGAACCTGGTCTCCGTGCTGGCCGCGCCGATCATCGTCCAGTTCCGGGGTGCGCTCAGCGCGGGAACCCTGCTGGCCATCGGCGCCGCCGTGGCGGTGCTCCTGATGGTGCTCCTCTGGGTGGTCTGGCAGAGCAAGCGGGAGGTGCCCGAGCTGGCAGGAGCCCCCGCTTCCGGCTCGGGACAGTGAGCGCGGAGAAGAAGCGTCCCCGACCCCCTCCCCACAGCCATCGGGGCTGTGGGGAGGGGGCTCCGTTTGACCTCACCCCAGGACGCCCGGCCTCCCCCGCCGCTCGAAGCGATCTCCCCTCCCCGCTCCTCTCCCCTGGCGCCCGCTCAAATTCTGCAATAAAATCAATGTTGCGATTTTTTGCCCTCAGATTACTATAATTTGCTCGTGATGGATGCGACGGGTTCCCATCCGGAAGGCCGGGCGACCTTCCTGCCCTTCGACGCCGGCGGGCGGAAGGGGGAAGAAACCTCCTCGGGAGTTCGACCATGGAACGTCCTTCGGGGTCTTTCTGGATGCGCTGGGGGGTGCCCGCACTGCTGCTTCTGCTGCTGGTGGCGCTGATCGGCCTGATCGGGATCGCGATCGGCATCGCGACCGGCTGGATCCCATGGTCCTGAGCGAGGGGTTTCGCCGCCCGTCCCATCATCCCTGTCTCTCCTGACCAGCAGTGGCGCATTTCAGATTCCGAGCCCGGGAGGCCCAGCGATGTCGGTGCAGCAGATCCTTCCCTTTCTATCGACCGCGGTGATGGCGATCTTCATCCTCGCCGTGTTCCGGCGATATGCGGAGCGACGGGGAACTCATCTCCTCCTCTGGGGGATCGGGCTTACGATGTTCGGGCTGGGGAGCTTCGCGGAAGCTTACCTGGCCCTGGCCTGGAACCCCTGGATCTTCCGGATGTGGTATCTTTTCGGCGCTGCCCTGAACGCCGCCTGGCTGGGCCAGGGGACCGTCTATCTGCTGACCCGCCGGCGGGCGGTCGCCCATGGATTGCTCGCGCTGCTGGCGCTGGGCAGCCTGATCGCCGCCTATCTGATGCTGACCACCCCACTGGAGGCCTCGGCCTACACCCCTGCCCGTCCGATCAGCGAGCAGTATCGTGAGATCATGCCGCCCCGGGCGCCGGTTCGCATGACCACGCCCTTCTTCAACATCTACGGGCTGATCACCCTGGTGGGCGGCGCCCTCTACTCGGCGTATCTGCTGTGGCGGCGGCAGACCTTTCCCAACCGGGTGATCGGGAACGTGCTGATCGCAGCGGGGGCGCTCTCCGTCGCGGCCGCCAGCGCCCTCACCCGTCTGGGGCTGGGCCAGTATCTTTATGTGGGGGAGCTGATGGCCGCCACGCTGATGTTCATCGGCTTCCTGCTGGCCACCCAGCGCCCTGCCGCCGCGCCCGAGCCCCGCAGGGCTTAGAGCGGAGCTCCGAATTCACCGGAAGGCGAT
>BEHY01000075.1 GCA_002898735.1 Candidatus Thermoflexus japonica
CTGGATCGAGCCGTGGGAGAGCGGGCGATCGTCAGCGCCCAGGACCCGATCCGCCTGGGGCCGCACTCCGAGCCGCAACCGGACGTAGCGCTGCTTCGCCCCCGCCCCGATTTTTACGCCTCCGCCCACCCGGGGCCGGAGGACGTCCTCCTCATCGTGGAGGTGGCCGAGACCTCCGCCGATTACGACCGCACGGTCAAGATCCCCCTCTACGCCCGCCACGGCATCCCCGAAGCCTGGCTCGTGGACCTCGCCGAAGAACGCGTCGAGATCTACCGCCAGCCCGGCCCGGAAGGCTACCGGGAAATCCATATCGCCCGCCGGGGCGATATGGTGAGCCCTGCCCTTGTCCCCGGGCTCGCGGTAGCGATCGAAGAGATCCTGGGATGAAAGCTCAACCTCCAGGGATCCGGAGGGCCCCATCCTGAACGACGATCCGCCCCCGCTTGATCACCGTGCGGACCAGGTTGACCCCATAGCGATAGGACAGATGCCGGTAATCCGGCGCATCCACCACCACGATGTCCGCCTGCTTGCCCGGCTCCAGGCTTCCGATTTCGTGGCCCAGGCCGATGGCGCAGGCTGCATTCAGGGTGGCCGCCGTCAGCGCTTCCGCTGGGGTGAGCTTCATATACCGGGTCGCCAGAGCCATCATCATCGGCATCGACTCACACCACGAAGTCCCCGGATTCAGGTCCGTGGCGAGGGCCAGCGCGCCCCCCCGATCGATCAGCTCCCGCCCGGGAGCGTAATGGCCTGTCCCCAGCCCGAAAGGGGTGCCCGGAAGGACCACCCCGATGGTCTCCGAGCGGGCGAGGATCTCCAGGTGCTCCGGCGGGGTGCTCACCAGATGATCCACGCTGATGGCCCCCATGGAGACCGCCAGGGGCGTCGCCCCCAGGGCCGGCTCGAACTCATCCGCGTGCACCTTGAGGCCGAACCCCAGGCGCCGGGCCGCCTCCAGAATGCGCCGGGTTTGCGCCAGATCGAAGGCCCCCCGTTCGCAGAACACATCGCAGAACCAAGCCGCCCGCCCATCCGCCCACGGGGGATGCCAGGGACCGTCCGTCGGGTAACGGAGGGCCGCCACGGCGGGCAGCATCTCTTCGATCAATTGCTCGACATAGGCCCCCGGATCCGCCCGGTATTCCTCAGGGACCGCATGGGCGCCCAGGAAGGTGGGGACCAGGTCCAGCGGATGGAGGCCATGGAGCTGGTGAAGCGCGTCCAGGAGGCGGCGCTCCGTTTCCCATTCCAGGCCATATCCGGTCTTGGCCTCCGCCGTGGTGGTGCCGTGGAGCAGCATCCGATCCATGCGCCCCCGGGTCTCGGCGATCAGCTGTTCGGTGGAAGCCGCGCGGGTCGCCCGCACCGTGGAGAGGATCCCACCGCCAGCCTGCAGGATCTCCAGGTAAGTGGCGCCCTTCAGGCGCATCTCGAACTCAGCGACCCGATCGCCGGCCCAGACCAGATGCGTGTGGGGATCCACCAGGCCGGGGATCACCGTTTGACCGCGGGCTTCGAGGACCTCCGCGGCCTCTGAGACGGAGGCCTCCACGGCGGCCGTGGAGCCAACCGCCACAATCCGGCCGTCCCGGACTGCCACGGCGCCATCCGGGATGATCTCCAGGCGGCCCATGGCCGCCCCCCGCGCCGGCCCTCGCCCCCGCGGAGTGACCACCTGAGCCGCATGGCGGATCAGAAGATCGACCTGCATGGATGGACCTCCCCCCAGGGGATCACAAGCCGTCCGCTTCACTGTGTGCCTCACTATGCCCGAATTGCACGCTCAGGCGCACGCCGTAAATTCCGGCGGAAAATTTACATGAGAAGCTTTGCGGGCATCCTTGCTCCGCACAGGCATTTTTCGTATATTGAAGTTTAGCCTTTTCAGGTTGACGGAGCGGGAGACCTTTCCATCTGCCTCGCCATTCTTAACCCATCCAGTGTTCCAGCCCATGAAATGCGTGGTTGGGTTCGCACGCACGGGGGTGGGATAGCCTCCCAAGCCCCAGGAGAGCGACAACGTAACTCCTAAACCAGGGGTTCTGGATGCCTGAGCTCCAGGCGCGAATTCTGGTAGTCGAAGATGATCGAGATCTGCGTGAGCTGATCACGATGGCCCTGAAAAACGCCGGCTATCGCGTGGATGCGGTTGAGGACGGATCCTCCGCTCTGGACTGGGTGCGCAACCATCCACCGGATCTGATCCTGCTGGATATTATGCTGCCGGATCTGGATGGCCTGGAAGTCTGTCGACGGATCCGGGAGCTCTGGCATATGCGCACGGTTCCGATCGTCATGCTCACGGCGCTGGGACGGGTGGAGGATAAGCTGAGGGGCATCCGCGCCGGCGCGGATGATTACCTGACAAAACCGGTGGCGCTTCCCGAGCTCATGGCCCGGATCGAAATGCACCTCCGCCGCTCCCAGAGGGAAAGGGCGGTCAACCCGCTCTCCGGGCTCCCCGGGAACCCCGAGATCGAACGAGAGATCCGTCGACGCGTGGAACACGGCGAGCCCTTCGGGATCGCATACATTGATCTGAACGCCTTCAAAGCCTTCAATGATCAATATGGTTTCCGAGCGGGGGACCGCGTGCTCCAGGCGTTTGCCCGCCTGCTTCAGGAAGCGATGGCCGCCCACGGGGATCCCTCCCGGGATTTCATCGGCCATATCGGCGGCGACGATTTCGTGCTGCTCACCCGGCCCCATGTTCTCAGCCCCGTTGCCCGCCATATCCTGGAGCGATTTCCGGAAACCGTTAAGGCTCCAGAGCTTTCGGTTTCCATCGTGGGCGGAGTGGTAGATCCCACCCGCGAGGTGGATCTCGAGGCGCTGGTGCAGCATCTCGCTGTCCTCAAACGCCAGGCCAAGCGCGAAGGCCGCCCCCTCCTTCTGTCCGGAACCCTGGGGATTCCGAATTAATCTAACCACCGGCCCTCCCAGCCTGTGGGCCCACTGGCCCTCTTTATCCCTCCCCCACCTGCGGGAGAAGGGAGGGGGAAGGGGGTGGGGGGCGGCTTCGCTACCCGAGTCCAGCGAAATACGAGATCCAGCGGATTCCTTCTTCTGAACGAAACGATCTGCCCGGAGGTCCCCGTGAGGGTGCTGCGAAGACCTGCGGTCTGGACATTCCGCCTGCGGATCCCATGGGCTGTCCGGCTCGCGCTGGCCATTGCGCTTTTCCTTCCGGCCTTCCCAACCGCCATTTCAGCAGGGGATTACTCTCAGGGCGATGCCTGGAACCCCCCCCTCACCCCGGGTGCTCCAGCGCTCGCCCCCTCGGGGGCAGGCCAGCCCATGAGGGAATGGGAGGTTCCGCTTCGGGAACTGGGAGAACCGGACCCCATGATCCTGTACGGTCTTCTGTCGGAGCGACCCCTCAGCGTGCCGATCCCCCATGGCCTGCGGGCTCTGGAGCTGACCGGCCGCCTCCGCAGCAGCCCCGGCCTCGCTGGCGGACGCCTGGAAGTCCATAACGGGGATCGAACCCTGGCGTGGATTCCCCTGAGCCCTGGGGAGCTCCCCCTCCACGTGGGGCTCCATGAGGGGCGGATCGATCGGGAGCGCCTGAATCTGAGTTTCCGGCTGGTTCCACCTCGGGAGGCGGATCCATGCATGTTCCCCCTCACGGAGAGGGTGGAGCTGGAAGACCTGCGCGTGCGCCTGGAGGGAACCCCTGAACCTCCCCACACCATCGCTGCCTTCTGGCCGCCCGACCTTCGTTCACTGGTTCTCCTGCTGCCTCCCGAGCCCTCCCCCGATGAGGCCACCGCCGCGCTGCGGCTGGTGGCGTTCGGAACGCGACGGGCCATCGGCCATCCCTTAACGGTGTCGATTCGGCTGGATGGGGATCTTCTCCCTCTGGATCCATGGGATCCATGGACTCGTGTGGTCCAGATCAAACGGGGCGAACCGCGCACAGGGTTGCGCTTCCCCGAGGAGGGCTTCCCCACGCTGGAGATCCAGGCGCCATCCGGCACGGCCGACAGGATTGTGGAATCCATTCTGCGCTACGGAGAAGCACTGCCGTTTTCAGAGGTTGCTCCGCAACCCGGGGCGACGCCGGAGGCGCCGTTTCCGCGCCGGATCACCCTCGCCGAGCTGGGGCATCCCCAGGTGCAGATGAGCGGCTCCGGGCCGATGGAATTCTCTTTCTTCTTCTCGCAGGGCGATCTGGGGGGACCGGTTCGCGGAGTGCGCTTCCGCCTGGTCGGGCGGATGAGCCCGGTTCCGGAGGGAGGGCGGGCCAGTCTGCTGGTCTTTCTGAATGGGGGGCTGGCCCATGCGGAGCCGATCGGCGGCGGCGCCTTCGATCGCTGGATCGCATTCCCGGATGGATTGCTCCAGCGGGACAATACCCTGATCATCCGGGTGGATTATACGCCCCCGGGCGGCGATTGTCGGATCGGCATGCATCCTTTGACCGTTTTCATGGATGGAGCCTCTTATCTTGAATTTCAGGCCGGCCGGAGCCTGGGTCCCGGGTTCGAGCGCTTCCCGCAGGCCCTTCTTCCGGCTTTCATCGTGGGTCTGCATCCGCTCGACGAATCGACGCTGAACGCTGCCGCCCAGCTGGTGATGCTCCTCCAGCGGGCAACCCGCCGACCGCTCCAGCCGGAGGTTCGACCATGGGAGCAGGCCCTTTCCGCTGGAATGCCGCGGGTCCTGATCACCAGGGACCCGGAGGCCATCAAGGACCTCCGCCCGCCTCTGGATCCCCGGCCGTTCCGGCTGCTGGACCTGGACGGCCGGGAGCGATTTCGCATGGATCCGGATCGCCCCTTCATCGTCCTGGAAGCCTTCGAACATGGAGGACACGATCTGCTGCTGCTGACCCGATGGGGTCAGACGCCGGAGCTCCATACGATCGCCAGCGCTTTCGATCCCCAGCTGGGATGGTATGGACTAAGCGGAGACGTGTGGATCTGGCCCGCTGGGGAGTCTCCGGTGGAGATCCGCGTGCGCGGTGCAGGGCTGCGGGTGGAGCCCTTGCCCTCCAGCCCGGCTGTCTGGTGGTCCCGGTTATGGCCGTGGGCGCTGGGAGCCGCCTTCCTGGGCTTGCTGGTTTTCCTGATCTGGGTTTATCCGCGGGTGGTGCGAACCCGGCCTCCGGGCCCCGCCCTGCCCGCCTCATAAGTCTTCGGGCACCATCCGGAAAGCTCCGCCCGCGGAAACAATCCTGATCGGATGAAACAACCTCAGCGAGGGTCTGTAACCTTATGGAAGCCCTGACGGCTTCAACCGGTCCCGTTCAAGCCGAAAGCGAGGAGGGGAAGCCACATCCGCCGATGCGCCTGGGCGAAGCCCTGGTGGCGCGAGGGCTGCTACGGCCCGAAGATCTGGATTGGGCGCTTCGGATCCAGGCGCAGACCCGGGAGCGCCTGGGGCAGATCCTGCTCTCCCGCGGCCTGGTGCGTCGTTACGACCTGTATCAGACCCTGGCGGATCTGTGGGGGGTCCCCTTCGTGGATCTCCTCCAGGAGCCCCCGGATCCAGAGCTGCTCCACCGATTCCGGCCGGAGGAGATCCTGGAATCCTGGATCCTTCCCCTTCGGGAGACGCCGGAGGGGCTGGAAATCGCCACGGCCCGACGCCCGGACGCGGCCCTGCTGGAAGAGGCAGCCCGGCGTTTCGGAGGACCGGTGGCACGGGTGCGAGCGACCACCGAGTGGGATATCCGGCGAACCTTATTACGTTTTTTCAGAACCGATGTGCTCGCATCCGCCACCTATGGTTTGTATTATCGGCGCCCCGAGGAATCCGCCCATACGGTTTTCACCCGTTCTCAGTTCTTCGCCTTTGCCCTGGCCCTGATGGGCACGTTGCTGGGACTGGCGCTGGCCCCGCGCCTCACCCTGGTTCTCCTCAATGGCCTTGTGAACTTCTTCTTTATGGCCAGTGTCGTCTTCAAGTTCGTGGTCTCCATGGTCGGAGCTCGCTACGAACGGGAAACCCCGATCCTGGAGGAAGAAGTCGCAGCCCTGAAGGACGAAGAGCTGCCGCGCTACACCATCCTGGTCCCGGTGTATCGGGAAGCCAGCGTGATCGGCTCCCTGCTGGCCAATCTGAAGCGCCTGGACTACCCGCCGGAGAAGCTGGAGATCCTGTTGCTGATTGAGGAGGATGACAGAGAGACCCTGGAGGCCGCGAAGGCGGCGCGCCCTCCTGGAAACGTATGTTTTATCCTCATCCCGGATCAAATCCCTAAAACCAAACCCAAAGCATGCAATGTAGGCCTCTTCTTCGCCTCAGGGGACTACCTGGTCATCTATGACGCGGAAGATCGCCCGGATCCGGATCAGCTCAAGAAGGCGGTCCTGGCTTTCCGCAAAGGGGGGCCCCGTCTGATTTGCGTCCAGGCTGCGCTGAACTATTTCAACGCGAGGGAGAATTTCCTCACCCGGATGTTCACCCTCGAATACTCTTACTGGTTTGATTACATGCTCCCGGGTCTGTATCGGCTGGGCATGCCGATCCCCCTGGGGGGGACGAGCAACCATTTCCCCACCGAACGCCTGCGGGAGCTGGGCGGATGGGATCCGTTCAACGTCACGGAAGATGCGGACCTGGGCATCCGGGCCATTGTGGAGGGATTCGAGGTGGGGGTGATCCCGAGCACGACCTACGAGGAGGCCAACACGCGGGTCGGGAACTGGATCCGCCAGCGCTCCCGCTGGATTAAGGGATACATGCAGACCGCCCTGGTCCACGCGCGCAATCCCTGGCGCCTGATTCGACGGATCGGCCTCCGCCGGACCCTGGGCTTCTTCCTGCTGGTGGCGGGGACACCCCTCACCTTTCTATCCGCCCCATGGATGTGGCTGATGTTCGCCTGGTGGGCGATCACCCGCACCCATGCGCTGGATCCCTTCTTCCCGCCACCTGTTCTTTATGTCAGCCTCTTCAATTTGCTGATCGGCAATGCGATTGGGATTTACCTGAACATGCTGGCCGGGTTCAAACGAGGGTATTACGACCTGATCCCATGGGCGCTGCTGAATCCGATCTACTGGGTACTCCACAGCATCGCTGCCTACAAGGCCCTCTGGCAGCTGTTCACCCGGCCGTTTTACTGGGAGAAGACCACCCATGGCCTCAGCCGCTGGCTGGGGGATATCCATGGGAATCCCGAAGAGGGAAACGCCTGATCGCCAGTGGGCGAGGCGCTCCGCAGGAGCATGGACATGTCCCTCTCTACCTGGAAGCAAGCCACCGCCTTCCGTCGCATCGTCTGGGAAGGGATCGCCATCAGCGGACTCAGCTTGCCTTTCCTCATCGTCGGGGCGGCTTCGCTGTCGAGCGGGTTTCTGAGCCATGAGCATGCCCACCTGATCGAGAAAGCGCTCCTGGTGCGGGATCGCGGCCGGCTGGAGTGGATCGGTTTTGCCTATCCTCCCCTTCCGGTCCTGACGTTGCTCCCGTGGCCCACCCCCCTGGCTGCCATGATCCTGGCCAGCGTGAGCGGGGGATTGCTGGCATGGAACGTCGGGCGCCGCCTGCAGTTTCTGGCTTTCCCGCCCTGGATCCGCGCCGGCCTGCTGCTCAGCTTCGTGGGGATGCCCACGATCCTCTTCCTGGCCACCCAGCGCTTCGGAACGACCCTGGCCCTCGTTCTCTTCCTGTGGGCCTGGCAGGCTTATCTGGCGTTCACCCGTCATGGGCGAACGGATGCCGGCTTCCTCGCCGGTCTGATCATCGGCTTCGCCTTCTATGCGAGCTTCTATGCGCCGGCGTTTGCCCTCGCCTTCGCCCTCGCCGCCCCCCTCTTCGCCCATACCCGTGATCCCCGCCATACACTGGCCATCCTGATGGTCCTCGCTTTTCCCACCGCGATGACCATCGGCGCATGGATCTATCTCTCCTGGCTTTTCACGGAGCAGCCCCTGGCCTTCCTCTACGATCCAGGCTCCAGCATGCTCATCGCTTTCCGGCCGGATGAGGCCTTCATCACCCCGGAAGCGATGGCTCACGAGCTCGTTCAAAGGTTGCTGAACACCCCGCTTTACCTCGGCGTCGGTGTTCTCATCGCCCGTCTGCAGCCCCGACGGCTTCCCGCCTATCTGATCCCCCTCCTCCTGATGGTAGGCGCCTGGTCCATGGGCGGAGTCTTCCCTCGAGAACTGAGTGTGGCCCTGGGAGCGCTCTTCGCGCTATCCGGGATCCCCGTGCGGACTCCACCCCGATGGGGGATCCTGGTGTTGATCCTGGCGCTTCTTCAGCTGGGAGCAGATGGGTTTTTCATCCACTATGGTGAGCGGGAACGCTGGTGGGCTGCGCTGTGGGCGGAAAAACCCTCAACGGCGGACACCGTCGAGGAGGAAATCGCCGGACGCCTGGCCCGCCTGCCCTGCGGGAGCGTCCTGGCCGATGATCGTCAGGCCTATCGCCTCATCGCCCGCGCCGGAACGGCATGCCCTTTTGTGTTGCCTCCGGATCCCATCTTCCAGGTGGCGGTCAGCCGCCCGGAGCGCTTTGTGCGCTGGATCATCGTCGCAGAATCCCCCCGAGGGCCCATCGGCCCCCTGGAGGCTCGCTATCGCCTGCGCGCCCCGCCCGGCTTCGTTCTGGAAGCCTCCTGGCCCGGATGGTATCTCTATCGCAGGGGAGAGCCATAAGCGGGCTTCCCCCCTTTCCAGGGAGGGGGAGCGAGGCAGGCCGTTGCCGGATCGCTTTTTCACCGGAGCATCGGCATCTTGATCCCGTGCCGGCGGGCGACCTCGATCGCTTTCTCGTAGCCGGCGTCCGCATGGCGCACCACGCCCAGGCCCGGATCCGTCCGCAACACCCGCTCCAGGCGCCATTCGGCCTCCTTCGTGCCGTCGGCCACCACCACCATCCCGGCGTGCTGGCTGTAGCCAATGCCGACGCCACCGCCGTGGTGGAAGGCCACCCAGGTTGCGCCCGCCACCGCGTTGAGCAGGGCGTTGAGGATCGGCCAGTCGCTGATGGCGTCGGAGCCGTCCTTCATGCCCTCCGTCTCCCGGTTCGGGCTGGCCACCGAGCCCGCGTCCAGGTGATCCCGCCCGATCACGATGGGCGCGCCCAGCTCGCCCCGGCGCACCAGCTCGTTGAAATACAGCCCGGCCCGATCCCGCTCCCCATAGCCCAGCCAGCAGATCCGGGCCGGCAGCCCCTGGAACCGCACCCGCTTCTGGGCCATGGTGATCCAGCGACGAAGGCTCTCGTTCTCAGGGAACAGCTCCAGGATCGCCTGGTCCGTGCGGTAGATGTCCTCCGCGTCCCCGGAGAGGGCGACCCAGCGGAAGGGCCCCTTCCCCTCGCAGAATAACGGCCGGATGTAGGCCTGCACGAAGCCCGGATAGGCGAAGGCGTCCTTCACCCCCATCTCGTAGGCCTGCTGGCGCAGGTTGTTCCCGTAATCGAAAACCACCGCCCCCGCCCGATGGAAGGCCAGCATGGCCTCCCCATGGATCGCCATGCTCTCCTTCGCCCGCCGGATGTAAGTCTGGGGATCCTTCGCCCGGAGCTCTTCCGCCTCAAAGACCGAGAGGCCTTTGGGGACATACATCAGGGGGTCGTGAGCGGGGGTTTGATCGGTGACCACGTCCGGGATGATGCCGCGACGGGCCAGCTCCGGGAAGACTTCCGCCGCGTTGCCCAGCAGCCCGATGGAGCGGGCCTGCCCGGCCTTCCGGTATTCCTCTACCCGCCGCAGCGCTTCGTCCAGATCCTCCACGATCTCATCCAGGAACCCATGCTCCAGGCGGCGCCGCGCCCGGCGCGGGTCGACTTCCACGATCAGGCCCACCCCTTCATTCATGGTGATCGCCAGGGGCTGCGCGCCGCCCATCTCCCCCAGCCCCGCCGTCAGCACCCATTTCCCCTTCAGGCTGCCTCCGAAATGGGTCCGGGCGCAGGCGGCCAGCGTCTCGTAGGTCCCCTGGAGGATCCCCTGGGTGCCGATGTAGATCCAGGCGCCGGCCGTCATCTGGCCGAACATGATCAGGCCCTTGCGCTCCAGCTCGTCGAAGACCTCCCAGGTGGCCCAGTGGGGGACCAGGTTGCTGTTGGCGATCAGGACGCGGGGGGCGAGCTCATGGGTGCGGAAGATCGCTACGGGTTTGCCGGACTGCACCAGGAGGGTTTCATCGGGCTCAAGGTTGCGGAGGGATTCGAGGATCGCGTAGAAGGATTCCCAGTTGCGGGCCGCCTTGCCGCGGCCGCCGTAAACGATCAGGTTCGCCGGATCGGCCGCCACGTCCGGATCCAGGTTGTTCTGGATCATGCGGTAAGCGGCCTCGATCTGCCAGTTCCTGCATGTTAACGTCTTCCCCCGGGGCGCACGGATCACCGGGGCCGTTCCGCCTGAGGCCATGGGAACCTCCAGAATCTGGACTCCCTCTCCACCTTTAGCCCATATTCAGGCCTCAGGCAAATCCGGCCAGCCAGGGCGGGTTTCGCGTTTCCCCGGGCCCCTCGGGCCGCGAGGAGGGATCATCCGCCCTCCGGGCGACCGAACAAGCAGAAAGCTGCGCGTGCCTTACGCGCAGCTTTCTGCCCAGCGGATCATTTCGGGGAACCTGCAATAGCTCGGAAGCCCGATCCCCGCCCTCGCCCGGGATCCAGGTGGGGAAAGCGGATCACTTCACCATGTGCTTTTCGATGTAGGCGACGGCCTCGCCCACGGTGGTGATCTTCTGAGCATCCTCATCGGAGATCTCACCTCCGAACCGCTCCTCCAGGGCCATGATCAGCTCCACCAGATCCAGGGAATCGGCTTCCAGATCCTCCCGGAAACGGGCTTCCGGCGTCACTTTCTCCGGCGGCACGCCCAGCACTTCCACGATGACATCCCGCACCTGTTCGAAGACGGTGCTCATGGAAACCCTCCCAACCCAGGTTTGGTTAGCATTCTACCTGACCCGCGGAGGACGTCAAGGGAAACCCCGGAGAGGGCCGCCGCGCCCTGCGGATCGGAGCCGGCCGGCACCGGAGGCCCCGGGCCCCGACGGCCCATCCACCTGGCTGCCCCACCCGGCCGCGAGCGCCGAGCACCCGGGCCTTGACATGCCCCTCCGCGCCGAAGTAAGATGACTCCGC
>BEHY01000076.1 GCA_002898735.1 Candidatus Thermoflexus japonica
ATGATCTTGGCACTGCGACCACCAGCTGGATGGCTGGGAGAGCGGTCGGAGGAAGCCATCCACCCAAATTTGCTGCTCGAAGAGATCGGAATCGCTTGTGTGTGAGCCATAATGCCCGAATCCCGGGGGTTCCCAGTGAATCCAGGCGTCCGTATATCCACTACGATTCCTGTTATTGAACTTATCACAATGAAAGCAAAAATAAGACAAAAAGTTTGTCCATGCGAGACATGATGTCCTCCCTTAAGGCTCTATGGTTGAAAGGGGGTAAAACTGAAGAGGACCAGGGCAGTGGGATGAAGCGCGCATCGGTTCCGGAGCGATTCCATGGGTTTGGGTCGAACCCGTTTCCCCATCGGGCCCGGAACTCAGGTAGCCGATGAGCCTCCCCTGATCATCCCGGACTTTATAGCGACAGGGGGCCGGTGTTCCTGGAGGCGGTGGGACCAGCCAGAAGGGCTCCTCTCGCAAATCGATCCAGCCCACGTGCTGGCCGGTCGAATCGACCACTCCGATACGGGTGGGAAAGCGGGATAGATCCACCCGGCCCTGGGGATCGACCCATTCCGGGGTGGGAGGCCTCCGGGAGGATCGTTCTTCCTCCGAGATCAGGGTCCACCCCCCGAACCCCAGCAGGAGAAGGAGTGGAGCCAGCAGCAGAACCCATCCGCCGCGGAGGAAGCGCTTTTGCCAGTGTATCCTCAGCGTGAGCGGATTGATCCGATAGCACCCCATTTCTGGCCTCCGGAAATCGGATTGCCCGCTGATTCCTCTATTTGAAGTTTACTACGTTGTGGCGTTCTCATGGTCCCCTTCGATGAGGGATTGGACCGTCCCTATCATGGGGGGGATAAGGGCTGGTGGCCCGGATCCATCGGAACCACCAGGGGGGCGCGGTCAGTGGAAGGGATCTGGAGGGGGTGGACCTTCCGGCGATCCCACCGGCCATCAGGGGACCCGGGCTTTTGACGTTCAGGCCTCCGGGGCTTCGGGCTCCTCCATGAGGGCCTCAGGCCCGGCAGGCTCCTGCAGGCGCCGGGCGAAGATGAGGAACCCCGTGTGGGCGACCATCCGGTCGGCGGGGCGGAAGCGCCAGCCCACCGTGTGATAGGGCCGCAGGAGGATCTCCACGGTCTCGATAAACCCGAACCCGTGGGCCGGCAGGGCTTCGAGGAGCCGGATCACCTGGTTGGCCGTGGGAAGGATGGCGCCGAAGAAGCCGCCGCCGCGCAGGGCTGCGGCCGCCTGCGATAGATAGGCCCAGGGCTCCGGCAGGTCCAGGAAAAGGGCATCGGCCTCCGTCTCCTCGAATCCCTCCGCGATGTCCCGGATCCGCCATGTGACCACCTCGGCCAGCCCCACCCGCTCCAGGTTCCGACGGGCCAGGGCCTGCATCTCCGGCCGCACTTCGTAGGTCACGACCCGGCCCAGGGGCCAGACCGCCTGGGCCAGGGCCATGGTCAACCCGCCGCTCCCCGTCCCCGCCTCGAGGACCAGGCGCCCGGGCCGAACGGACAGCTTGAGCAGAATGTAGCCGATGTCCTTCGGGTAAAGGATCTGCGTCTGGCGGGGCAGATAGCGAATTAATTCCTCCATGGAGGGCTCCAGCAGCCAGAAGACCTCCCCCCGATGGGAGCGCACCGCCGTCCCCCACGGCCGCCCGATGCAATCCTCGTGGGCGACCATCCCCCGGTGGGTGTGCAGGCGCCCGCCCGGTTCCAGCCGGATCAGAAAGGGCTTCCCCCCTGGGCCGATGAGCAGCGCCAGATCCCCCGCTTTGGCTACAGTCGCCATGGAAATCCTCGGATCCGCTTCGGATGGCGTTTCTGCGGGGTGCGGGCCGTTGAAGGCGGCCCCACCCCGGGCGAAATCTACCTTATGACTTCGTGAAGGGAGCACCCCTATTTCTGAAAAGCCTCCATCCGCAGGGTGGCCCGATCCACTTTGCGTTGATCGATGTCCACCCCCAGGCCCGGCCCGGTGGGCACGCTCAGCGTGCCATCCGGGTTCAGGACAAACGGGGGGTCGATCAGATCCTCATGGTAATAGCGATCGCTGGCCGAGAGATCCCCCGGCAGGGTGAAGCCGGGCAGCGAGGCCAGGGCCACATTCGCGGCCCGTCCGATGCCGGTCTCCAGCATCCCGCCGCACCACACGGGGATCCCCCGCGCGGAGCACAGATCGTGAATGCGTTTGGCCTCCAGCAGCCCGCCGACCCGCCCCGGCTTGATGTTGATGATCCGACATGCCCCCATCTCGATGGCCGCCCGGGCGTGCCGGGCGGTGTGGATGCTTTCGTCCAGGCAGATCGGTGTTTGCAGGCGCGCCTGGAGGAGGGAGTGCTCGTAGAGATCGTCCCAGTGGAGGGGCTGCTCGATCATCATCAGGCGGAACTCGTCCAGGGCGGCCAGACGGTCCGCGTCCTCCAGGGTGTAGGCGGAGTTCGCGTCGGCCATCAGGGGGATCTCGGGGAACGCGCGGCGGATCGCGGCGATCATCTCCACGTCCCGGCCCGGCTTGATCTTGACCTTGATCCGCTGGTAGCCTTCCTCCAGATACCCCCGGATTTTCTCCAGGAGGAGCTCATCGGTCGGCTGGATCCCGATGCTCACGCCCACCGGAACCCGATCGCGGGTCCCCCCCAGATAGCGGGCGAGGGGGAGGCCGGCCCGGCGGGCGAAGAGATCCCAGAACGCCGCCTCCAGCCCGGCGCGGGCCATCGGATGTCCCCGGAGTCGCTCCCCCATCCGCGCCACCGCTTCGATGTCCGGGATGTCCTGTCCCAGCACCGCCGGGATCAGGAACGCCCGCAGCACGTGCCATGCGGTTTCGATCGTCTCGTAGGAATATCCGAAATCCCGCGAGGCCACCACCTCGCCCCATCCTTCCAGGCCATCGGCATAGACGGTCACCAGGATGGCCTCGCGATCGTGTTCCCGACCGAAGGAGGTCTCGAAGGGCTCCTTCAGCCGCATCCGGATCACCCGGAGCTCCACGCGTTCGACGATCATGGGTCCTTTCCCTCCTCGGCTGGGCGGATGCAGGGAGAAAAACATGGAAGCCCGGCTATGCCGGTTTCTGCAGAAACCTGGAACGCTATCTGCGGTTGCGGAAAGATCTTGACGGATGCCCTGAGCCTGCCTATCATTCTAATGCATGTCGCCCGGGCTGAATGTGCGGACGATGCCTGGACGCATGGGATCCTGAACGCGAGGCGTGGAACCGATGCCGCCGCTTCTGGATGTCCGGAACCTGGAGGTGCGCTTCTTCACACGGGATGGGGTGGTGCACGCCGTTAACGGGGTCTCTTTCCAGCTGCACGAGGGGGAGACGCTGGGGATCGTCGGGGAGTCGGGAAGCGGGAAGAGCGTGACGATGCTTTCCATCCTGCGCCTGATCCCCCAGCCGCCCGGCCGGATCACGAAGGGCGAGGTCCTTTTCCAGGGGGTGGACCTGCTGAAGCTGGATGAGGCGGATATCCGCCGCATCCGGGGATCGAAGATCGCCATGGTCTTTCAGGACCCCATGACCTCTCTGAACCCGGTGCTCACCATTGGCCGGCAGATCACCGAGGTCCTGGAGACCCATCTCAACATGTCCCCCCAGGAGGCGCGCCAGCGGGCCATCGAGCTCCTCCGCATGGTGGGGATCCCGAACGCCGCGGAGCGCCTGAACGATTACCCCCATCAATTCTCCGGTGGAATGCGGCAGCGGGTGATGATCGCCATGGCCCTGGCCTGCCACCCCCAGATCCTCATCGCCGATGAGCCCACCACGGCGCTGGACGTGACCATCCAGGCCCAGATCATCGATCTGGTCAAGCGGCTTCGGGACGAGCTGGGGATGGCCATCATCTGGATCACGCACGACCTGGGCGTGGTGGCCGGGCTGGCCCATCGGGTCGCCGTCATGTATGCGGGCTACATCGTGGAAGAGGCCCCGGTCCTGGAGCTCTATCATCATCCCCGGCATCCTTACACCCTGGGGCTGCTGGGATCCCTTCCCCGGCTGGACCGGCGGGAGCGCCGGCGGCTGGTGTCCATCGATGGGATGCCGCCGGATCTGCTGGAGCTGCCGGCCGGTTGCCCCTTCGCGCCGCGCTGCCCCTACGCCTTCGATCGCTGCTGGGAGGAGAATCCCCGACTGGAGGAGATCGCGCCGAATCATCGGATTGCATGCTGGGTGGATGTTCAGACCGGGAGGCCGCGGTGAATCGGAACGGACAGGTCCTGCTCCGGGTGGAAAATCTGGTGAAGTGGTTCCCCATCACCCGGGGGATTATCTTCACCCGCACGATCGGCTACGTCCACGCGGTGGATGGGGTCTCCTTCGAGATCCGGCGGGGGGAGACCCTCGGCCTGGTGGGGGAATCCGGCTGTGGGAAGTCGACCGTCGGCCGGACGATCCTGCAGCTGCACCGGCCGACGCGAGGCCATGTGTATTTCGACGGCATCGATCTGACGCAGCTGAGGGGAGGCGAGCTGCGGCGCATGCGGCGCCGCATGCAGATCATCTTCCAGGATCCCTATGCCTCCCTCAATCCGCGCATGACCGTGGGCCAGATCATCGCCGAGCCGCTGGAGATCCATGGGATCGCCCGGGGAAAGGAAGCGCGGGAGCGGGTGGAGGAGCTGCTGCGGCTGGTGGGCCTGAATCCCATCTTCGCCGACCGCTATCCCCACGAGTTCTCCGGCGGGCAGCGCCAGCGCATCGGCATCGCCCGGGCGCTGGCCCTGCAGCCGGATTTCATCGTGTGTGATGAGCCGATCTCCGCCCTCGATGTCTCCATCCAGGCCCAGATCGTGAACCTCCTTCAGGAGCTCCAGGAGCGCTTCCACCTGACCTACCTGTTCATCGCCCACGATCTGGCCATGGTCCGGCACATCAGCGACCGGGTCGCCGTGATGTATCTGGGGAAGATCGTCGAGCTGGCGGATCGGATCGAGCTGTATGAGAACCCGCTGCATCCCTATACCCAGGCCCTGCTCTCGGCGGTCCCGGTGCCGGATCCGGCGGTGGAGGCCCGGCGCCAGCGGATCATCCTGCGGGGGGAAGTGCCCAGCCCGGTCAACCCGCCCAGTGGTTGCCGGTTCCACCCCCGGTGCCCGATCGCCCAGGAGATCTGCAAGCACGTGGAGCCGGAGTGGCGGGAGATCCGCCCCGGCCACTGGGTGGCATGCCATCTGGCGGCATAAGGACGGCGGGTAACGGGCGGCCTTGGGGTTCCCCTGATGGAGGCCTTAAGGGCTGGGTGAGGCATCGAAGGGATCCCACCCAGCCCCTGAATCCCTTTCAGGCCGGGCGGCCGTCGCGCCACAGGAGCGGCAGGGCCAGAAGGGCGATGAGCCCGGCCACCCCGAGCGCGGCCTGCTGGAGCGGCCCCCATTCCGCCGAACGCCCCAAACGCAACGCGTTGATCCATACCTGAGCCCCGGCGATCAGCAGCGCCGCCCCCAGTATCACCATCCCCAGGCCCCGCTTGCTCATCGCTGCCCCTCCACGAACACGCGGAAGGTCGCCACGCCCGCCGCCGCGAACCGTGCCTCAAAGTCCCGCGTGGCTCCCGGCCCGGTGGGCTCCTCCGAGAACACCACCTGCCGGAACCCTAACAGCTGATCGTGGCCGTCGTAAAAGGCCACCACCACATTAATCCGGCGCATCGGCCCCGCATCGGCGTTGCGCACCTGACCCCGGACCACAAAATCCGTCCCCTCCACGCGCCCCTCCGCCTGGGCCAGCTCCACCGGTCCGTAGCGATTCCCGGGCTCCTGGGTGGGCTCCGCCCGGATCACCCGGGCGTCCACCCGGGCATAACCCGGCGGAACGGTGTTGAACACCAGGGCGAAGGGGGACCGCCCCCCCGAGACCAGGATGTCCAGGCTGGTCCCGGCGATCCCGGCCGTCAGTTCCTGACCTTCCCCATTCCGAAGGACGATCTGCACCTGAACGTTCCGCATCGGATGGGGTTGGGGGTTCACCACCTCGCCGACGCAGCTCAGGCTGCCCAGCGCGCTGGCCGTGCATCCCAATCCCTGAATCAGCAGGGGCATCGGCGTGGGGGTTGGAGGACGCGCCGGTTCGCCCTCCGGGCCCGGCGCCGGGATCACCAGCTCCTGGCCGATCTGGAGCAGGGCCGGGTCGGTGATCCCGTTGGCCTCCTGCAGGGCGGACACCGAGACCCCGTATTTCAGGGCGATGCTGTAAAGGGTATCCCCGGGCTGCACCACGTAGATGATCGGCGTGGGGCTGGGCGTCGGGGTGGGAATCGGGGTCGGGGTGGGCACCCGCACCACCACGGGCGTGCCCATCGGGGGGACGGTGGACGTAAAGCCGGGCGATGGGGAAGGAGCCGGACGCTCCGAAACCACCCGCCCGCACGCGGTGGTGATCAGAACCAGGGCCAGTATCCCCCGCCTTCCCCTCTCGCCGCGGGCCGAACCTCTCCATAAAGCCGCCATCGGATTGGATCCTCCCAATGTCTGAGGTCCAGTGCTTTTGATTATATCTGGAAGCCCGGCGTATGGGGTGAGCGGCCTGTGCGGCCCATCCCCTCCCCTGAACGCCGCGGGCTCCCTGTCGCTGGGCTCCGGTCGGGAAGGCCGGGGGTCCCTTCGCCGTCTCCCGGCCTGGCCCCGGGAGCCTTCAGGAGGAGACAGGCGGGGCGTTTCCTCCCCATACCTGCTGCCAGTAATGATAAAGCAGGATACCGGCGGCGACGGCGACGTTCAGGCTGGGGACCGGGAGGGCGGTCTCGATATGGACCTGAGGCGCCCGCCAGAGCAGGGAATCCGGAACCCCGAAGGAGGGATGTCCGAGGATCAGGAGCATTCGCTGGGGGAATGTGAAGGCCTGCAGGGGAACCGAAGCGGCGGTTTTTTCGGCGACCACCGGCTCGTAAGGGCAGGCCTGGCTCTCCATCCACATCAGGAAGTCGGCTACGGAGGGGAAATGTTCGATCCGAATGAACGCGTCGGTGGCGCAGGCCGTGGTGCGATCCCAGAGCGGGGAGCCGATCACCAGCAAGCGCTCCGCGCCCCACGCCACCGCGCTGCGGCAGATCAGCCCCACGGTTCTGTCGCCTTCCCCCATGCTGAAGGCCGCTACTGCATAGGGGAAGCGGGCAAATCCCACCAGCCCCCGCAGGCGCTGCCGTCGGGTCTCCCATCGAACCCGGAACTCTCCTGCGCGCGCCGGACGCTCCATCTCTGCCCTCCTCTACAGGACCTGCGCAGCGGGGTGGGGATCGTTCCAGGAAGTCCGCTTTGTCCCTAACGCCCCGCAGCTTCCCGATGAGTCCGCCAGATCCCTCCCAGCACCAGCAGGCCGCCGAGGATCTGCTCGCCGGTCAGGGATTCCCTGAGCAGGGGAATGGCCAGCAGAGCGGTCAGGACGGGCTGGGCGAGCAGGCTGATCGAGACGACGGAGGCCCGCAGATGTCCCAGCGCTTCATGAATGGCCAGCCAGCCGCCGGCCTGGGCGATCAGCCCCAGCCCCAGCAGGGCCAGCCACGTCCGCCCCGGATAGCCCGTCAGAGGGATGCCCATCGCCCGGCAAAGCCCATACAGGAACACGGATCCGATCATTGTGGAGAAGGCCGTCAGCGTGAACCCATCCGTCCGCTCCCGGATCCGCTGGGTGGATAGCAGGTAAGCGGCGTAGAACAGGCTGGCCAGCAGGGCCAGCAGATCTCCGGCGCCCGGATGGAACTGCTGTCGGAGATCTCCGCTGAACACCAGGCCGATGCCCATGAAAGCCAGCCCCATCCCCAGCCAGAACCCTGTCCCCCAGCGCTCCCGGAAGAACAGCCAGGCGCCCAGGTTCACCCACAGCGGCGCCGCGTTCGCCAGCAGGGTGGCGCTGGCGGCCGAAGTCCTCATCAGCGCGGTATTCCACAGCGCCAGATCCAGCGCGAAGAAAAGCCCGGCCATCAGGAGCCATCCCAGATCTCTCGCGCTCGCTTTCGCCGGCCGGCGCCTCAGCCATGCCGGGAGCACGACGATCCCAGCGAAGAAGAGCCGGTAGAAAGCGGAGGCGGGGCCGGGCACAGCCGCCCACCGGACCAGGATCGCTGAGAACGAGATGCACAGGATCCCGACGGACAGCGTCAGATAGGCGTGGGCGGACCGGTAGATATGGGTCAGGGCACGGCCTGCCACGGTTTGGCCTCACCCGGGAAATCTCGGGCCCCGTTCGGCCCCTGCTCCTCCTCGAAGCCGGGCCCCTGTCGGGGCGGGGGGGAGCCCCTCCATGGGAACCCGCCGCGTTGTTCCCGCTCCCCCAAACTCCGCGATGAGTTTAACATGGGCCCTGGCCATCCGACATCCCCCATCCGGCTCGCGGGTGTGCTCGGGCGGAGCCACAACGCCGATGGCCCTTCGGATGGCCGGACAGGAGCCAGGTGGAATCCGGAGGGATGGAAGCGATGACCCATCGGGACAGGCCGGATGCGCGGCGGGAGGGGGAAAGCGCTGTCGCTCTCGGGCCTGCGGGGGTGGCCTCGGGCCTGCGGGTCGGCCTCTCGCTGCTTCTGGGCGTCGCCGTCCTGGTCGCCCTGATGGTCTTCGGGGATCTCCATGCGATGGCCCGCCAGCTCCGCGGGTTCCCCTGGGGCTGGCTTCCGGCCATCCTGGGCCTTACGCTGCTGAACTACAGCCTGCGGTTCCTGAAGTGGCATCTGTATCTGCGATGGGTTGGGGCAGCCCTCCCGTGGCCGGCCAGCGCCGCGGTATTCATCGCCGGCCTGGCCATGGTCCTCACGCCGGGCAAGCTGGGGGAGACGGTGAAAAGTTTCCTGGTGTGGCGGTTGCGGGGGACCCCGATCTCCGCCACCTTGCCGGTGGTGCTCGCGGAACGGCTGACCGATGGCCTGGCGATGGTGGTGCTGGCCGGCCTGGGGATCAGCGTCTACCCCGCCGGGGTCCCGGTGCTGGGCGGTATCCTCTTCGGCCTGAGCCTCCTGGTGCTGGTGGCCTGGATCTGGCCTCAGGCGGAACCCTTCCTCCACCGGCTGGCGGAATGGCCGATCCTTTCCCGGATCCTTCCGGCGCTGTTGCGTTTCTACGAAAGCGCCCATCGTCTGGTCCGGCCCCTCCCGCTGCTCTTCGCCATCGGCCTGGGCCTGATCTCATGGGGCGCGGAGGGCCTGGCCTTCGCGCTCATCCTCCATGGCCTGGGGGTGCCGATGGATCGCTCGCTGGTGCAGCGAGCGGTTTTCACCCTGGCCTTCGCCACGCTGGCCGGGGCGGTGTCGTTTCTTCCCGGGGGGCTGGTCGCTGCAGAGGCCAGCCTGGCGGGATTGTTGCTCGTGCAGGGCCTGCCCCGGGAGATCGCGGCCACCGCCACGGTGCTCATCCGGCTCGCCACCCTGTGGTTCGGCGTGGCCCTGGGGGCGCTGGCGTGGGCCTGGCTGGTGCCCGGCCTGTGGCGAACCGGCAGCGCCCGTGTCCGCCCGGCCGGCCTGAACCTTCCCGATCCGGCGATGAGAACCGACGATGAAACGGCCTATCGAGGAGGAAGGGATGATCCGGCTGGAGGTTGAGGGATGAGGGGAGGTCCAGTTCGACGGTTCCGACGCGGCCTGACCGGGATCACGATGGCCCTGTTCTCCCTGGGGCTGATCGGAGGGATGACCCTCGCGGGCTGGCGAATCGGCTGGGAACAGGGGGTGGCGGAGCGGGAGCGACGGGTTCAGGCCACCGTGGACGCCGCGGTCCGCCAGGCGATGGCCATGCTGGAAGCCGGCCAGGACGATCGGGCGCTGGCCTTCCTGGAAGGAGCGCGCCGCCTCCGGCCGGCGGATCCCACGGTGGAGGCGGCCCTCGCGGAGGCGCGCCGGCGTATCGCGGCCCGCCCCACCCCCACCCCGATCCCATCTTCCGTGCTTCTGGAGGAGGTCTTTCAGGCCGCCCGGGAAGCCTACGCCCGGGAGGATCTCCCCCGCGCGGTCGAGCTGCTCCTCCAGATCCGGAACCGGGATCCCGCCTTCCGAACGAACGAGGTGATCTCGATGCTGCGGGACGCGGCCCTTCGCCATGGGATGCGTTTGCTGGAAGGCGAGGAAGACCGCCTGGCGGAAGGGCTCTTCTATCTGGATCAGGCGGCGCGCCTGGGACCGCTGCCGCCGGAGGCGTCCGCCGCTTACCGGCTGGCGACCCTCTATCTGGCCGCCCGGGATTACTGGGGGGTGAACTGGCCGGAGGCGATCCAGCGCTTCCAGGAGGTCTATGCGCTGAACCCGGGATATCGGGACACCGCCCGTCGTCTTTTCCAGGCCCATGTCGCCTATGGGGATCTCCTGAGGAAACAGGGGGAAAGCTGTCCGGCGGAAATTCAGTATCAGGCGGCCCTCCGCCTCTTCGCGGATCCGGAGGTTCAGGCGAAGGCCCAGGAAGCCGGAACCCTCTGCCTTCAGGCGACGCCTACGCCCATCCCCGGAGGGCTTGCGGGAGCGGGCACCCCTCTCCCGCCGCCCATCCCGGTCGGGCGGTTGGCCTATGCGATGTATGACTCGGAAGCCGGAGCCTATGTCCTTTATGTCGTGGATGCGGGTGGACGGGGGATGCGGATCGCTCTCGGCGCCGATCAACCGGCCTGGCAGCCCGGGGGGCGGCGGCTGGCCTACCGGATCGCCGGGGCCGGGATTTTTGTGAAGGATCTGGATAGCGGGGAAACCACCCAGGTGGCCGGGCCCGGCGCGGCCTGGCCCACATGGTC
>BEHY01000077.1 GCA_002898735.1 Candidatus Thermoflexus japonica
GACCGCAGCCAGGAAGGAGCGGAAGGGGTTCTGGACCACGACCCGCACCCCCCGGGCGTTCGGGGGAACGGCGCCCGCCGGGATGGGGATCTGCACCGTGTCGGAGATGTAATAAAACGCCTGGACGTTGGCGTTGACCGCATCCCCCGGCTGCCCCCCGGCGTCCGGGATCCCCTGGGCCTCCGCGATCTGGTGGATGGCCTGCAGGATCGCCGATTCGCCCCCGGCGCCGTGCTGGGCGAACCACAGGGCGCGCGTCCCGGCCAGCGCGCCGGCATCGGCCGCGTTCTGGGCCCGCCGCCGCTGGGCATAGGCGTTGTTCCCATCGATCGCCAGCGCCGCCAGACCGATCAGGGCCGTAAGCATCAGGGCCACCAGCACCAGCGTTTGACCCGAGCGCCCTCGCGCCATCCTTCCCCTCCTTGCGGTTCGTTCCCCGGGCGATTCGCTTCCCGTTTCCTCTCTCAGGATCCTCCAGGCCACGGCGAAGAGGAAACGGTGAAGTTCCCCCTCGCCTATGGGCCTGGCATCTGACTCGGGCCGAAATACACCCCATCTGGCGGGAACAGCGTCCGCCCCGCCCGATAGCGGATCTGGACCTCCGGCAACAACGCCTGGATCAGGGGGGTCACCGGGGTCGTCCGAACCCGGACTTCCACCACGACGCGGTCCTCCCGCTTGAGGACGAAATTCTTTCCCGTCGGCGGACACAGGACCGGAGGATCGAACTGGTTGGTGTCATACCGGAAGGGCTCGAAGTAAACGAAGTACGTTTGCTGGGGAATGAGGGCGTTCTTGGGGCTCAGCACCAGCGTCTCCTTCGTGCGATTGAGCATCGCGCCGTAGCAGAACGCGTTCCACTGATCCTGCTTCATCGCGCCCGTGGGGGCGTTCACCATCGCATAGCGCAGGGCCTCGCGCACCCCGCCCGCCAGCTCCGCGTAGATCAACAGGATCCGCCCGAAGTCGGCAATGGCCATCACCAGGAACACCAACAACGGGAACGCCAGCGCGAACTCCACCAATCCCTGCCCCCGCCGGTTCATCCTCGCCCCCCATCGATCTGGACATGCATTTCTTCCATGAATGATACCGAAAAATCGCCCAAATGGATACGGATTAACGGATTTCATACACTGGTTATGTTTTTATAACCGAACTATCGGGGTTAAAACAGGCTGTTCGATCCTTCCGGATTTACCGGGCCGGGCTCTGATCGGGGAGGCCTTTCCCTGTGGCTTCATGCTACAACCGCACGGGGCCTTCGGTCGGCCTGCGCCGACCGGGATTTCCGCATCCCGGGATCTCATCCACGGTTATGGTTGGGGGATTAACTTGGCGTTGTTCAATTCGGGCTCTTTGACCTCTCCCAACTGCCCAGGACGGCCTTGTAGCGCAGGCGTTCAACCTGCGCCGCGGGCGCAAGCCCGCGTTCACCGTCTTATACGGGCGGAAGCCCGTGCTACCTCACGGCGGCACGGCAAATCGAACAATGTCAAGTTAAGGGGTTGCCCGGAAGGGGGAAACCATCCTTCGGGGCCGGCCCCGAAATCCCCTGCGAAGACCCCCTGTGCCCCTCATCCAGGACAGGCTGTTAGAGGGTTCCCGCCCCCGCCCGGAAAGAGGCCAGACTTCAGGGGGAAATGTGGGGGCCCGGCACCATGCTCGGCCCCTCCACAGCGCTATCATCGTAACCATCCGGCGCTTGCCTGCGGGATCCCCGGGGAGGTTGCTTCCCGTGGCGAAGAAGAAAACGAAAACGCAGCGGCCAACCCGCCGCGTGCCTCGCCCATGGTTGCTGGGAGGGCTGGGGATCGCCCTTCTCGCGCTCATCGCCGGCGGCCTGGGGTGGTGGCTCCGTGCGCGGAGCGAAGCGTATGCCGCCTTTCAGGCGGTGGTGCAGCGCGGGCAGCCCGCGCTGCGTCAGGTGGAGTCGTTCCCCGATGAAGGACGGGTCCACCTGGAGCCCGGGGAGCGCGCGACCTATCGAACCGATCCTCCTACCTCCGGCCCCCACAGCCCGGAGTGGGTCAACCCCGGCTTTTACACGACGGAACAGCCCCCGGAGCGCCTCGTCCACTCGCTGGAGCACGGCCACATCGTGATCTATTACGACGATCCGGGGCCGGAGGCGCTGAGGACGCTGCGCACCTGGGCGGGCATGTTCACCGGACCCTGGGACGGGGTGGTGGTCGTCCCACGGCGCGGGCTGGGGCGCACGGTGATCCTCACCGCCTGGACCCGGATGCTGCGCCTGGAGCCCTTTGACCCCGATGCCGCCGCCGCCTTCATCGACGCCTTCCGCGGCCGCGGGCCGGAACACCCCGTGCGATAGCGGAAACGTTCACCGGATCCGCAAGGCGGTCAGGAAGCTGAGGGCCATGGCGGTGGTGGAAACCAGCATGGCGATCGCCGCTCCGACTCCGCCCCACCGGGGGATCCACATCAGGTTCAGGGCGAGATTCATGGCCGCTCCCATCGCGAAGGTGAACAGCAAACGGCTGGATCGCCCCTGACTGATCCACACCGTTGCCCCCAGGCCGGAGAGGAAGGCCGGGATCCAGGACCAGGCCAGCCACCGCAGCATCGGGATCGCTGGAAGATAACGCGCCCCGAAGGGCAGCCGGATGAGGGGATCGGCCAGGAGGGCGACCCCCAGGGCCATGCCCGCCGCGAGGATCAGATACCCCCCCAGGATGCGCCGGGCGCGGTGGGCGGGTGTTTCCTCCCGGGCCAGCCGGGGGAGCAACGCCACGGTGGCGGCGCTGTTGAACAGCAACCCGGTCTCATAGAACCGATAGGCCAGGCTGTAGAAGCCCGCCTCGGCGGATCCCCGCAGGCTGAGCAGCAGCAGGCTGTCGGCGCGGGCGTAAAGCGCTCCCAGAAGGCCGAAGGCCAGCATCTCCATCCCTTCCCTCACCGCGTCGGACGTCCACCTGCGCTCCCTCCTGGAACCGGGGGCCGTTCCCATCCGCCGGGCCGCCATCCAGAGCCCGAACCCATCCAGCGCCATCGCGAACACGAAACCGGCCCAGAGGGCGGTCCATCCCCACCGCGCCGCCAGGGTCATCCCGGTGAGCCCCACGGTGCGGGTGAAGAACACCACGGTCGCCGCGCGATCCAGGCGGCCGGCCGCCGCCAGACGGGCTCCCTGCCAGGAGACCCCCAGCATCAGGAAAAGAAGGGGCGTCACCCGCGGCAGCTCGTGCCGGATGGCCGGGGGCGCGATGGCGCCCCACGCGGCCAGCCCAGCGAGCAAACAGAGTCCGCTGATCCAGATCCCCCGCAGAAGCAGATAGGTGCTTGCCCGCGGGCCATCCTGTCGGGCCAGATCCCGAACCATGAGCATGGTGAGGCCCGTGTCCCCGCTCTCATGGCCGAAGCGCAGCCAGCTCTGGAGGGCGCTGAATCGCCCGAAATCCGCGGGGCCCAGCCAGTAGGCCAGCAGAAGCGTCTGGAAGAACCCCAGGACCCGGGACCAGAGCAGCGCCATCCCCCAGAGGGCCGATTGAACGGCCAGTCGCTCCCGCCACCGGATATACGGGCTCGCGGCGATCTGTTCGATGCGCTGCAGCAGGCTCATGGCTTCGACATCCGGGAGGATCCGCCTCAGGATAACATGGGCCATGCGCAACCGCCATCGCCGCCGACGATGAGCGGGGAATCCCTTGTGGGCGCCCCACGGGCTGGATATACTGGGGGGCGATCCGCACGGACATCCCGAACCGGAGGGCATCCCTATGCGAGCGGCGTTCCTTCCCGATCCGGCGGAGACCCCCATTGAGCTTCCCCGGGATGGCTGGCAGGCGATCTCCCTTCCCCACCAGTGGACCCTGAACGGCGTGGAGGCGGAGGTGGGCTGGTATCGGCTGGAGCTGCCGGCCGCGACGGGCGCGCGCCGCTGGGCTCGCCTCTACGCCGATTACTTCGGTCGCGCGTGGGCCGATGGGCAGTTCCTCGGGGCCCACGAAGGCTACTTCGAGCCATGGCTCATCGAGCTCCCCCGAGCACCCCATACGCTGTGGATCCGGGTGGCCGCGCCGAAGGAGCCGTATGGAACCGTATGGCCCCGCCACAAGCGTCAGATCAAGGGGATCTTCGGCCAGCACGATTGTCGTCCCGGAGGCACCACCCCCCGCGGGCAGGAACGGGGGACCGGCGGGCTATGGGGGGGTCTCGCCATCTTTGAGACCGGTCCGGTGGCTCTGCTCCACCTCACCCATCAAACGTTTCGACGCCCCTCCGGGTGGCGCGTGGGGATCCTGCTCACGGTCGACGCCCTCGAGGCCTGCCGTGCGGAGATCGCGCTGGCGCTCCATCCGGAGAATTTCGACGGCCCCTCCCATACCACAACCCGAACGGTGGAGCTCTCCGCGGGTCGGCACACCCTCTCGCTGATATGGGACCTGCCGGAGCTCCCGCGCTGGGAGATCTGGGAGCGGGGCTTCCCCCATCTCTTCCGTCTGGAGGCGCTCCTGGGCGATCAGCGCCTGACGGCTCCCATCGGCTTCCGAACCATCGACCGGGAAGACGCCTGGCTGGTCCTGAATGGGCGTCGCGTGTTCCTGCGGGGGACGAATATCATCCCCACCCAGTGGCTGGCGGCTTACACCCCCGAGGACGCTGCCCGCGACGTCCGGCTGCTGAAGGAAGCTCACCTCAACGCCGTGCGCGTCCACGCCCATCTCACCCATCCGGCGTTCTACGAGGCCTGCGACCGGGAGGGGATCCTGGTCTGGCAGGATTTCCCGCTCCAGTGGGGCTATGCGGAAGACGAAGCGTTCATCCGGGAGGCCCTCCGCCAGGCGCGGGCGATGGTGGAACACTTCGGGGCGCATCCGTGCATTTTCCTCTGGTGCGCCCACAACGAGCCCACCCACAACCGCCATACCCTGGCCCCGCTGGTCGCTGCGGCCATCCGCGCAGCCGATCCCACCCGACCGGTGAAGGAGGCCTCGGACTTCCGGGAGCATCCCTATCCGGGATGGTACTGGGGGCACCTCCGGGATTTCCAGGCGCTGCCCGGCGCGCCGCTGCCCTCCGAATTCGGGGCCCAGGCCCTTCCCCGCGCCGAGCGGCTCCGCAGGGCCCTGGGGGAGGATGCCTGGCCCCCGAAGTGGGAGACGTGGGTCTATCACAACTTCCAGCCGGAGCAGACCTTCCGGGTGGCCGGGATCGAGATGGGCGAGAGCCTGGAGGCCTTCGTGGAGAACAGCCAGCGCTACCAGGCCCGTCTCATCGAATTCGCCATCCACACCTACCGCCGGGCTAAAGGACGGGTCGTCGGCTACTTTCACTTTATGTTCGTCGAGCCGTGGGAGGGGATCACCTGGGCCGTGCTGGATGTGGAGCGGGTCCCCAAGCGGGGGTATTTCGCCCTGCAACAGGCCTCCAGCCCGGTGCTGGTCTCCATCGTCCCTTACGTGGAACGGGCCGGGGTGGGCCAGCCGCCCTTCCGGGAGATCTGGGCGATCTCGGATCTCGATCGCCCCTTATCCCTTCGGGTCTCGCTCCGCCTGGAGGGGCCGGTGGCGCTTCCCCTGGGCGAGATGACCGTGGATCTGGGCCCTCATGAGGCCCGCTGTATCTTTAACGTGATGGAGCTGTTCGAAGCGCCACTGGAGCAACGGGAAGCCCTGGATACCGCCAGCGCGATCCTCCGGGAACTGCCGCCGGGCCACTATCAGGTGATCGCCGAGGCCCGGGAAGGGGAACGCCTCTGGTCGCGCCATACGGTCGAGATCGAATACCTGGAGCCGCTGGTCAAGGAAGAGGGGGGATTCTGGTGATGTTCGGGGGGATGGGGAGGTCCAACGTGAGTCTTCTCCCTGCTCACGGGCATTTCTACCCCTCTGGGCCAGAACCTGAACGACGACTCCGTAATCCACGGTAGACCTTCAGTAGAATCTGAATCACCCAGGCCATTACAGGCCCGTAATGCTTGGCGGTAAACCGGATAAGGCTCTGGTAATAGATCTCGCTTGCCCGGGAGCGCTGCGGCAGCGATGCTCCTCCTATGTGAATCACCTCAAAGCGCGGGTCGTAAAAGACACGCCAGCCGGCCTTCCGCATCCGTCGGCACCAATCGTTATCTTCAAAATACAGGAAAAATCGCTCATCCAGCAGTCCGACTTGTTCCACGACTTCCCGGCGCACCAGCATGCACGCCCCGGAGACCCAATCCACTTCAACAGGCTGACTTACATCCCACTGATGCATAGGCCCAAGGCCTAAGAGAGCTTTAAGCCCACGGACCAGCAGATACCAAGGAGACTGATCCTTCCCGAAAGCGAAAGGCTGGGGTCGCCCATCGGGCATCCGAAGCAGGGGAGAAAGCGCTCCCGCTTTCTGGCAGGATAGAAGCGCCTCCGCCGCGGCTCTCAGAGTCTCTGCCGAGGTCAGCACGTCGCTATTCATCAGGGCGATAACCTGGCCTGTCGCCACGCGCAGCCCCAGGTTCATGCCTCCGGCAAAGCCGAGGTTTTTCTCGCTTCGGATAAGGTTTGCGCTGGGGAATTTTTCAGCAAGGACACTGGCCGTGTTGTCGGTAGAACCGTTATCCACCACAATAATCTGCCACCCCCAGGAGAGGGCTTGCTCGTAGAGCCCCTCCAGGCACCGCACGACCAGGTCGCGGGTGTTGTAGGTTAAAAGGACAAGGCTCAGAAGAGGCCTGCCCATTGCTTCTGGTAAAAATTGCGGGTTTACTCCGCTATCGCTTTGCAAGACTCGCCACCTCCCCTGGAATCGGGTTTTCCGTCGGAGAACTATAAACGCTTCTTGTCCTGAACAGCAACCAGATTGATACAACCAGTGCCGTCAGGCTACAACTTGCAAAGAGGTTCATGTATAGATGCTCGCCCAGCAGGTAGTAGAGAGGGAAGATCCATACGCTGGCTGCTAAAGCCGCAAAGAGCTGGAGGCCGATCGTTGTTCTCTTGCCAAAACGCCATCCGGAGTCTGATCCTGTCCACAGGGTCATCAGCGCAAGGAAAACAATCTCAGCAACATGATCATACCGACGATGGGGCAGGATCAGTAAATTCCACTGCATAACGATAACCAGCAGTACTATATCTGCTAACTGCCCGCGCCCATAGGCAGACCGATACCAGAAGCCCAGAAGGATTACAAGGCCGGCAGAGAGCGCAATCCCCGCGATGCTCGTTGCAAGCCCTCCGCCATTCAAAAGGGTAGCCGACAAGTGCAACCCAGGCATCTGCCTATGCATCAGCATCATCCGCAAGTTTTCGGCAAGGATGATCGGAGGGGGGGTCTGCGTGATAACCGCGAGGATCAGCAAGCCCACAAGTTGCACGCCTATGCTCACCGTGAAGCCCCGATACCAGCGTTTATGAAGAAAATACAGGGCTCCCGGAAAAGTGAGGGAATATTTAGAAAGCGCCATACCCAGCAAGATTCCCCCAATGCTCTGGCTTGAAGAACCCACAACTAAAGCGAGCATCATACAGGCCAGAACAAAGAGAGTCGTTTGCCCGGTTTCTATGACCTCGCGGGTTGCGATCAAAGAGAAAAACAATAGCAGTATCAGCAAGCCTTCTCTGGATAATAACCGGTGTCCCACAAATCGCATCACCGACCAGACAAACAGCACCGCCATCCCCATATTTACAATGGTCCAGATGTTCATCGCGGTAGGCCAGGAGAATCGTGCCAATGGAGCCAAGAACAACACCAGTGGAGCCAGGTTGGTCGGCATTGGCTCTACCGGCATCGGGAACTCCGTGTTCACGGCGCCATCCCAGTAATAGATAGGCAAAGCCGGAATACGCCTTTCCAGCGCCGCCCCGTAAGGATCTGCACCGCGCCATACCCAGTGGCCAGGATACCAGATCAGCGAATAAAAATCGATCCCGCTCTTCGGTTTGGTCAGGATGCGTCCCAGCGAAATGACAGCAACAATTCCTGTTATAGCGACAAGCGCTATCCAGATTTTATCTTTCATTGAATCCTCCTAGAATTTTCTGATAAAATTGAACGGTTTGCTGAGCAATTTTCTCTGGAGTGTAAAGTGCGTGAGTTCGCTCTATCCCCTTCCTGGCCAATTCCTGACGCAGATTTGACGACTCCTTCAATTGTCCCAACCGGTTTGCCAGAGCCTGAGGATCTCCCTCAGGAAATACCAGCCCCGCATCTCCCACCACCTCGGGGATCGCCCCCGAACTGGAGCCCACGACCGGCACACCACAGGCCATGGCCTCCACCAGGATGCGCCCGAATTGCTCTTTCCAGACCGGCGTGGTACGGGAGGGAAGCACCACCACGTCCACCTGGGTGAGGAGCTCCGGCATCCGCTCGGGCACAACGGGCGGGATCCAGCGCACCCGCTCGCCGATCCCCAGATCCTGCGCCAGCGCCTGAAGCGCAGCCCGCTGAGGGCCATCCCCGATGAGCCACAGTTCCACTTCAGGGCTGAGGCGAGCCACCGCTTCCAGGAGGATATCCAGGCCTTTCTCCGGCACAAAGCGTCCGGCGTAGGCGACCCGAAAGGTCGCCGGATCGGTGCGGCGTTCCATGGGGTGAAAAATCCGGGTATCCACTCCGATGGGTGGGATCACCCCAACCGGGCCGCGATATCCCATCTCCCTGAGGACCTGGACCGCTTCGCTGTTGGCGCAGAGGATGGCATCGGCGGCCTGCAGGGAAATCCATGTGACCGCCCACACGTGCCATTTTTTGGGACGGTTGACGTTCTGCCAGGTATGAAAGACGAGCTTCGCCCGGGGGGCGAACAGCCGGCGGGCCAGGACGATCTGGAGGGCCGCCAGGCTATCCGGCTCCTCCTCCGCGTGGATGAGGTGCGGCCGAATCCTCCGCATGCCAAACGTTAGAGTCCGGTAGAACGCCCGGTGGGGGTCGTTCGTCCGGCCCAGCACCGGTACCCGGATGACCTGGCAGCCCGGCACCATCGGGTTCACGACCACGTTTCCATACTCATCCTGCCAGACCGCCGGACGAACCAGCCAGAACGCCAGGCCGGGCTGGGCGGCCATCACTTCCAGTTTGCGCTCCATAGAGGGCGCACGATACCGGGCGATATGGAGCACACGGATCACGCCGGCCGACAAGCCAGGGCCTCCAGGGTCGCGAAAATATCATCCTGAGGATGAGCAACTTTCTGCCAGGCCCACCCCAGAAGACGAACGCCCCGCCAGAGCATCAGGGCCAGCGTCCAGGGGTGAGCGCTGCCATCGGCCAGGGCACGCGCAAGCGGGCGAGTGGCTTGCTGTAACCATGCGGGCAACGGCGGAAGAGGGGAAACTTTCCAGATGCGGATTGGAAAAAGGCCGGCCTTCTCCAGCGCCAGCTGCAGGGAATCGGCCGTGAAGAGAACCAGGTGGGCAGGGGGACGGTAAGCAGTCCAGGTCTCCGGCGCCCGCAGAGCCTGCCAGTGGCCGGCATTCGGGGTGGAGAGCATCAGAAACCCTCCGGGGCGCAGGCGCTGGGCCAGGCACTGAAGCTCAGCAACCGGATCAGGGAGATGTTCCAGCACTTCCCACATCGTGATGGCATCAAACTCTACCGGCAGCAATCTGTCCACGGAGGTCACGATGGGGATGTTCAGTCTGCCTGATGCTTTTGCAGCCATCTCCTCCGATACCTCCACGCCCATCACCTCCCATCCATCGGCCCGGGCCATTTCCAGAAAATAACCATCGGCGCAACCAACATCCAGCAAGCGTCCCCGCCGGGGCAGGTGCTTTGCCAAAACCCGCAGGCGCCTGTGAAAGTGGGGAGCCAGGGCCTTATGCATCGCGTAATAGTCCCGGTATCCTGTTCCTTCGTCCCCCATGAAGTAAGCAGAGTTTTGATAGAGCGCCGCCGCCTCCTCCGCTGAGGGCATCGGATCCAGATAGACCGTCTGACATCCACCACAACGGATATACTGATAGTTACGCCGACCAATCACGGGGGTGGCATCCAGCCCCTTGCAGACCGGACAAGGCCTCTGCACGCTCATAAGAACAACCTCCGGAGAAGGCATGGCCAAACCGCCCGGGCTCGCCGGAAAGGGCCAAACCCCGCATCTCTTGCCTCGTCCAGAAGGGCATCCAGTATGTGCAGGTGGATGTAAACTTCACGCCGCGCCCGCCACCGCTCGGAAGGGGTGGCCACGCGCATCGGGGCCATAGGACGGAATTCGGGGGCGGAGACGATTTCTATGATCCGCTGCACCCTGTGGAGATACGTATGTTCCCGCAGCGTCCGCCGCTGACCGGCCCGGGCGATGGCTTCCCGCTCCTCATCATGGGCCAGGTAATAAGCGATTTTGGCCAGCAGGTCCTCATCGTCCCGGTAAACCACGATCTCCCGCCCGATCTCAAACAATTCATCCAGCCCGTTGGCGATGGCGTCGGTCAGGACCAGCGCCCCGCATGCGGTGCCTTCGAAGATGCGCATGGTCACATCGCCGGCGATGCTGCAGTTGAAAACGATGCGGGACTGGCTGTAAACGCGTCCGACTTCCTCCGGCGTATAGGCCCGATAGAAGTCATTGGTGCGGAACCGTTCGGCGATCCGCTTAAGCCGGCGGGCGCGGGCCGTCCGGCGGTGGGCCCGGGCGATGTGGCCCACAAAGCCCACCTCATAGATGCG
>BEHY01000078.1 GCA_002898735.1 Candidatus Thermoflexus japonica
CTGGAACAAATGGCTCATGGGGGCGAGGCCATCGGCCGCCATGAAGGCAAGGTGATATTCGTCCCCTTCGGCATCCCCGGGGAGATCGTGGACATCGAAGTGGTGGAAGACCGGGGCTCTTACGCCCGGGGTCGGATCCGGGAAGTGATCTCCCCATCCCCGGCGCGGAGGGAGCCCCCCTGCGCCCATTTCGGGGAATGCGGTGGCTGTCATTTCCAGCATATGAGCTACGAGGCCCAGCTGCAATTCAAGGCCGAAATCGTCCGGGATCAGCTGCGCCGGATCGGGAAGATCGAGGATCCACCGGTGCGCCCCACCATCCCCAGCCCCGATCCCCTGGGCTATCGCAACCAGGTCCAGTTTTCCGCAACCCCCGATGGCCGCCTGGGTTTCCAGGCCATGCGCTCCCATCGGGTGGTCCCCATCACCCGCTGCTGGATCGCCCATCCGATGCTCCAGGAGCTGTATGAGGCCCTGGACATCGAGGGGCTGGCCCTGCGGCGGCTCACGCTGCGCTGCGGCGTTCGCACCGGGGATCGAATGGTGATCTTCGAAACGGAAGGGGATGAGCTGCCTGCCCTGGAGACCGATCTGCGGGTTTCCCTGGTCCTTCTCACGGAGGATGAGAAGACGGTCCCACTGATCGGCCTGGACTATCTCACGGAGGAGGTGGGCGGTTTCCTCTTCCGCATCTCAGCCCCCAGCTTCTTTCAGACCAACACCGCCGTGGCTGAACAAATCGTCCATCGGGTGGTGGAGTGGGCGGATCTGCACGGGACAGAGGCTGTCCTGGATGCTTACTGCGGGGTCGGGTTGTTCACGGCGCATCTTGCACCCTTCGCCCGGCGTGTGGTCGGCATCGAAGCACACCCGGCAGCGGTGGCCGACGCCCAGCATAACCTGGCCCGGTTCCCTCACGTGGAGATCCGGGCCGGGACCGTGGAGGCGGTCGCGCCGACGCTGGAGGAGCCCTTTGAGGTCGTGGTGGTGGATCCGCCGCGAACCGGATGCTCCCGGGAGGCCCTGGAGGCCCTGCTGCGGCTGGCTCCCCGGCGCTGGATCTATGTCTCCTGCGATCCCGCCACCCTGGCCCGCGACGCCCGCCGCATCCTCGATGCGGGGTATCAATTGCGGGAGGTGCAGCCGTTTGACATGTTTCCGCAGACCTATCACATCGAGACCGTCTCGCTGTTCGAGAAAGGGTAAGCTCCCAGCCCGCTACGGCCGCAGCGGCCCATCAGGTCCTTTGAGCCTGAAAAGAAGAGCCCGCCTCCCTTTCTTCCCTCCTCCGCGGCGTGGGGAGACCGGAAGGAAACGGCATGCGGGTGGGTGCCCCGAAGACACGCCCGCCCGCATAAAATGTTAAATGTTACAGGTAGATAGGATCCCTTTCTGGGGAGCGCCCCGATGGGCCGTCGGATCTATCTGGAAGATATCCCCCTGGAGGAAGCCTGGGCGCGCTTCCTTCGAGCGCTGGCGGAGGCCGGCCTGGATGGTCCTTTCCCGGGTGAGCACGTTCCCCTGGATCAGGCGCTGGGGCGGATCACGGCGGAGCCCGTCTGGGCACGGCTGTCAGTTCCCCCCTATCCGGCTGCGGCGATGGACGGTTTCGCCCTCCGCGCCCGGGACACGATCGGCGCCACCGAAACCCAGCCGCGCGTGCTGCCCGTCCACCCGGCCGATGCGGGGGAGGGCGCCTGTTACGTGGATACCGGGGATCCCCTCCCGCCGTGGGCGGACGCGGTGGTCCCGGTGGAGCAGGTGCAGTTCGACGCGGAAGCCCCGGAGCGGGCCACCCGGATCACCCTGTATCAACCCGTCGCCCCCTGGGCCAATGTCCGCCCGGTCGCCGAGGATATCGCCGCTGCGGAGCTGGTGCTGCCCGCCAACCACCGTCTGCGGCCGGTGGATCTGGGGGTCATCGCCGCGTGCGGCTATGCGGAGGTCTATGTGCGCCGTCAACCCCGGGTGGCAATCCTTCCCACCGGGACGGAGCTGATCCCTCCCGAACAGGCCGCGGCACGAGGGGTGCGGCCAGGGGAGATCATCGAATTCAACTCCCTGGTTCTGGCGGCCCAGATCCGCGAGTGGGGTGGGCTGCCCACCCGTTTCCCGATCATCCCCGACGACTTCGAACGTCTCCTCGAAGCAACCCGCGAGGCGGCCCGCACCCACGATCTGGTCCTCATCAACGCGGGCTCCTCCGCGGGGCGTGAGGATTTCACGGCGCGGGTCGTCTCCACCCTGGGCACCCTCCTGGTGCACGGGGTGGCGGTGCGCCCGGGCCACCCGGTGATCCTGGGCATGCTCCAGGTCGATGGGCGCTCCGTCCCGGCCATCGGGGTTCCAGGGTTCCCGGTTTCCGCGGCCCTGACCGGTGAGATCTTTGTGGAACCTTTGCTCGCCCGCTGGCTGGGCCGCCCGCCCTCCCGGCGACCACGCCTTTCCGCCGTGCTCACCCGCAAGTTGCTCTCCCCGCTGGGGGACGAGGAGTGGGTCCGGGTGACCGTGGGACGGGTGGGCGAACGCTACGTGGCGGCACCCCTCCCCCGCGGAGCCGGGGTCCTCTCCTCTCTGGTGCGGGCGGATGGGATCCTGCGCATCCCCCGATTTGTGGAAGGATACGATCAGGGCCAGGTGGTCTCCATCGAGCTTTACACCCGCGTGGAGGAGATCGAAGACACCATTCTGGCCATCGGTAGCCATGACATGGCCCTGGATTTGATGGCCCAGTTTCTGGCGGAACGTTATCCGGGCCGGAGGCTTCAGAGCGCGAACGCGGGCAGCCTGGGGGGGCTGATCGCCCTTCGCCGGGGGGAATGTCACCTGGCCGGCTCCCACCTTCTGGATCCGGAGAGCGGCGAATATAATCTGCCCTACATCCGACGGTATCTCGCCGGCGTTCCGGTGGCGGTAGTCACCCTGGCGCACCGGGAGCAGGGCCTGATGGTCGCCCCGGGGAACCCCCGGGGGATCCGGGATCTGCATGATCTGGCGCGGCCGGATGTGCGGTTCGTGAACCGCCAGCGGGGAGCGGGAACCCGGATCCTCCTGGACCATCTCCTCCAGCGTCTGGGCATCGATCCGCGGGCGATTTCGGGCTACGAGCGGGAGGAGCTGACCCATCTGGCGGTGGCGGCGGCGGTGGCCAGCGGCCGGGCGGATGTCGGCCTGGGGATCCGCGCGGCGGCCGCCGCGATGGGGCTGGAGTTCATCCCCCTGGCGCTCGAGCGCTATGACCTGGTGATCCCGCTGGCCTTCTATGAGGATCCCTGGTTCCAGCCGGTGCTGGAGCTTCTCCATGAAGCCCGCTTCCAGGCCGCGGTGGCCGCCCTGCCCGGGTATGACGTCCGGGAAATGGGACGGGAGGTGGCCCGGTTCGCCGGATAAACGGGATCAAGCGCGAGGGTCCTCCCATGTGGACCGTTGAGCTGGGGCGCACGGGCGTTCGATTGCCCAACCTCGCCCTGGGGACATGGAACATCCGCGATCCGACGGCGATGCGGGAGACCATCCGGGCCGCGGTGGATCTGGGGATGTTCCACATCGACACCGCGGAGATCTATCCGGGGGCGGAGGAGGTCGTGGGGGAGGCGATCCGCGGGATCCGGGATCGCGTCTTCCTGACCACCAAGGTGGCGCCTCAGCACGCCTCCTACTCCGGGACCCTGGCCGCCTGTGAGGGAAGCCTCCGGAGGCTGGGCACTTCTTACATCGATCTTTATCTCCTGCACTGGCTGGAACGGAACACCCCTCTGGAGGAAACGCTTCGGGCGTTCCGAACGCTGATCGAACAGGGGAAAGTGCGATTCGTCGGGGTGAGCAACTTCGGCGTTCGCGAACTCCGCCGGGCCCAGGCGCTGTTCCGGCCTTATGCGCTGGTCAACGATCAGGTGGAATACAACCTGACCCACCGTCGGATCGAGCGGGATCTCCTGCCCTACTGCCGGGAGGCCGGCATCACCGTTTCGGGCTACTCGCCGTTCTGGGAGGGCCGGATCCCCCGGCGCAGCCCTCGCTGGCGGGGCCTGGAGCAGATCGCCGCCCGATACGGACGGAGCCCTTATCAGATCGTCCTGAACTTCCTGGCCCGGCAGCGGGATGTGATCCTGATCTTTAAGACGGAGCGCATCGAGCACCTCCGGGAGAACATCGCCGCGCTGGATTTCGTCCTGGAGCCTGAAGATGTGGCGTGGATCGAAGCGAATTTCCCCTCATCCGCAGGAGGATCCTGATGGGTGATCCGACGCGCTATCCCCGGCTTCGCCCGGTGGATCTACGCCCCATCGTTCGCAATGGTCGCCCGTATGTGGTGGTGCGGGATCCCCTCCGGCTCTCGGAACAGATGGTGATGATCCCGCAACCCCTGGCGCCGGCGCTGGCCCTGTGTGACGGCACGCGGGATCTGGGGGCCATCCGCGCGGCCCTGATGGTGCGCTACGGCGTCCGGGTGGGCGAAGAGACCCTTCGCTCGCTGATCGCCACGCTGGATGAGCTGTGTCTGCTGGAGAACGAACGGTTCCGGGAGGCCCAGGCCCGGGCTCTGGAGATCTATCGCCGGGCCCCCTTCCGTCCGCCCATGCTCGCCGAAGAGGTCTATCCCGAGGATCCGACCGCCCTGCGCCAGCTGTTCCGTCGCTTCGAAGAAGAGGCCTCCGGGGAGGATCCCGAGGAAGATGGGCGCGGATTGGTGAGCCCCCACATCGATTACGCCCGGGGCGGCCGGACCTACGCGCGGGTCTGGAGGCGGGCTGCCCCATTTGTGCGGGAGGCCGACCTGGTGGTCATCCTGGGGACGGATCATTACGGGGAGGACCGATCGATCACGCTGACCCGTCAGCACTACGCCACGCCCTTCGGCGTGCTTCCCACCGCACAGCCGATCGTGGAGGCCCTGGCCCGGGCCCTGGGGGAGGAAGCCGCCTTCGCCGGCGAGCTCCGCCATCGAGGGGAACACTCCATCGAGCTGGCCGCCGTGTGGTTGCACGCGACGCGCGAGGGGAAACCGGTGGAGCTGGTGCCCATCCTCTGCGGCCCCCTGATGTCTTTCATCCAGGAGGATCGGGATCCGGCCTCCGATCCGGTGATCGCCCGCTTTATCGAGACCCTGCGCGCCGCTATCGCCGGACGCCGGGCGGTGATCGTGGCCGCCGGGGATCTGGCCCACGTGGGCCCGGCTTTCGGCGGCCGTCCGCTGGATCTTCAGGGGCGGGCCCGCCTGAAAGCGGACGACGAGGCCCTGATCGAACGCATGGCCGCAGGGGACGCCGCCGGTTTCTTCGAGGAGATCCGGCGGACCCAAGACCGCAACAACGTGTGCGGGGTCTCCCCCATCTACTTCGCCCTGCGCGTCCTGGAGCCCACCACCGGGGAGAAAGTGGATTACGCCCTCTGCCCGGCGGATGAGCAGGGCACTTCGGTGGTCTCCATCTGCGGCCTCATATGGCGATGAGCGTCGAGGTCCCCCTTTTCTCGTTCCTGGCCGGCCTGGGGCTCAGCTTCGGCGCCGGGCGGATGATCCGGGCGCTCCTCCGGCCCTCCCGCCGGCGCCCGGATCCTCGCCTGCTGCTGCTGGTCCTCCTCGCCTTCGCGTTGCGGGCGGGCTCCCTGACCGTCCAGCCCCTCTGGCGGGATGAGGTGGATGCCCTGCGGTTCGGGCGGGATCTCTCCATGGAGATCGCGGAGGCCTTCCGGAGGGGCGATGGGGCGGGATGGGAACGGCTGGCCGCGCTGCTGACCCGCCCGGGCTTCAACGGGCCGCTTTACTTCCTCGGGCTCTTCCAGTGGGTTCGCCTGGCCGGCGATTCGGAATTCGCCCTCCGGTTCCCATCGGTCGGGCTGGGGACCCTGGCGGTTGCCCTGGGGTTTGCCCTCTTCCGGCGATATCTGCCGGCCACCGCCGCGCGGTTAACCGCGTGGTTCCTGACGATGGCGCCCTTCCTGGTCTGGTATGGCCAGGAGGCGAAAATGTATGCCCTCCTGGTGTTCCTCTTCCTGGCCGCCTGGGGCGCTCAGGAGGCCGCCCGTCGGGATCCGACGGGATGGGTGGAGGCCTCTCTCTGGCTGCTCCTGGGGCTTTACAGCCATATCCTCTTTGTCCTGTTCCTCCCCGCCTTCCTCGCGCTGATCTGGATCCGAAAAGGATGGCCGTGGAAAGCGCTGATCGGGGTAGTGGCGGCGGGTCTGCTGTTGTTGATCGCGGATCTTCCCCTGTTGCGCTGGCAGATCGGCCAGGTGCTTCAATGGGACGGAGGGATCCGTCCGATCTGTGGGGAGACCGGATTTCCCCGGGTGACTCCGTGGGATGGATGGGGGATGCTGGCCTGGGGGGCAGCGGTCGGGGTGTGGGGTGGATTTCCGGATTGGGGGCTTCTCCCTCTGAGCGCGGGGATGGCCCTGGGGATCCTGGCCGGCCGGGTCTCCTGGCGGGTGCGCGGCGGGCTGACGCTGTGGGCATTCGGGCCGTGGGCGTTGCTCTCCCTGCTCTCCCTCTGCCGTCCGCTCTTCGTGGAGCGCTATCTCATCGCGGCCCTGCCCGCCTGGTTCGCCCTTGCGGCGATCGGCTGGGAACGGATCCCGGGGCGCATCGGGCGGGCGATGGCCCTGGCGCTCGTTCTGGCCCCGATGACGATGGGCCTGTGGGCGCAGGCCGCCACACCCATCAAGTCGGATTTCCGGTCGGCCGCTCGGGTCGTGGCCGCAGGTTACCAGCCGGGGGAACTCATCCTTTTCCACATCGGCTACATCCAGTATGTGTTCGACTACTACTTCCGCCAGCCCTACGAAGGGGCATGGGCGCCGGCCACGAACTTCCGGACCCCGGAAGGGACGTATCTGCTGGGGGAAGGGGAGGTGGCGGCCCGGATGGCCGCCCTCGTGCAGGGCCGAAGCGTGGTCTGGCTGATTTACTCGGAAGCCTCCATGTGGGACGATCGGGATCTGGTCCGGCGCTGGCTGGAAGCCCACGGCCGGCTGACCGGGCGCTGGGTGTTCCAGCTGGTGGAAGTGCGGCGGTATGAGCTTCCCTCAGGATCCCCGGGCTTCTCGCCCCTCCCGATAGCCCCTTAACCCCTTCCTGATTTTTGATCATCGTATTCATCGAAAATAGCTACCTCTTTGCTGGATTCGATTCGACTTTTCGGGGATTCCGTTTATAATTAACGGTGGAAACAGCGAGGAAGCGCTCCTTACGCGATGATCCGCGCCCGACGGAAGGACGAGCCCAGGATTCGGAACGGGATCCTGCCTGCGGGCTCGATCCTCCGCCTTCCGGGATCCTGGCTTTTGGGCCGGTGGCGGGCGATCGAGCGAAGGGATTTTTTATATTCCTCACCTGGCAACGCCCCCGAATCTCCGCCCTTCTCCACCGCTGGACATCCCCATTCCCTCTTCGTTCTGAGCATGCAGCAGAACCCAGGTGCATCGCCGGCGCCATCCGAACGTTTGCTTGTTCAGGGCGTGCGGCTCGAAGATCTGCTCCGTTACCCCCCTCTGCGGCCCTTCCAGATGCGGCGAAAGGAGCCGGTTATCTCTTTCAGGAGGCTTCCATGTCCATCAAAGGGTGGATCACCGTCGACGAGCGGTTCTGCAAGGGTTGTGAGCTTTGCGTGCACTTCTGCCCCCAGCAGGCGCTGGGGCTGGCCTGGGATCGCCTGACGCCGAAGGGCTATCACCCGGTGCGGCTGGTGGATCCAGAGCGATGCACCGGTTGTGAGGTGTGCGCGGTGGTGTGTCCGGAGGGGGCCATCACCGTTTACCGGCAGGCGCCTGTCCGGGCGCGGCGGGCTCCTTCTCTGGCGTGAGGAGGCGACCATGGCGCGGGAGCTGCTCAAGGGCAATGAGGCGATGGCCGAGGCAGCCATCCGGGCCGGGGTGGAGGCTTACTTCGGCTATCCCATCACACCCCAGACGGAGCTGCTGGAATACATGGCCCGACGCATGCCGGAGCTGGGCCGGGTGTTCGTCCAGGCAGAAAGCGAGATCGCGGCCATCAACATGGTCTACGGGGCAGCGTGCACCGGCGCCCGGGTGATGACTTCCTCCTCCGGCCCCGGAATCAGCCTGATGATGGAGGGCCTCTCCTATATCGCAGGCACGGAGGTCCCCTGCGTGATCATCGATGTGATGCGCGGGGGACCTGGCCTGGGGAACATCGCACCCTCCCAGGGCGACTACAACCAGATCGTCCGCGGCGGCGGCCACGGGGATTATCGGGTGATCACGCTGGCTCCTGCAACCGTTCAGGAGGCGATCGATCTCACGGTTCTGGCCTTCGATCTGGCGGAGAAATACCGGACGATCGCGGTGGTGCTGACGGATGGGAGCATCGGCCAGATGATGGAACCTGCCGAGCTGCCGCCGATGCGGGAGACCCCCCGGACCCGGCCGGAGTGGGCGGTAACGGGCGCCCGGGGCCGCCCCCGGCGCGTTCTTACCTCTATCTATCTGGATCCTTACGAGGAGGAAAAGACCAATCAACGTCTGCTGGAGCGATGGCGTCAGATCCAGGCCCACGAGGTGCGTTACCGGGAATATTACCTGGATGACGCAGAGATCGTGGTGGTGGGGTTCGGGATCGCCGGACGGGTGGCGCTCTCTGCGGTGCGAGCCGCCCGCGCGGAAGGGATCCGGGTGGGATTGTTGCGGCCGATCACCCTCAGCCCCTTCCCTTACGCGGTTATCGAGACCCTCTGCCAGCAGGCCCGGGCGTTTCTGGTGGTGGAAATGAACGCCGGCCAGATGCTGGACGATGTGATGCTGGCGGTCGCCCGACGTGTCCCGGTGGCTTTCTACGGCCGCATGGGCGGCGTGGTGCCCTTCCCGGACGAGATCCTGGAGGAGATCCGCCAGGTCGTCCGACAGCCCCCGCGCCTGGAGGAGGATCTGCGGGAGGCCTGGTTCCGGCGATGGAGTCTCGCGCAATGAAGAACCGAACAGCTCATGCCGGATGGGGCGGAAGGTGAGATCACCCGTCCACTTTCGCAAAACCCCAAGTTCGCCACAGGGGGATACCGAGATGGTGACCACAATCGCGCCGGAGACAACCTATGAGAAGGTCTACGAGCGCCCGCGCATCCTGATGGAGGTGCACACCCACTACTGCCCGGGATGCACCCATGGCGTGGCCCATCGCCTGATCGCCGAGGTCCTGGAGGAAATGGGCCTGCGGGAGCACACCATCGGGGTGGCCTCGGTGGGGTGCTCGGTCTTCGCTTACAACTATTTTGATGTGGATTTCGTGGAAGCCCCCCATGGCCGGGCACCGGCGATGGCCACGGGCATCAAACGGATGCTGCCTGACCGCATCGTTTTCACTTACCAGGGCGATGGCGATCTGGCTTCCATCGGGATGGGGGAGATCATCCACACGGCCGCACGAGGGGAGAACATCACCGTGATCTTCATCAACAACGCCAACTATGGGATGACGGGCGGCCAGATGGCACCCACCACCATCCCGGGTCAGCGAACGACCACGACGCCGAATGGGCGGGATGTGCGTCGCAGCGGCTTCCCGATCCGGATGGCGGAGATGCTGGCGACCCTGGAGGGGCCCAGTTATGTGGCGCGGCGCAGCCTCCATGATCCGAAGAACATCCGCCTGGCGAAGAAGGCGATCCGCATGGCCTTCGAGGCCCAGGCACGGGGGCTGGGCTTCTCCTTCGTGGAGCTGCTCTCCACCTGCCCCACCAACTGGGGGCTGTCGCCGATCGAAGCCATGCAATGGGTGGAGGAGATGATGATCCCCGTCTTCCCTCTGGGGGAATTTAAGGTCGTTCCCGAGTTGAAAGGATTGCGCGTATAGCCCCTTGCCTGTCCTGCACGGGAGAGGGGCTGCTCCTCCTTCCCGATCGGAGCCCGGTTGCCCAGGTCCTGGGGACCTGGAGGCGCAGGGCGGGTGGGGCTGGGCTCAAAGGCAGCGAAGTCGCGCTGCGATCCTCGGGCCCTGGCATGAGCCCAAAGCTTTTCAGGGTTGGGGCTGCTGAAGACGATTCCTGGCCCCGCAGAATACCGGTTGCTGGAGATCTCTGACCGGAGGCGCGTCGATGCAGGTGGAAATCATCATCGCCGGGTTCGGTGGGCAGGGGATCCTGTTCGCGGGGCAAATCCTCGCCTACGCCGCAATGGATGCCGGAAAGAACGTGACGTGGTTCCCTTCCTATGGTCCGGAGATGCGGGGGGGCACCGCGAACTGCACGGTGATCATTTCGGATGAAGAGATCGGCTCCCCGCTGGTCCGCCATCCTCGCGCCGCCATCGTGATGAACCGGCCATCGCTCGATAAATACGAGCCGCTGGTGCAACCCGGAGGCGTTCTGGTGGTGAACACCTCGATGGCCGGGCGGGCGGCGGAGCGGACCGATGTGGAGGTGGTGGCTCTC
>BEHY01000079.1 GCA_002898735.1 Candidatus Thermoflexus japonica
TTCCGATGATCCCTCTGGCGTTCGATGCGGCGGGTGTTCCGATGGCGGCCCGCCCGGCCTGGCGGATCCGCTTCTTTGGAGGCCTGCGGGTGGAGGGGCCGGGGCGTTCGCTGTCCGCGCTGGCCCGGCAGCCCCAGACGGGGGCGCTGCTGGCCTTCCTGGCCCTCCACCCTTTTTGTGCTTTCTCCCGTTCGGATCTGGCCGAGCGCTTGTGGCCTGACCTCCCTCCCGAGCGGGCAGCGGGGGCACTCCGGGCGGCGCTCTACCGGCTCCGACGCCAGATCGGGGCGCGCCGAACCCCGCTCCGGATCGACCGCTATCGGATCGCGTTCGCCCCCCAGAGCCCATGGTGGACGGATGTCCGGGCCTTCGAGCTCCTCCTTCAGCGCGCCCGGACGGCCCCCCCTTACCGGGCCCGGATGGACCTGGAGGCGGCGGTGAGCCTCTACGCCGGGGATCTGTTGCCGGACTGGGAAGCGCCCTGGGTGGTCGGATGGCGGGCGCGCTTCCGGGAAGGGTTCCTGGAGGCTTTACGCCGTCTGTGGCACCTGTGCGAGGCGCTGGGGGATCTCCCGGCCGCGGAAGCCTGGGCCGAGCGCCTGATCCAGACGGAGCCTACAGACGCTCCGGCTGTCCGTTTCCTCATCCGCCAGGCCCAGGCGCGGGGAGAGCACAATATCGCTTCCCGGCGATGGGAGGCGTATCGGAGCGCCTGTCGGGAAGCCGGGATCCTGCCGGACCCTGCTCTGATGGCCCAGGGGGTGGCATCCCCCGGGATCCGACCGGCGATCTCGCTGGGCCGTTTGCTCCAGGCGTTGCAGGAGCTTTCCCAGGAGGAACCCGGATTCCCGGCCGCGGCCCTGCAGCAGGCGGTGCTGGAAGCGATGATCGAGGCCGCGGAGCGGGCGCTGGCCCGGGGCGATTACGCCCGGGCGGCGCCATGGGCGACGGCCGCCCTGATGGCGCTTTCCCCCGAGACCCCCGGGGAATGGGCCTGGCGGGCCCGATGCGCCGCGGATGCGGTGGCCGATTTCTGGAACGATCCGGTCCGGCAGGCCGAGAACCTGCGGGCGATGCACCGGCTCGCCCGGCGGATGGGCGATCCTCAACGTCGGGCGGAGGCGGTCGCCCGCTGGGCCTGGTTCGAGATCCAGCGGGGCCGATTCGCGCGGGCGGAACGGCTTCTGACGGCGGCGGAGGCTTCCCTGACCGCGGCAGGACCGCTGTTCCTGGCGCTGTTTCGACGTATGCGCGGGCTGGCGGCCCTGCGCCGGGGCTGGTTCCCCGCCGCGCGCGCCTACCTGCAGGCCGCCCTGGAGCTCCTGCCCCCTTCCGCCCCTGCGGCTCACCGTGCGGCCACCCTGAACGCCCTGGCCGTGGCCCGCCGCCATATGGGCGATTACGAAGGAGCGCTGTCCACCCTGGAGGAGGCGTGGGCGCTCCTGGACGAGCCCGCCTGGGATGCGCTGCCAGGCCGTCTGATCCGGACGAACCGGATCGTGTTTCGGGGCTGGATCGCGCCCCCTTCCCCGGAGGGATGGTCGGCCATCGAGGCGTGCTGGGAGGAAGCGAGGGGTCAGCGGGACCCGGAGGGTGTGGTGTGGATCGCCGCCGCCGCGCTTCGCATCGCCCTCCGCTGGGGGGATCCGGAGCGGGCGGAGGCCTGGAGGGCCCGCCTGGAGGCGTTATGGCCGGAGGCGGGCGAGGGCTATGAAGGGCCCCGCGCGGCGCTCTCGCTGGCGCTGGCGCATGGGGTCCGGGGAAATCGATGGGAGGCGGCGCGCTGGCGAAGGCGCGCGCAGCGGATGGGCCGTCGCTGGGGCCGCGATGAGATCGTGCTCTGGGCCCTCGCATTGCGCTGCCGGTGGACCCCCGCGGCGCGCCGGGAGTTCGAGCGACTCATTGAGCGCGTGGGATGGGAAGCCTGGCATACGTTCCAGATGGAGTCGCCGTTCCTGTGGCCTCGGATCCGCCCCGCCCATTCGCCGGTGGCCCCGGGGGATGTCCACGAAGAGGAAGCACCCGTCTACGAATCGAGGGAATAGCCGTTGCGCTGGTGAAATAGAATAAGGCGCGGACTCCCGGCTCAGTCGGAAGGGCGATCCTGCTCCTCCACGGAGATGCCCATCGCCTCCAGCCAGGCTTTCAGGGCAGGGGCATGATCGGCCTGAACCATCAGGGTGTGCGCATCCAGCGGGCGGATCCACGGGGCGAGCGCCGGCTCGTTCCCCAGCGCCTCCAGGATCTCCGGGCGATCCATCCGGAGCAGAAGGACGTGTTCCCAGCGTGCGCGGGGCGGCTGGTCGCTCCAGGCCAGCAGGCGCGCCAGCAGCCAGGCCGGCAGGGGCCCGCGATGAACGAGCTGAAGCCGTTGCAGGATCTGGGAAAGGGTCAGGCCGGCCGCCCGCCCGGCCCGCAGGGAAGCCTCCGTGATCCGGAACCCCTCCGGGATGCGCTCGGTGAACGGCTCCAGCAGGCGTTCCACCCCCGGATGGGGGAACGGGCCGGTCCAGCGGAGGATCCCTGGGGGCTCGGCGATCACCTGATGGCGCAGGTCCTCCGGTCGGAACCCGGTCACCCAGGGGCGAATTCCCTGAAGGTGCCACGGAGCTTCCAGATGGGCCAGCGGCTCTTCGGTCCACCCGATGGATTCCCCGAGGGGGTGGATGCTGCGGCCCCCGGGAAGCGGCTCCCCCATGGTCCGGATCACGGTCACCCGCCGGTAAATCCGGATCTGGTGGAACCGCCGGTGCCAGTCCTCCAGGGATCGCCGGACGTTCGGGGGCAGGGGCTCGCCGCTGATGCCTTCGAGAAAGCGGAGGATCCGCGGGACGTCCCACCCCTGCTGGAGCCCTCGATAGATGGTGTCGCGGGAGATCTGATACACGGATACCGGATCCCCCGGGCTGGGGTCCGCAAAGGCCTCCAGCGCGGTCAGGATGGATTCGGGCACCGGCTCGAAGACCAGGATGCGGAAATCGGGCTGGACGATCACGCGGCCCCCTTCCTCCGGGAGCGAAACCGGCTCCCCGATCCCCAGCGCCCACGCGCCGAAGGGCGTGAGGCGCACCGCTTCCCACCGGCCGCCCATGTCGCCCAGATCCAGGAGGCCCAGCCAGTGCAGGGGCCACAGGGTCTCCGCCTCCAGCCATGTCCGGAGCTGAGTGGCCATCTGCCGACCGGCCGGGGAAAGGGGCTCGGGCAGACGCTCCGGGGGCTCCGGGAAGATCGTTGCGAGCAGGTCGGGAAGGGGGATCCAGGACCCGGGTGCCCGGCGCAGGGCCTGCTCCACGCGAGCTCGCAGAGTAGCCGGGGAGAGCATCCCATGGTTCGGAAGGTCCTCAGGCTCCTCCCCCTTCCACGCCCGAAAGGCGGCCAGGGCTCGATCGATCGCTCCCTGCTCCCAGAACGGGTGCAGCAGATCCAGCGTCAGGGCCGCCCCGTGAGTTCGGAGCACCCGCATTCGTTCCAGCAATTGCTGGAGGAAAGCGAGATAAGCGGATTCCCGGGCAGATCCCTCCCGTCCCAGCCAGCGTTGCAGGCGCCGCATCCAGCGGACCGGCAAACGGCCCTCGCGGGTCAACGTGATCTCGGGGAACCGCCGGAGGAAGCGGGCGAACCGCCCCAGATCCCGCGCCAGCCGCAGGGGGGAAGCCGGGATCACCATGGAAGGCGCCGTCGGCTCCGGAGGGGGAAGGGCTTCGGCCACCTCGACCGGCAGGATCGCTTCTCCCTGGGGAAGCAGAGAGCGGATGGGGCGGCCGGCGGCGTGCCAGTAAATCAGACCGGAAGCGGCGAGACGGACGGCGAGGGTTTCGAACGGGATCCCTGGTGTCCCGCCGGGCGTCATCTCGTGTAAAATCAAAAGGATCATAGCCGGCATGGCGCCTCCGGCCCGGCGCAGCCCTTCCACCAGGGCGCGGCCCTCCGGCGGGAGCTGGGCCCAGAGCGCCGCGAGGCGATCGGGATCGCGGAGCCGGCCCAGCAGGTCCTTACGGGCCGCCTGCATCCCCTCCACGGGCCAGCCCTGCTGGCGAAGGATCTCGATCAGCAACGAGGGCTCATAGTGACGGACGACTTCCCATAGCTGCACGGCCGGAGCCCCCTTCCTCCCAGGCCCCCCGGAGGGCCTGGGGGCCGATGACCAAAGTAAGGTCAGGAAAAATTAACCTTATCGGTATGATCCATGAGGGTTGCCCCAGGGGATGTTCCTTCCGAAAAGGGGCGATCCCTCCTCCCAGCTCCCAGATTGAAGCCCGACGATAGACATCCGGATGGAGAACATGATGGAGTCCGGGACAACGGACCCCGGGAAGCGACCCGCTGGGATGGAAACCCAGCGGCTGGATCCCATACAGACCCCCTCCCTTCTGAGAGCGGGCGAGGTCCTGCAGGGGCGATACCGCATCGAGCGGGTGCTCGGCGCGGGAGGGATGAGCACAGTCTACCTGGCCCTGGACCTCCGCTTCTCCCAGGTGCGGCGCCTCTGCGCCATCAAAGAGATGATCAGCCACATCCCGGACCCCCGGATGCGGGCGCTGGCCCAGCAGAGCTTCGAGCGGGAAGCGGCCCTCCTGGCCACCCTCAGCCATCCCGCCATCCCCAAGATCTACGATTACTTTGTGGAAGGCGAGCGCAGCTACCTTGTCATGGAGTATATCCCAGGACAGGACCTGGAGACGCTCCTGCGGCGCACGGAGGGGATGCTGCCGGTGGAGGATGTGGTGAACTGGGCGCTGCAGATCTGTGACGTCCTCCACTATCTTCACTCCCAGCGACCGCCCATCATCTTCCGGGATCTCAAGCCATCCAACATTATGGTGGACCCCTACGGGCGGGTGTTCCTGGTGGATTTCGGGATCGCCAAGGTGTTCCAGGCCGGGCAGCGGGGGACGATGATCGGGACGGAGGGCTACAGCCCGCCGGAGCAATATCGGGGCGTGGCGGACCCCCGCACGGACATCTATGCCCTGGGGGCCACGCTGCATCACCTGCTGACACGCCAGGATCCGCGCCTGGAGCCGCCGTTCTCCTTCCACGAGCGCCCGATCCGCCGGATCAACCCGGCGGTCCCCGAGGCCCTCGCCCAGGTGGTCATGCGCGCCCTGGAATACGATCCGGAGCGCCGGTTCCAGTCGGCCCTGGAGATGAAACAGGCGCTGCTGGCCGCGATGGGGATGCGGGCGCCCACGCGTCCAGCGCCCCATCGGGAGGTTTCATCGGGGGGCGCGCCATATCGGGTGAAGTGGACCTTCGCCTGCGAGGATGAGATCCGTTCCCGCCCCGTGGTTGCGGCGGGGATCGTCTTCGTGACCTCCTACGACCATAACGTCTACGCCCTCTCCGCGGAGGACGGGAAGCTCCTCTGGAAGTTCGCGACGGAGGGCGGCATCGGCGGCGCCGTGGCGGTCGCTCCGGATCGGGTGGTGGTGGGCTCGCTGGATCACCGGCTCTACGCCCTGCGGGCGAAGGATGGCGAGCTCCTGTGGGCGCTGGAGCTGGGCGGGCCGATCTACACGACGCCGCGGATCGCATCCGGCATCGCCTTCCTGGGCGCCGATGATGGGGTTTTCTATGCGGTGGACCTGGACAGCGGCCGGGTGGTCTGGAAGGTGACTTTGGGCGCCCCGATCCGGTCCTCGGCCGGCCTGTATGGGGAGACGCTGGTGATCGGCAGCGAGGACGGCGGGGTATATGCCCTGGATCTCCAGGGGCGCCTTCGCTGGCAGTTTGTGGCCCGCCGGGGGGTAACCGCCTCGCCATGGGTGGACGCGGAGCTGGTCGTGGTGGGGTCGTGGGACTGGCACGTGTATGCCCTGGATGCTCGGACCGGCTGGGCGATCTGGCGGTTCCGAACCGGAAAGCCGGTGCTTTCCTCCCCGGTGGTCTCGGAGGGCGTGATCTATGTGGGGTCGGCGGACGGCTTTCTCTACGCGTTGAACGCGCGGACGGGGAATCCGATCTGGCGGTTCCAGGCCGGCGGACAGGTGAACGCCCCACCCCTGGTGCTGGAGGGCCGGGTCCTGGTGGGGGCGACCGATGGCCATCTCTATGCGGTGGATGCACGGAACGGGAATATCCTCTGGTCCTTCCAGACCGGAGGCCCGATCGTCTCCGCCCCGGAATGGTGGGAGGGGGTTCTCTACATCACCTCCATGGACTATCGGGTCTATGCGTTAGGCCTGGGATCGTGAGATTGGAGGCATTGGATCTTCGATGAAGGGCAAGCCGCCGAAGGCGGCCCACCCTCCACGAGAAATCGGCTTGCAGCTGGCGAGGAGAGTGATCCGCGCATGAAATGGCTCAAGCGCCTTTTCCAGCGACCGGAACCCCGGGGGAGCGCCTCCCCCGCGCCCCCGGCCATCCAGGTGGATGTTCCCGATTCCGGGCCGGAGGTTCCTCCATCGCCTGTGGAGGAATCGAAGGGAGGAACCATGCCGCTTCCCCCCATGCCGGCCCAGCCGGCCGCGGGGCTTCGGTTTGGCTGGGCCACCGATCCGGGCCTGGTTCGGCCCAGCAACGAGGATGCGCTCCTGATCGTGCACACCGTTTACCAGGGCTCCCGGGAACTGTTGCCCCTGGGCCTGTTCCTGGTCGCCGATGGGATGGGAGGGCATCGGGGGGGCGAGCAGGCCAGCGACCTGGCCGTCCGGGAGATCGCCCGTTACCTGACCACCCATCTCCTGGTCCCCCATCTGGCCCATCGAGGTCCGGACCATCCGATTAAAGAGTTGCTGGAGGAAGCCCTGCAGGCAGCCAACGCCCAGATCCTCCAGGCGGTGCCGGGAGGCGGGACAACCGTGGTGGGAGCGCTGGTGATCGGGGAGAGCGTGCACCTGATCCATGTGGGGGACAGCCGGGCCTATCTGGTCTGGCCGGATCGGCTGGAGCAGCTCACGGAGGATCATTCCCTGGTTCAGCGGATGATCGCCCTGAAAGGGCTGAGCGAGGAGGAAGCCGCAGAGGTCCCGCGAAATGTCCTCTACCAGGCGCTGGGGCATCCCAGCCGGTTAAATCCGGGCTATCGGCGCGTGTCCCTGCCCCGGGATGCGTGGTTGATGCTCTGCACGGACGGATTGTGGGGGGAGGTGTCGGAGGACCGGATCCTGCAGGTCGTCTGGGGAAGCGCCTCCCCGCAGGAGGCATGCCATCGGCTGGTTCAGGAAGCAAAGGATGCGGGGGGGCACGACAACATCTCGGTGATCCTGGTCGGGCGATGAGCGCGCGGGAAGAGTTCCTGGACTACTACGCGATCCTGGGCGTCTCCCCCTCCGCGGATGTGGAGGAGATCAAAAAGGCCTACCGGGCGCTGGTGCGGAAGGTCCATCCGGATGTGAGGCCGGAGGCCGGGACCTCCCTGCTCTTCCGCCTGGTCCACGAGGCGTATGCGGTGCTCTCGGATCCGGAGCGGCGGGCGGAATACGACCGGCGCTGGCAGGCCCGGTGGGGGAGCCGGGGATCGTTCCTCCGGTTCCGCCTCCTCCTCAGCCGCTCTTCCCTGCCCGTCCTCTCCACCTCGCAGATCCTTTACGCATTGCTCACCATCGAGCCTGCCCGCCCCCATCCGACCATCCGCCCGCCGCTTCACCTCGGTCTGGTGATCGATCGCAGCAATTCGATGCGAGGGGAGCGCCTGGAGCAGGTGAAGGCCGCCGCGCTGGAACTGGCCGGCCAGCTGGGGCCCGACGACCGCCTGGCGGTGGTGGCCTTTCACAATCGGGCGGAGGTGATCTGGCCGTTGAGCCCGGTGGGGGAGCGCCACCGTCTTTCGATGCGGCTGGAGACGCTGACGGCGGAGGGAGGCACCGAGATCTATCGGGGGTTGCTCCTGGGGTTCCAGGAGCTCTTCCGCGCTCTCCAGGCGGGCGTTCATTCTCATCTTATCCTCCTCACCGATGGCCGGACCTATGGGGATGAGGATCGATGTCGGGCGCTGGCGGATCAGGCGCGGGAGGTCGGGATCCGGATCAGCGCCTTTGGGATCGGGGAGGACTGGAACGACGCCCTGCTGGATGAGATCGCCGCGCGCAGCGGCGGGACCTCGGGTTACATCGCCTCGCCGGAGGAGATCCGTCGGCGCTTCCTGGAGCATCTCTCCTGGTTACAGGATCGCTATGCGGAAGATGTGCGGCTGACCGTGGAGCCGGGGGAGGGCGTGCTGGTGACCACGCTTTACCAGGTCGCGCCGGAGCTTCGGGTCCCACCGCGGGAGGATTCCAGCTGGTATCTGGGCGCGCTGCATGCCGCCCGCCCGATCCAGGCGTTGATCGAATTCGCCCTCCCGCCGCTGGAGCCGGGTTTTCTGGAGGTGGCCCGGCTGAGGGCCCAGGTTCGCATCCCGGGGAACCCGCCGCAGCTCGATGAGGCCGAGCTGTCCGTTCAGGCCCATGCCCTTCCGGAGGAGCCGCCGATCACCCCGCCGCCCGAACCGGTGCTGGAGGCGCTGTCTCGCGTGGTGATCTATCAGATGCAGGAGCAGGCCTGGGCGGATATCCAGGCCGGGAGACGGGCGGAGGGGGCCCATAAGCTCCGGCAGGTCGGGACCCGTCTGCTGGAGCTGGGGGAGAAGGACCTGGCGCAGGAAGCCCTGGCCGTTGCCACCCATGTGCTGCAGGGCCATTCGGTTTCCAGAAGCCAGCAGCTGGCCTTAAAATACAGGACGCGGATGCTGATGCTTCCGCCGCCCGAGCCGGGAGGAAAGTCATGATCGAGTGTCCGTTGTGCGGCCGGAAATATCCCGTCGGCGCGCTGTTCTGTCCGGAGTGCGGCGTCTATCTGCTCACCGGTGGGCCGTTGCGCACCGAGCCGCTCCCTGAGGGTGTATCCATTCCGGTGGAATTGCCCGCCGGATCCCCTTCGACGGCGGGAGCCCGCCCGCAGAGCCTGGTGCTTCAGGTGCTGTCCTCCGGCCGCCGCGTGGTCATCCGGCCGGATCAGGAGGTCCTGGTGGGGCGGCTGGATGTGGGGCGGGGGATCTTCCCCCATGTGGATCTGACACCCGATGGCGGGCTGGAGGGCGGGGTCTCCCGGCGTCACGCGCGCATCTTTTTCCAGAACGATCAGTTCTACATCGAGGATCTGGGCAGCACGAACGGGACGTATTTAAACGGTGTGCGGCTGGATCCCTATTCCCCGCGCCCGCTGGGGGATGGGGATGAGCTCCGTCTGGGGCAAATCTCCATCCGGGTGGAATTCATGCAGTAGCTGCACAGGGCGAGAGCGTTGCATCGCCTGGAGGGGAAAGCTCGATGGGGTATACCGTCCTTATCCATCTGGTCAATGCCGATCCGATCCTGGCGGAGGTCGAGCGGCTGCCGGAGCCTCAGGATCAGGTCCTGATCTGCACCAACGTCCGTCTCCGGGACGGGAAGGAGGTGCATTACATCGACCCGGAGGCCGTGCAGGTGATCATCCCCTGGCATCGGATCTCCTTCGTGGAGGTCCTGAGCTCGCGCGAGGAGGCCGAGATCATCAGCTTCGTGCGGGAGCGTTGAGATGGCGCATGTCCCGATCCGATCGGAGACGTCGGAGCGCCGGCGGATCCTGATCGTGGATGATGAGGCGCGGGTGCGGCAGTTCATCCGCCTGAACCTGGAGCTGGAGGGGTTCGAGGTTTTCGAGGCATCCAACGGGCTGGAGGCGCTGGAGAAGATCAAGGAGCTGCTGCCGGATCTGGTCCTCCTGGACGTCATGATGCCGGAGCTGGACGGCTTTGAGACCCTGGCGTTGATCCGGGAGGTGAGCAGCGTCCCGGTGATCATGCTCACGGTGCGGGCGGATGAGGCGGATAAGGTGCGGGGGCTGGAGCTGGGGGCGGACGATTACGTGACCAAACCCTTCTCCCCCCGCGAGCTGGTGAGCCGGATCCGGGCGGTCCTGCGGCGGGTGGATACCCCGGCCACGGCCGGCGGGGCGATCCAGATCGATGATTACCTGACCATCGATTTCAACCGGCGGGTGGTCATCGCCGGGGGAAAGGAGATCAAGCTGCGGCCGACCGAGTGGCGGCTGCTGTATCATCTGGTGAATAACGCGGGCCGGACGATGACCCATGAGAACCTGCTGGCCAAGGTGTGGGGCTACGAGTATCGGGACGAGACCCACTACCTCCGGCTGTATATCAACTATCTCCGTCAGAAGATCGAGCCGGACCCCTCACAGCCCCGCTATATCCTGACCGAGCGGGGGGTGGGGTACCGGTTTGTGGATTTCCGGGGCGGGGAGCTGGAGCGGCTCAAGCAGCGGGCGGCGGAACGTCCCGGAGCTTAACTTGACATTGTT
>BEHY01000080.1 GCA_002898735.1 Candidatus Thermoflexus japonica
TCCTGATCCGGGAGCACGGTGCGCAGATCGAACCACACCGCCTCCTCCTGCACCCGGGCGATGATGGGCGGATCGGCCTGTCGGAGGGCCGCCATCATCGCCCCAGGATCCCCCGGCCGCAGCACCATGGCGACGCTGGGGAGGGTCTCGCCGGGGAGGCTCCCGCCTCCGATCGTGGAACGGGTCGGCCGGGTTTCAGCCGGGATCCCCTCCGCGCGCAGGCGCGCCGCCAGATCCTGCGCCCGGGCCTCCAGCCCGGCCAGGGGGGCCGCGATCATCCGCCAGACCGGGATCTCCCGGGTGGCCTCCCCCTTGAGGTAATGGATGAGCGTGGCGCTCAGGGCGGCCAGCGTGAGCTTATCGGGCCGCAGGGCCCGCATCAGCGGATGCCGCCGCATCCGGGCGAGGAGCTCCCGTTTCCCCACGATGATCCCGGCCTGGGGGCCGCCCAGGAGTTTGTCGCCGCTGAAACAGACCACCGCCGCGCCGGCCTGGATGCTCTCCGGCACCATCGGCTCGTGGGCCAGGCCGAAGGCCGCGGTGTCCAGGAGCGCCCCGCTTCCCAGATCGTCCATCACCGGGATCCCGTAGCGCTCCCCCAGGGCCACCAGTTCCGTCAGGGGGACCTCGGACACGAAGCCGATCATGCGGAAATTGCTGTGGTGGGCGCGGAGGATCAGGGCGATGTCCTCTCCCCGGGCGAGGGGCTCCTCATAATCCCTCAGATGGGTCCGGTTCGTGGTGCCGACCTCGATGAGGCGCGCGCCGCTCTGGGCCATCACCTCCGGGATGCGGAATCCGCCGCCGATTTCGATGAGCTGGCCCCGGGAGATCAGCACCCCGCGCCCCCGAGCCAGGGTGGTGAGGGCGAGGAGCACAGCCGCGGCGTTGTTGTTGACCACCAGGGCGGCCTCGGCCCCGGTCAGCCGGCGCAGGAGATCCTCCACCGCCGCCTGCCGTTCCCCTCGCTCGCCGGCCTCCAGGTCGAACTCCAGATCGCTGTAAGCCGCCGCGGCGCGGATGGCTTCGAGGGCCGCGCGGGAGAGGGGCGCGCGGCCCAGATTCGTATGCAGGATCACGCCGGTGGCGTTGATGACGGGGCGGGGGCGGGGGGTATGCCAGCGGGCCAGCCGGGCTGCGGCCTGCCTGAGCAGCGCCGCCTCCAAAGGCGCGGGCTCACCCTGTTGAACCCTCGCCCGCGCTTCCGCCAGGACCTCCCGGAGCGCTTCGACCACCGCGTCATGGCCGAAAGCCGACAGGAGCGGCGCCGCGCCCTCCGCTTTCAGCAGGCGATCCACACTCGGCAACGCTCGACGGGGATCCATCCATGCCTCGCGCAGACCCATGGCCTCGCCTGGGATTTTATTATTTTTCCTCTGGGGGAGTAAATTGAAAAGCTCCGCCGGCGCTGGCGAATTCGTCAGGCCCAATTTATAATGAGGACGAGCGGGAATCCTGCGGTGGACCCCTTCGCTGGGGGTTTCTGGAGCCAGGCGGAGCTCCTTCGGCATCCTGCCCGGCCCCGAGCCTGGAGACGCTTTCTGGAAAGGTTCGGTCATGGAGGCTTCAAGGAGGTTGGAATTCCCATCCCTGCTTCAAACGCCGGTGTTGGTGTTGAACGCCAACTTCGAACCTCTCCACGTCTGTTCTCTCCGCCGGGCGCTTGCCCTGGTGCTCGACGGGAAAGCGGAGATCCTGGAGAACGGCCGGGGCGAGGTGCGCACCCCTTCCCGGGTTTTCCCGTGCCCTTCGGTGATCCGTTTGCGCTATGTGGTGCGGCGGCCGCCCCGCCGGTTGCGCCTGACCAAGCGGGAGATCCTGAGGCGGGATCAGTATACCTGTCAATATTGCGGGCGTTCCTCCCCCCATTTAACGGTGGATCACGTGATCCCGCGCCATCGGGGCGGGAAGCATACCTGGGAAAACCTGGTGGCGGCCTGTCCGGCGTGCAATCGACGCAAAGGAAACCGGACGCCGGCTGAAGCCCACATGACGCTGCTGCGTCAGCCCTTTGAGCCAGTCCCCACCATCCGCTATCTTTTCAGCGCTTACTTGCGGGAATACACGGAGTGGCGGAAATATCTGGAGGGGTGGTGAGGAGGGTCGACATGCCGTTCCAGGAGTTCGGGCGCTGGTTCATTCTGATCGGGCTGTTCTTCCTGGCCTTCGGCCTGATCTTCATGCTGATCGGCCGGGTGCCGGGCCTCGGCCGCCTGCCCGGGGATATCCTCATCCAGAAAGGGAACTTCGTGTTCTTCTTCCCGCTGGCCACTTCGATTCTGCTCAGCCTGGTGCTCACCCTGGTGTTGAACCTGGTGTTTCGGCTCTGGCGGTAACCCCGCCGGGGGAATTCGCGCACGACGGGAGGAGGGCCAGGGGCGGCGGTGACGCCATCCCCAGGATGGAGGTTGCCATGGAGGCGTTCCGAATCGAGCGGGATTCCTTAGGGGAAGTGCGGGTCCCGGCCCATGCCCTCTGGGGGGCGCAGACCCAGCGGGCGATCGAGAACTTCCCGATCAGCGGGATCCGGTTCCATCGGGATTTCATCCGTGCCCTGGGCCTGATCAAGTATTGCGCCGCCAAAGTGAACCGGGATCTGGGCCTGCTGGATGAGCGGCGCGCCAGCGCGATCATGCAGGCGGCGCGGGAGGTCATCGAGGGGAAGCTGGACGATCACTTCCCGCTGGATATCTTCCAGACGGGGTCGGGCACCTCGACGAACATGAACGCGAACGAGGTGATCGCCAACCGGGCCATCCAGATCCTGGGCGGGGCGATCGGCTCGAAGGAGATCCACCCCAACGACCATGTGAACCTGGGCCAGTCCTCCAACGATGTGATCCCGGCGGCCATCCATATCTCCGCCTATCTGGCGGTGCACGAGCGTCTGCTCCCGGCCCTGCGTCACCTCCACGAAGTGCTCCTCGACAAGGCCCGCGAGTTCGACGATATCGTGAAAACCGGCCGGACCCACCTGATGGATGCCATGCCGGTGCGCCTGGGCCAGGAGTTCTCCGGCTATGCCAGCCAGGTCGAACATGGGATCCGCCGGATCGAGTCGGCGCTGCCGCACCTGGCGGAGCTGGCCCTGGGCGGGACGGCGGTGGGCACCGGGATCAACACCCATCCGGAGTTCGGCCGGCGGATCGCCGCCGCCCTGAGCGAGGAGACCGGGCTGCCGTTCCGGGAGGCGGAGAATCACTTCGAGGCCCAGGCCGCCCAGGATGCGGCGGTGGAGCTGAGCGGCCAGCTGAAGACGGTCGCGGTTTCGCTGTATAAGATCGCCAACGATCTGCGCTGGATGAACTCCGGCCCGCAGGCCGGCCTGGCTGAGATCCGGCTCCCCGCTTTGCAACCCGGGTCCTCCATTATGCCGGGCAAGATCAACCCGGTGATCCCCGAGGCGGTGATCATGGTCTGCATGCAGGTGATGGGCAACGATGTGGTGATCAACATGGCCGGCGCCTCGGGGAACTTCGAGCTGAATGTGGCCCTGCCGGTGATCGCCCATAATCTCCTTCAGTCCATCCATATCCTGGCGAGCGCGGCGACCGTCCTGGCGGATAAGTGCATCTGCGGCATCGTGCCCAACCGCGAGCACATGGAGACGCTGGTCCATAAGAACGCGATCCTGGCCACCGCCCTCACGCCCTACATCGGCTACGACCGGGCCGCGGAGGTGGTGAAGAAAGCGATGGCCGAGAACCGGACCATCCGCGATGTGGTCCTGGAGATGGGCCTCCTGCCCGCGGAGAAACTGGACGAGGTCCTGGATGTGCGGAAGATGACGGAAGGCGGCTTCGTGGCCGGGATGTCCGGGGGCGGATAATCCTCCGGTGGGGATGGGGCTCCTGTTGATGCGGTGAAGGGTTGCTCTCTGGCTTCCGGGGAGCGCAGGCGTTTCGGATTGGGGGCTGCTGAAGGCGGCCCCCAATCCTGTTCTATGTTCCCGGCCTGGAGGGCGGCGGGGCATATGGACCATGGAGGATGTCTCCCGCCTGCATCCCAGGCGCCCATGGAAGCCCGGCCACAGAAGCCTGGCTGGATGGGAATCCGGCCGGGCTGGTCGTTATGATTTCCCCTGAGCGGGTTCCGGGGCGGAGGGCCTCCGAACCCCGGTGAGGGCCATTTGAATCCTTTGAGGGAGGGAGCTCATCGATGGGGGAACGCGGTTTGCGAGTGATCCGGGAGTTCCAGAGCTATTACGACGATCTGAACGGCGTGCGGCGGGCGATCGCGCATCGGATCCCTGTCGCCCCCGGCCAGCGATGGCTGGATATCGGGACGGGGGATGGATGGTTCGCGCTGGAAATCGAGCAGGTGCTGGCTCCACGGGTGGTGGTCGGGATCGATCTGGCGCGGTGTGAGGTTGAGCTGGCCCGTCAGCACGCCCGGGAATCCAACTCCCGGCTCAGCGCCTTCGTCCAGATGGACGCTTATCGCCTGGGGTTCCCGAGCGGCATCTTCGACGGGGTGGGGACCTTTCTGGCGCTCCAGGATATCTGTCTGGATCTGACGGGCATGTATCGCCTGTTTGGGGAGATCAACCGGGTGCTGAGGCCAGAGGGGTGGTTTGCCCTGGCGACCACCACGCCGGAGGATGCGGAGACCCCTTCGCAGAAGCTGGCCCTGGAGATCTATCAGTATATTCGAGCCGGCTTCTTCACCAAGACCGAGATCCGGGAAGCCCTGGAGCGCATGGGGTTCCAGGTGGAGCATCTGGAATTTTATCCCACCGGGGTGAATCTGGATCCGGAGGAAGCGAAAGCGTTCATTCAGTTTGAGTGCGACTGGCTGGAACGGGCCTATGGGTGGCGGAACAAGCCGGACTGGCGGACGGTCTGGGCCCGTTTTGAGCCGCGCATCCGGGCGCTGGGGGGGCTGGAGGTGGATGCCAAGGTGACCTTCTTCCTGGCGCGTAAGGTGCGTGAGATGAGGCCTGTGCCCGAGCCGATCGTGGAGCTCTCCCAGGAGGTTCCCGCGTGAAGAGCGGTTGTATTCCCGTGCGCCGGGTGGCGATGATCAGCGTCCACACATGCCCTCTGGCCACCCTGGGGGGCAAAGACACCGGGGGGATGAACGTCTACGTCCGCGAACTGACCCGGGAGCTGACCCGCCAGGGCATCGCCGTGGATGTCTTCACCCGATCCCAGAACCCGCATCTCCCCCATATCGTCCACGAGCTGGGGCCTGGGGGGCGCGTGATCCATGTTCCGGCCGGCCCGGAAGCCCCGATCGAAAAACATCGGATCCTCCCGTATCTGCCGGAATTCGTCGAATGGGTTCGGCGTTTCGCGGAGCGGGAGGGTCTGGCCTACGATGTGATCCACAGCCATTACTGGCTCTCCGGTCTGGTGGCGCTCGCCCTGCGACCGGTATGGCGGGCCCCGGTGATCCAGATGTTCCACACGCTGGGCCAGATGAAGAACCGCGTCGCACGGCGGGCGGAGGAGCGGGAGCCCCCCGCGCGTCTCGAGGCGGAACGGCGACTGGTGCGCGAAGCGGATCATCTGGTGGCGGCCACCCCGCTGGAGAAAGCCCAGCTCTCATGGCTATACGGCGCCACCCCCTCCCATATCACGGTCATCCCCCCGGGGGTGGATATCCAGCGGTTCCGGCCCATTCCCAAGGTGGAAGCCCGACGGATCCTGGGGTTCCCACTTGAGCGGCGCTACGTGCTGTTCGTTGGGCGCATCGAGCCGTTGAAGGGCCTGGAGACCTTAATGCGGGCAGTGGCCATCCTGGCGCAGGATTGCCCGACCTGGACCCGGGATTTCGCCGTGGTGGTGATCGGCGGCGATCCGGATACGACGGCGGATGCGGAGATGCGGCGGCTGCAGCAGCTCCGGGAGGAGCTGGGGATCACCGATCTGGTCGCCTTCCTGGGGGCCAAAGCCCAGGAAACGCTCCCCTACTACTATAACGCCGCCGATGTGGTGGTCATGCCCTCGGATTACGAATCCTTCGGGCTGGTGGCCCTGGAGGCCATGGCCTGTGGCACGCCGGTCATCGCTTCGGATGTGGGGGGATTGTCGTATCTGGTCCGCGATGGGGAGACCGGCCTGCGGGTGCCTCGGCGCCAGCCGATCGCCCTGGCGCGGGCGCTGGATCGGCTTCTGCGGGATGAGGAGCTCCGACAACGGTTAGGGGAGAACGCCCGCCGCTGGGCTCAGGGATTCGCGTGGCCGATCATCACCGATCGCATTCTGGATCTTTACGATGAGGTTCGGAAAGCTTATCGGAGCCGCTCCAGGCGCCTGGTCTGTTATGGGCGCTGGGGCGCGCGCCTGTAGGGGTCGAAGGCCTTTTCCTCTCTCCTCCGGGGAGGGGGGTGAGATGGGCCGTTTCATCGGACAGAGCACCCGCAACTCCGATCACCCGAATTCGTCGGAGGGAGAAGGATGACGCTGGTCGTGCCCCCTGAGGTCCACTGGTTCTATGCGGAAAAGCGCCCCAGCGCAGGCGCGATTGCGGAGCAGCTCCGCCAGAGCCTCTGGTTTGTGCGCCTGCAGGAGGCATGGGTATCTCCCGAGGATCCGGCCCGGAAAGAGCCGCCCTTCCGCTATCGGGGCTACTGGCGGGAGCGGACCTTCGAGATCGAATTCGAGCCCCGGCGCTATGTGATCCTTCGCGCGGCTGAGGATCTTCTGAAAGTCGTGGAGGCGTTGCAGCGCTCCCTGGGCGTGGGGCCGGCTTTCTTTTATGTGGACGAGGAAAACCGGGTGGTCTATGAATGGCGCTGGGGAGACCGGGAGGCCCGATGGCGGGAGCTCCAGGGGATCCCCCGTTATCAGCGGTTGCGCCGTCTGGATCGTCGGGGTTCGTAGACGGATAGGGTGGGCGCTTCGGAGGCGGTGGGGCTGGGCCGGCACCCCCGGATGGCCGGCCCAGCCCCTATCCTCAGGACAGGCGTCCGGTGAGGATGGCCAGCTTGACCTCCTCGATCGCCCGGGTGATGTTGATCCCCCGCGGGCATGCCTCTACGCAATTGAAGATGGTGCGGCAGCGCCAGACCCCGAACCATTCGTTGAGGACCCGCAACCGTTCAGCGGCCCCCTGATCCCGGCTGTCGAAGATGAAGCGATGGGCCTGGACGATGGCCGCCGGCCCGATGTATTCGCCGTTGGCCCAGAAGGAGGGGCAGGACGTGGTGCACGCTGCGCACAGGATGCACTTGGTGGTGTCGTCGTAGCGCTCGCGCTCCTCCGGCGTCTGCAGCCGCTCCCGTTCCGGCGGGGGATCGTTGTTGATCAGGTAGGGCATGATCATCCGATATTTGGCGAAGAAGGGCTCCATGTCGACGACCAGATCCTTGATCACGGGGAGGCCGGGGAGGGGCTGGACGGTGATCACGCCTCGCCCTTCCTCCAGGGCCTCGCGGACCAGGATCTTGCAGGCCAGGCGGTTGCGGCCGTTGATGCGCATCGCGTCGGAGCCGCAGATGCCGTGGGCGCAGGAGCGGCGCAGGGCGAGCGTGCCATCGACATACCACTTGACGTAGTGAAGGGCGTCCAGCACGCGATCCACCGGCTCGGCCTCGACTTCGTATTCCCCCCACCACGGCTTGCGGTCCTTCTCCGGGTTGAACCGCTGGATGCGCAATCGCACCTTCATGGCGTATCCTCCAATGCGGGCTGGGTTCGAGTGGAAACCGACCAGGTCCATCCTCGTGAGGTGCGCCGGAATCCCATGGCGCGGGCGGTTTCGCGGGCCGCCTCGACGAGCGCCCGGCCCCGCCCTTCGCGTTCCTCCAGCAGGCATCCCTCCAGCATGATCTCCAGATAAAACGGCTCGCCCTCCCGGACCTGCCGCCACACCTTCTCCCAGGTCTCCACCAGGATGTGGAAGTTCCCACGGGCCCGTCGATCCACTTCTCCATAAGGCACCGGCCGGGAGAACAGGACCAGCAGGTCCACATCGCTGGTATCCAGGTAGTCGCCCCGCGCCAGCGAACCGAACAGGAAGACCGCCTCTGGCTCCAGTTCCCTCAGGCGGTCCAGAAAGGCGCGGATGTCATGGGCCTGGGGGCTGTTCTCCCAGGTTTTCCTGCACGAATCCCACGATCCGCTCGGCATGCTCCACGCACCGCTGAGCGATTTTCCGATCATAGTATTGAGCCGGATCGCCTTCGGCGAAGTGGTTCGGATAGCGCGAGCTCATATCATGCAGGTCGAGCTCCCGCGCTGCTTCGAACAACATTTCGGGGATCGGCATCTTCTGGGATAGCTCCTCGAGCATGGCAACCAGACGGTGTCCTCGATACTCCCGGTGATGGAAACGAAGCGGCACTTTCAGGCTTTTCTCCGCCGCCGGATGGGCCTGGAAGGCTGCCCACTCGTAGAAGCCTGCCTCCAGCATCGAGCGGGCCGCCTGCAGGTCGCGCAACCCCTGGGCCAGCCAGTCCGGGTGGCGGGAGGGCATCAATACTTCCGCTCCTTCGGCGGCCATTTGGTGATGACCACCGGTTTGTAAGCGAAGGTCACCTTGCCGTCCTGGCGCCAGATCAGGGTGTGCTTGAGCCAGTTCTCATCGTCCCGCTTCGGATAGTCCTCCCGATAGTGAGCGCCCCGGCTCTCGGTGCGATTCAGGGCGCTGAAGGCGGTGGCCTCCGCCACATCCAGCAGGAACCCCAGCTCGATGGCCTCCAGAAGATCCGTGTTGAAGCGATAGCCCTTGTCGTCGATGCGGATGTGGCGATACCGCTCCTGCAGCTCCCGGATCTTCTCGATGGCCGTCTCCAGGCCGCTGGCCTCGCGGAACACGCTCACGTAGGTCTGCATGGTCTCCTGCAGCTCGTTCCGGATGAGGGGGACGCGCTCCTCACCGGTCCCGTTGCGGATGCGCTCCACCATCTCGATGGTATAAGCTTCCGGTTCCGGCGGGAGCGGGGCGAAGTCCACCTGCTTGCAGTATTCGGCCATATGGCGGCCGGCCCGCCGGCCGAAGACCACCAGATCCACCAGGGAGTTGGTTCCCAGCCGGTTCGCCCCGTGCACCGAGACGCAGGCGACCTCCCCCGCGGCGTAAAGGCCGGGGACCGGGGTGTTCTTCTCGTCGCGGATCACACGCCCATCGACATCGGTGGGGATGCCGCCCATCGCGTAGTGGGCGGTCGGCTGGATGGGCACCGGCTCCCGCATGGGGTCGATCCCCAGGTAGACGCGGACGAACTCGATGATGTCCGGGAGCTTGTGCTCCAGATATTCCGCCGTGACCTCCCGGCCGCCCGGAGCGCTCTTGAAGCGGTTGATGGTCTCCGGCCGCATGTCCAGGTAGACGTAATCCTTCCCGCCGATGCCGCGGCCCTCCCGGATCTCCATATAGATGGCCCGGGAGATCACATCCCGGCTGGCCAGGTCTTTCAGCGTGGGGGCGTAGCGTTCCATGAAGCGTTCGCCCTTGTCGTTGATCAGCACCGCCCCTTCGCCCCGGGCCGCTTCGCTGAGCAGGATCCCCAGCTTGTAGATGCCGGTGGGGTGGAACTGGAAGAACTCCATATCCTCCAGGGGCAGCCCCCGCCGCCACACGATGGCCATCCCGTCGCCGGTGAGGGAGTGGGCGTTCGAGGTGACTTTGTAGATCCGCCCGGCGCCGCCCGTGGCGAAAAGCACCGCCTTGCTGTGGAAGACGTGGATGTCCCCGGTTGCGATCTCGATGGCCACCACCCCCCGGACCACCCCATCCTCCAGGATCAGGTCGGTGACGAAGAACTCATCGAAGAAGTTGACGTTGTGCTTGATGCACTGCTGGTAGAGGGTCTGGAGGATCATATGGCCGGTGCGGTCGGCGGAGTGGCAGGCCCGCATGACCGGCGCCTCGCCGAAGTTGCGGGTGTGCCCCCCAAACCGGCGCTGGGCGATCTTGCCGTCGGGGGTGCGGTCGAAAGGCAGGCCCATGTGCTCCAGCTCGATGATCGCCTCGATGGACTCATAGGCCAGGATCTCGGCAGCGTCCTGATCCACCAGCCAGTCTCCCCCCTTCACCGTGTCATAGGCATACCACTCCGGCCGGTCCTCCTCCATATTCCCCAGGGGCGCGGCGATGCCCCCCTGGGCCGTCCCGGTGTGGGAACGGGTGGGGTAAAGTTTGCTGAGGACCGCCGTCTTCACCTGTTTCGAGGCGTGGAGGGCGGCCATCAG
>BEHY01000081.1 GCA_002898735.1 Candidatus Thermoflexus japonica
GAAACGAACTCCGCACACCCCCAGCAGCAGGGTGATGAGGATCGCCGAGGTCACGCACCAGCTGCACCACGCGTGAAGGACGAAGGCCTCAATGGCGGTGAGATACATCGAAAATAGCCAGCCTCCCAGGGCGATGGCGAAGGAGAGCGCAACGGTCCACATCCGAAGGGAGGCATGGCTTCGCCAGAACGGAAGCGCGAGCGCGGCGAGAACCAGATACGCCCCCAGCCCCCAGGCGGCCACCGGGATCCCCAGGAGCTCGGCATAGGGACTGTTGTTCACCACATCACAGCCCCGGAACCCGATGCAGATCAAACCTTCCCCGCTGATCTTGCTCCACGTGAGATACCCGGCAACTCCTGTCCCGGCCAGGGACAGCATGAGCTGGATGAGAGGGAGCGGATCCCTTTGCGCCGTTGCGACGCGCGGCGCCATCGCTTCCTCCACCTTATTGCATCTACTGGCCCTGTCGAAGCAGGGTGTCGATATAGGTTTCGTAGAAAGTCACATCGTAGAGCCCCTCGATCTTCTCGCCGTTGATGAAGATGGTGGGCGTGGCTCGCACCCCCCGCTGGCGGCCGGCGTCGGCGGCGCTGCGAACGAAATCCCGATACTTCCCGGAAAGCAGGCAGTTCTCAAAGGCCCCTCGATCCAGCCCCACCCGGGTCGCAAAGCCGATGAGCCGGTCATCGGAGAACCAGCCCAGGTTCTCCCCGCGCTGGTTGGCGAACACCATGCGCTCGTATTCCCAGAACTTCCCCTGTTCCGCCGCGCAGGCCGCGGCCTCCGCCGCCCGGAACGATTCCGGCCCCAGGAAGGGGAAATACCGGAAAATATAGTATACCTTCCCGGCTTTCACATACTTCTCATCCAGACGCGGTGCCACCTCCCGGGTGTAACGGGCGCATACCGGGCACTGGAAGTCCGAATATTCCTCGATGATAATCTTAGCCTCCGGATTCCCCTTGTAGGGATATCCGTCCGGCGTCAAACCTGTCGGATAGTCGACCGCGCCGACGGTCGCCGCCGGCCGGCTGGTCCACAGCTGGTATCCGATGAGGGCCGCAACGCCAAGGACCACCACGGCGATGAGCAGTATGGGCAGCTGGCGTGGGGGAGAAGCACGGGTGGTTTTCGAATCCCGCTTGCTCATGAAGCCCTCTCCATGGAAGTGGATGGAAGGGTCTCCGGCGCGCCGATCAGGTCCTGCAGATCGACCCAGACTTCTGCCATGATGGTTGCGCCGGCAGGAAGCGCCCGGATGCCCTCGGGAAGGATCACCAGGCCGTTCGCCTGGGCCATGGCGCTCAGGATGTGGGAACCCTGAAGCCCGCTCAAACGGGCCCGGAACTGGCCGTCCTCATAAACGATCCGCGCCCGGAAGTAGGTCTCACGCCCGTCGCTGGAGACCGGCTCGGCCAGGCGCACCGGGATGCGCGGGCGCTCCCAGCGGGGATAGCCGCCCATCCGGCGCAGAACGGGGCGGACGAACTGATCGAAGGTGATCATGGCGGAGACCGGATTGCCGGGCAGCCCGAAGAAAGGGACCCCCCGATAATGGCCGAAGGCGAAGGGCTTCCCGGGGCGAATGCGGACTTTCCAGAGGCGGATCTCGCCATAGCGCCCCACCACCTCTTTCACCCAGTCATAAACGCCGACGGAAGCCCCCGCTGAGGAGACGATCAGATCCGGATGATGCTCAACGGCCTCGTCCAGCAACCGTTGCAGATCCCCCGGGTCATCCCGGGCGATCCCCAGCACAATGGGCTCCGCTCCCCCCTCTATCGCCTGGGCAGCCAGGGCGATCCGGTTCGTTTCATAAATGCAGCCCGGGGGAAGCGGCCGGCCGGGCTCGACCAGCTCATCGCCGATCGCCAGCAGGGCCACCCGCGGGCGGCGATGGACGGGGATTTCGAAGCAGCCCAGGGCGGCCAGCAAAGCCAGAGCGCCGGGCGTGAGCACCGTGCCCCGCTCCAGCGCGATGGTCCCTCGAGTCACATCCTCCCCCGCCGGGCGAACGAACTCGCCCGCTTGAACGGACCGGAAGACAGCGATCACAGGCGGGAGGGGACGGCCAGGACCCCCCGGGTCATCGGTATCCTCCACCGGGACAACGGCATCCGCGCCGGGAGGGAGCGGCGCCCCGGTCGCAATCCGCACCGCCGTTCCCGGTTCGATCGCCCCGGGGAACGGATGACCCGCGGCGGCCTCCCCCAGCACCTGCAGGCGGATGGGGGAATCCCGCCGGGCCCCCCGGGTATCGGCCGCGCGGACCGCATAGCCGTCCATCGCCGAGTTCGGGAACGGTGGGAGGTCGTGTTCCGCCCGGATCGCCTCGGCCAGAACCCGCCCCAGGGCTTTGGACAACGCAACAGATTCCGGAGGAAGCGGCCGAAATTCCTCCAGGATCATCCGGCGGGCTTCCTCCACCTGCACCCATTCCTGAACAGCGGCCATTGAGCTCGCCTCCAGGAATTCCCGGACCGGATCCCCATCGATCCCGAGGCAGAAATGCCGGAGAAAACACCGGGTGGTTGTCCTGCTCCAGGTCGGCAGAGCAGATCCCGGGAAAGATCCACCGCGTGGAGGGGCTGTTCATCCCCGGCGTGCCGGATTTAGTGTAACGAGGGAGGAAAGGCCTGTCAACTATCCATGGGATGATCGGGCAGACCCGGCCTCTAACCGATTTTGGCATCCGGATCCACATCGAGATCCAGGGATGCGAAATGACCGGCCTGGGCGTGCAGCGCCGCCGCCGCGCCGATCATCGCCGCGTTGTCCGTGCACAGCCAGGGGGGCGGGACATAAACCGGAACCGGGGCGCGGCGGGCCATCTCCTCCCGGAGCTGGCGGTTGGCGGAGACGCCGCCGGAAATCAGGATGGCCTGTGCGTTGTAATGGCGCAGGGCTTCCAGGGTTTTCGTAACCAGTTGCTCGATGACTGCTGCCTGGAAAGCGGCGGCCAGATCAGCCACGGGAAGCGGTTGCCCTCCGAACCGCTCCACGATCCGAAGGACCGCTGTCTTCAGCCCACTGAAGCTGAACCAGAGGGGGTGATCCACCCTGGGGAGCGCCGGAAGCGGAAACGCCCGCGGATCCCCCTTCCGGGCCATGCGCTCGATCGCCGGCCCACCGGGGAACCCCAGGCCCAGGAGCCGCGCCACCTTATCGAACGCCTCCCCCGCGGCATCGTCGATGGTCCAGCCCACCCGACGGTGGTCCAGGAGATCCCGCACCCAGATCAGCTCCGTATGGCCCCCCGAGACGATGAGCGCCAGAAAAGGGAAGGGGAGATCCTCGGCGGGGTTTCCTTCAACCCGAAGCCGATGGGCGTAAAGATGACCTTCCAGGTGGTTTACGGCGATCAGGGGCTTGTGGCGGGCGAAGGCCAGGGCCTTGGCGAAGCTCACCCCCACGACCAGGGAACCGGGCAGCCCCGGTCCGTAGGTCACCGCAATCGCATCGATGGCCTCCCACGGGAGGCCGGCCTGGGCCATGGCCTCCCGGGTCACCGGCACGATGGCTTCCACGTGCATCCGGGCGGCGATCTCCGGGAAAATGCCGCCGTATTTCGCGTGAAAGGCGGCCTGAGAAGCCACCACGTGGCTGAGCAGGATGCGGCCGTCCTCCACCACCGCGGCCGCCGTTTCGTCGCATGAGGTCTCAATGGCCAGAATCCGCATCGATCATGATCCCTCCGCTCGGTCTCTCCACCGCTGGATGGCTCCGGGGGCCGGTCAGGACGCTTTCGGTGCCCTCCCGCCGGGCCTCTAAAGGTTTTCCATCCGGCCTCATGGAGCGCTGCGAGGAGAGGCGGGGAGACGGATCAGGGATCCCCCGGCTTCCAGGCCGTCTCTCCAGGCGGCCCTCCGGCAGTCGCTTCCGCTGTGAATTCTGCCACCTGACCGCCCGTGATGCGCACCAGATCGGCGAACGAGATGGGGAACAGGGCGTTGCGGGCGCCCGCCGCTGCCCAGAGGGTTTCATAACGGGCGAGGGAGGCATCGATCCAGATCTCAAGGGGCGTCGCATGCGCCACAGGAGGCACCCCGCCGACCTCATAGCCGGTCACCCGCAACACCGTTTCGGGATCCGCGATCCGGATGCGTTTGCGGGAGATCCCCCACAGGGCGGCCAGGAGACGCTGGTCCGCTTTCCGATCCCCGGCCACCAGCACCAGCCGGGGATCCTCCCCCGCGATGAAAAGCAGCGACTTGACGATCGCCCCCAGCGGGCATCCCACCGCCGCTGCCGCCTCCATGGCGGTTGCGGTGCTCTGATCCAGAATCCGCACCGGGGTTCCGGGAAGATGCTGTTCCAGGAACGTTTGCACATCCTGAGGGCCACGGGCGGGCATGGTGATCCTCCTGGAGCACCGAATGTCCCCCTCGCAGGTCCGGGCCGCTGCTCAGCTATTCTAACGCAACTTGCAACCCGCGCATCCGGATTCGGATCGGCCAGCGATCTATGTCGTCGTCCTGGGCCGACTCCCTCTCGCAAATCCCGGGAGGAGGCCCGCCTCGTGGACCCCTGTGGAAGTCGGATATTGAGGAGTCCTCGATCGCCTCCTTGACGGGCCTTTCGGCTTTTTATAAAATCCCCCCGGCTTTGTCCACCGGAATCTGGATCATGTGGGATTCGGAAGGGAAACTCCTTCGCCGGGCTGGCCATCGAGCACTCCGAAATCAAGGGGCACCCTATGAGCTCACCGGAACATCAAATGGAAGAAGCGGACGAGGCCCGTGTGGTTCAGCTCTCGGGCGTCCGTCTGGAATCCCTGATCGCCAATGAGGCGATTTGCGAGGGCGCTGCGGTCTCTCATTTGGCAGCCAATCGGATCCAGGCGCAGCGTTCTGCGTTCGGGATCGCTCGCGGCGTGCAGGTGGAGCTCCAGCAGAGCGCGGTCGGTCTGGCCGCCTCCCGGGAGGCGACGCTGAGGGAAAGCCATGTGGGAGCGGTGTGCGCGCGGATCGTCCGAATCGAAGGGGGGCGGGCGGGTTTCATCCTGGCTCATACCATAGAGGGGAAACCGGAGGGGATCCTGGCCTCCTGGATCGGGTTGCTGATCGGGCTGATCCTGGGTATGCTTTTAGGCTGGCAGCTCCGGCGCTTCCAGCGATGATCCCCTGCGGGGGATCGCTGGAGGCGGCGAGGCCCCCCTGGGGGTTCTTTCCCTCCTCCGTGCGGCCCTCTGGCCACGGGGAAAGCGGGATGCGCTTTCGGGGATTCAGATCCAGCGGCGCAGGCTCTCTTTATTCCAAACGGCAAGAGGTGGAACAATGGCGGAGCTGGTGTTAAGTGCGAAGCCGCGGACGGTCACAGGAAAACGGGTGAAAGCCCTCCGCCGCCAGGGGTGGATCCCGGCGGTGCTTTACGGCCGGCACATCCAGCCGATGGCCATCCAGGTGGAAGGCAAGGAGCTTCAGCGGGTCCTGGCTCAGGCTCGCGGCGGTACCCGTCTGATCACCCTCCATGTGGATGGCCAGACCCACTTGGCCCTGATCCGGGAGGTGCAGCGGGAGCCGATCCGTCGGGAGATCCTCCACGTCGATTTCCAGGCGGTGGAGATGACCGAGAAGATCCGTGTGGAGGTCCCCGTGGTGTTTGTGGGGGCTTCCCCTGCGGTGGAACGCGGGGAGGGCATCCTGGTGCATGGGCTCACCCATGTGGAGATCGAATGCCTCCCGAAGGATCTCATCGAGGCCATCACGGTGGACCTGAGCCGCCTGGATCGTGTGGACGCGGCGATCCACGTGCGGGATCTCCAGGTGCCTCCCGGGATCACGGTGGTGAGCGATCCGGACGAGCTGATCGCCCTGGTGACGGCGCCGGCGGCGGAGGTTCTGGAAGAGGCGGCGTTGCCGGCCGAAGCCCCCGAGGTGGAAGTCATCGGCCGTGGGAAGAAAGAGGAGGAAGAGGAAGAAGAGGGGTGAAGGCACTCTTCCCCAATCTGAGCCCGCTGGCAGCGATCCTGAGAGCAGGGAAAATCCCTGGCTTCTCCTCTGGCTCCCTGGATCACAGGGAGAACGGATGGGCCTGGGCTGTGGGGGGACGCTGAAGGCGTCCCCCCTACATTCATTCATTCCCCCCGCACGATCCGCCGTGCGATCTGGTTGTGCTGCTCGATCAGGCGCCCCTCTTCCACAGTAAGCAACACCCCCTCCTGGATGATCACCTTCCCCTGGACGACCACGAGGTCCGCCGGGCGGGGCTGGCAGAACACCAGAGCGGCCATCGGATCGTGGAGGGCTCCCGCGTAATCCAGGCGATCCAGCCGCCAGGCGGCGAAGTCCGCCGCTTTCCCGGGAGATAGCTGCCCGATATCGTCCCGCCCCAGGACCGCCGCGCCGCCCCGGGTGGCCAGCCAGAGGGCTTCCTCGGCCGTGAGGGCGTCGGGCCGTTCCAGGGCGACCCGCTGGAGGAGCATGGCCTGCCGGGCCTCGGCGAGCATATGGGAAGCATCGTTGCTGGCGCTGCCATCCACCCCCAGCCCCACCTTAACCCCATGATCCAGCATGGCGCGGATCGGAGCGATGCCGGAGGCCAGGCGCATATTGGAGCTGGGGCAATGGGCGACCCCAGCGCCCGTCCGGGCCAGGAGGGCGATCTCTTCCCGGTTGACGTGCACCACGTGCGCGAACCACACATCCGGGCCCTCCCAGCCCAGCCCGGCGGCGTAAGCCACCGGCCGCCTGCCGAAACGCGCCAGGCAGTATTCCTCCTCATCCCGTGTCTCCGCCAGATGGGTGTGGAGCATCACGCCATACTGGCGGGCCATCGCCGCTGCCTCTCGCATGAGATCGGGGGTCACGGAGAAGGGAGAACACGGGGCCAGGGCCACCCGACACATCGCGTAAGGCCGGGGGTCGTGATAGGTTTCGATGACCCGCTGCATGTCCTTCAGGATGACGTCCTCCTCCTCCACCACCGTGTCCGGTGGAAGGCCGCCTCTGGATTCGCCCAGGGACATGGCGCCGCGGGTGGCGTGGAACCGGATCCCGATCTCCTGGGCGGCCCGGATCTCGTCGTCGAGCCGCGCGCCGTTGGGGAAGAGATACAGGTGGTCGCTGGTGGTCGTGCATCCGGAGTGGAGGAGCTCGGCCATTCCCACCAGGGCGCTGATATAAACCGCCTCCGCGTCCATGCGCGCCCAGATGGGATACAGGGCGCGCAGCCAGTCGAACAATTTCGCGTTCTGGGCGATCACACGGGTGAGGGTCTGGTAGAGGTGGTGATGCGTGTTCACCAGGCCCGGGATCACCACCATCCCGCGGGCATCGATCACCAGGTCCGCCTCGGGGGGAAGCGCCGCGGTGGGACCCACCTGTTCGATGACGCCATCCCGGGCGAACAGGCCGCCGTCGGGGATGCGGCGCCGTGCGTCGTCCATCGTCACCAGCAGCTCGGCGTGGCGCACCAGCAGCGTTGGCATGCGCAGGCCTCCGGGGAAAGGATCGGCAACGGGCTCCGCGCCGGGGTATGGAACGCGAGGGGATTTTACATGGAGAGCAGGTCGGGCCGCAATCGGGGCCTCCACCCCCCGCCCTCCAGCCGTCGGAGAGATGCCCCTCCCGTGATCCCGCCCGCTTCTCGCCCGATCCAGCCCCTCTCCCGCTGCGTATCTTTTTATGGTTTACATCCCTGGAGAAGAACTTCACTTTCCGGCCGGCCGAACTGGAGGTGACGGTGGGGACCACGGTGGAATGGATCAACCAGGAGGAATCCGCCTCGCATACGGTGACCAGCGGGGCGCCGGATAACCCCAGCGGGGTTTTCGATTCGGGTCGGCTGCGCCCCGGGGATTCGTTCCGCTTCACTTTCCATCAGCCAGGGACCTATGAGTATTTCTGCAGCATCCATCCGCGGATGCGGGGGCGCATCATCGTGAAGCCCGCGCCGGCCTCAGGATCCGATTACTGAGGCTTTCGGGGTCTCATTCCTCCTCCCCCCTGGAGGAGGGTGCGGATTCCGCTTCGCGAGGGCTCATCGCCGTCCCTCCGGTAAGCCGGAGCGCCTCCCAGACCTCCAGCTTGCGGGCCACCCGGCGGATCACCTCATCCGTGAACTCGGTGGTGGTCGCCGATCCGCCCAGGTCGGCGGTGGCGATCCCGTCGTAGACGCTCTCGAAGACCGCCTCATAGATGGCCCGGCTGGCCCGCTGAGCGGCCTCATCTTCGATGAACGAAAGCAGGGCGGCTCCCGCCAGGATCATGGCCATCGGGTTGGCGATGTTTTTCCGGTAAAGCGCCGGGGCGGTGCCGTGAGGGGCTTCCGCCATAACGACCCTGATCTGGAGGCGATCATCGAAGGAGAACAGCAGGGATTCGCTTCCCGCGATGGAGCCGAACATCTGGAGGATCAGGTCGCTGAGCAGATCGCCGTCGCGGTTGAGGCACGGGATCACCAGCGGCTCGGTGGCCCGGGTGAAGAGCAGGGCCAGCGTGGCATCGATGAGCTGCGGCTCGTAGCGCACGTCCGGATAGCGCCGGGCCGCCGCGTCCAGCTCCTCCTTGAACATCCCTCATAAATCCGGCTCACCGTCCACTTGGGCCCTCCGAACACCCTCGCCCCGATGCGCCGGGCATACCAGAAGGCGAACTCCGCCACCGCCCGGCAGGTCCCCCGGGTGATGCGATCCAGCCGGTAGGCCGTCTCCTCCAGCCCTTCCCCTTCCCGCCATTCCCGCGCGTTGTAGGCGTCCTCCACGGCCATGCGCACGATGGCCACCGGCCCCACCACCCCGCCGATCGGCCGCACCCCTGGGATGCGGCGGCCAACCCGGAGGATCACCTTTCCATTCCATCGATGTGTTCCCGAAGGAGGGCGTTGGGGCTGCCCACATCGGAAGGATCCTCCGGGGTGATGGTGGCGGCCTTCAGGCCCAGCCCGGCCTCCTTCATGGCCTCCGCCGCTTCGATCACCACGCCGTTGCGGGTGCGCCGCCGGTTCTCCAGACTCAGGTCGAATCGGAGAAACCGTATCGGAACGCGGGTTACCCCTGGATCCAGCACGCGCAGTGCTTCCTCCAGGAGCTCCTGCCCGGTCTGATCCCCCTCCATCACGACGATGGTCCATGGGCGCTGCCGGTTCAACTTCATCGATCAGCTCCTCCCTGGGGAAGTGCCCTCGAATGAAGGCTCACGGTTTCCTCCATGCGGCCAGGCATCCCCGGCCCTGGAATGCGACGGGCACGCGATAAACTCCGGATCCCACGGCGGCCGCCATCGCCGGCCGCCCCTCCCAGTGGAGGTCGAAATCCGCCGCCGGGCTGTGGATCCAGATCTCCCCCTCCGTCCACGGCGCCCGCCTGAGCTCCCAGCGCCCATGCTCTTCTCCTTCTTCCAGCGCGATGATCTCTTCCCCCGGCGGCAGGCGGAGGGTGGATCCGATCCACTGGAACCCCGGCCGGATCGGCCGCAGGGTCCAGAGGGCCGCGCTGTGCGGAGGCAACGCGATGGAAAGCCGCCCCTCCAGCCGCCGCGCCATCCGGGACCAGAACTCGAACCCCCACACGGCCTCCGGGAGCCCCAGGGCCTGGAGGGGGAGTTCGACGGGCCACGGATGATCCTCCGGGTTCAGCAGGCCGATCCACACCACCGGCGCTCCGGCGAGTTCCCTGCGCAGGAGAAGGAGGCGGGGGAACTCCTGCTCCAGCAGATCGATCACCATCGGCCGTTGCCCGTGAGGGGGGAGCATGGCGGACCACCATGCCAGGCGATCTTCCTTCAGTTTGAAGATCGGATCGCTGTCGATCACCATCCCGCCGCTCATGGCGATGGCGGTGATCAGGAGGCGGATTTCCTCTTCTGAAAGAAGTGTGTCCTCCGAGCGCAGCAGCAGGCAGTCCGGATCGTTCCACCACCAGCGTCGATGCATCCAGGCGCGCGTGAGGGTGTTGCGGACGGCATTGCGGGCGGCGGGGAGGCTTCGTTCACGGCGGAAGGGGAAGCTCAGGCCGAACATGCGGGGCGCCCAGTGAGGGGCGACATCCGGCCCGATCCGCATGCCATCGACCAGGCCGATCGCCGGCCCCAGGGGACATCCGCATCCCAGCAGGAAGGTCTCCTCCCCCGCCGCCTCCCGGATGGCCTTCAGGCCCCGTCGGAGGGCCTGCGCCCGCGTGGCCTTCGGATCATA
>BEHY01000082.1 GCA_002898735.1 Candidatus Thermoflexus japonica
TTAGAACCGAGGGAAGGATCGGGTCTGCCATGCTGAGCGTTCGAGAAGATCAGAGGCTCCGCCTCAGCGCCCGCCGGCCTCCCCCCTCGCCAGACTCCTTCGAGCGGGCGATCCTGGGGGCGCTGGTATACGCGGATCTCTTCGACTATCCCCTTACGCTCGAGGAGGTCCATCGCTATCTGATCGCTTGGCCGGCTTCGCTGGCCGAGGTGAGCGAGCGCATCACGCAGAGCCCATGGCTGAGAGCCCGGATCACCTGTCACGATGGGATGTGGACCCTCCGCGGTCGGGAAGATCTGGTCCGGCTCCGGCAGCGGCGAACCGCCATAGCGGCCCGGTTATGGCCCGATGCCCTGCGTTACGGCCGGATCCTGGCCACCCTGCCCTACACCCGTATGGTGGCGGTGACCGGGGCCCTGGCGATGGATAATGTGGAGGAAGAGGATGACATCGACTACCTGATCGTTACCACGCCCGGACGGCTCTGGCTCTGCCGGGCCATGGCCATCGGGGTGGTGCGCTGGGCCGCCCGGCGTGGCCGGACCCTCTGCCCCAACTACTTCCTCTCCGAACGAGCCCTCGTCCTCGAGGATCGAAACCTGTTCACTGCCCATGAGCTCGCCCAGATGATCCCCATCGCAGGCCTGGCCGTCTACCAGCGCATGCGAGCGCTTAACCCGTGGACCGCTCGCTTCCTGCCGAACGCATGGGGGCCGCCATGGTCGGTTGAGGTGGCGCCCGCTATCCGCCGGGAGCTCACGGCCTGCCTCGAGGCGCTGGGCCACATGCCCCCCGGAGACTGGCTGGAGGCCTGGGAGAGGCAACGGAAAATCCGCAAGTTCAGCGCCCGTCCTGCGGAGGAGGTCCGTTTCGACGCGGATCACTGTCAGGGACACTTCGATGGCCACGGTCGGCGCACCCTAACGGCCTTCGCGGAACGGTTCCGCCGCTGGCTGGACTAAAGGTTAAGGTTGAGGGAAGCGAGGAGGATCGCCGGAATGCGCCCGGATATCACGCTGGTCCATCCGCTGTTCATGGCCAAGGATCCTGTGGAGCGCCGCCTGATGACGCCCTATTTCCCGCTGGGGCTGATGTATCTGGCCGCCGTCCTGTGGGAGCGGGGCTACCAGGTGGAGCTCTTCGACTGCACCTTCCGGCAGGATTACACGGAGTTCGAGGACTACATGCGCCGGAAGCGCCCGCCGGTCGTCGGGATCACCTCCCTGATCACGATCCGGCGCCATGCCCTGATCCTGGCGGAGATCGCCCACCGCTACGGGGCGACCGTCATCCTGGGCGGGCCGGATCCCACCGGGCTCCCGGAGCGCTACCTGGGCTATCGGGGAAGCCAGGGCGAGTTTCCGGTGGACATCGTGGTCTTCGACGAGGGGGAGCTCACGATCCAGGAGCTCGCGGACCACCTCTTCGGGCGGCCGGAGGCCCCGCGGGACCTTCGGGAGATCCCCGGCCTGCGGTTGCGAGGGGCGAACGGACAGGTGATCGCCACCGCGCCCCGGCCGTTCATCAAGGATCTGGACGCCCTTCCCTTCCCCGCCCGGGACCTGGTGGATCTGGAGGACTATCGGCGCGCCTGGCGAAAGGCGCACGGCTACTGGCCGCTCTCGATCATCAACACCCGGGGTTGTCCTTACGCCTGCACCTGGTGCCAGAAGGCCGTTTTCGGAAGGACTCACCGGGCGCGCTCTCCGGCGAACTCCGCGGAGGAGATGCGCCATCTGAAGGAAGTCTATCAGCCGGATTTCCTGCGGGTGGTGGATGACATCACGGGTGTGAATCCGAAGTGGGTTCTGCAATGGCGCGATGAAGTGCTGGCCCGCGATGCCGTGATCCCCTTCGAATGCCTGACCCGGGTCAACCTGGCCAGCGAGGAGATGCTGGCCGCCCTGAAGGAGATCAGCTGCCGCCGGATCTACTTCGGCGCGGAATCGGGCTCCCAGAAGGTCCTCAACGCGATGAAAAAGGGGACCAAAGTCCAGCAGATCTATGAGGCAGCGGCGCGCTGCAGGCGCCTGGGGATCGAGACCTATTTCTTTATGATGGTGGGCTACCCCGGGGAAGAGCTCGAGGACCTCGAGCAATCCGTCCGCCTGCTCCGCGAAACCCTCCCCGACCGCTTCAGCACCACCATCGCCTATCCGCTCCCCGGCACGCCCTTCTATGAGCAGGTCCGCGATCGTCTGATGTTCGATTCCGAATGGAACATCGATTGGGATTACACCGCCCAGAACCGCCTGCTGTTCCGCCGGGAGAAATATGACACCCGCTTCTACCGCTGGGTGATCCGCTGGTTTCAGAAAGAGTGGGAAGATGCACGCCTTCATGCCGGCTGGCGGCCGCCGTTTCTCCGGCGCCTGCGCATCCGGATCGGGCTGTGGGTGGCCCGGCGGATGGTCCGCCTTCTGGCCCGCTGGCCCAGCCAGCCGCTGGTCCGCTTCCATCCCGCCGAAGGGAGGTAGAAAACGGGAGGATGGGTGGGGTCGCACGCCTCGAGAAAACGGAAGCGCTCTACCGGATCATCGCCCACGGCTTCGATCGGATCGCGCCCGCATACGATGAGCGTTACAGCGCTCGGACGAATCCGGTAATGGCCTGGATGCGGGGGGAGAGCTGGAAGATCCTTCGACGACTCCTCCCCCCAGGGGGATGGGTGCTGGAGATCGGGTGCGGAACGGGAGAGGACACCGAGGCTCTGGCCCGGGCCGGCCATCGTGTTCTCGCCACGGATATCTCCGTGGACATGCTCCGTCGTGCACGCGCCCGGGCGATGGCTGCCGGGCTCCTCGATCGGATCGCGTTTGTGGCCATCCCGGCGGGCCATCTGGCCGCCCTGCAACCACCAGAGCCCTTCGATGGGGCTTACGCCGGGTTTGGAGCCCTGAATTGCGAGCCCGCCCTGGAGGGGCTGGCGGAAGCCCTCTCCGCCCTTCTCCGACCGGGGGCCCCGTTCATCCTCTCCGTGATCCATCCGTGGTGCCTGCTCGAAGCCCTCGGCCATCTCCGCCGCGGCCGTTTCCGCGCCGCCCTCCGAGGGCGTGGCACCCGCTGGACCCTCGCCACCTTGCCCGGCCCGAACGGAGAACGGATCGCGATCCCCATGCGTCCGCTCTCCGCCAGCGCCCTCCAGGGCGTCTTCGCGCCCTCCTTCCGCCTCGAGCAGGCCATGGCCTTTCCATTGTTCCTGCCCCCGCCTTCCATGGCCGATCTCCTCCGCCGACACCCGGCCCTGTTCCGCATCCTGGAGGTCCTGGACCGGAAGCTGCGGGCCCGCTGGCCGTGGCGGGATGGGGGCGATCATCTCCTGGTGGTCCTGCGCCGCCGATGAGCGCTCTGGGGATCCTCCCGGTCGATGGGTGGGGCGAAAAGCTCCTGCGCGCATTCGTGGAGCGCCTTTCGAGGGTGCTCCACGGACCCACCGGATGCCCTTCCATGACAGGCCGGCCCTCCCGGATCTGGATCCGGACGGCGGGTCGGATCTATGACGCGCCGTCCCTCGCGGACCTGGATCAGGACGGCGAGCTGGAACTTCTGATCGCCACGGAGGCCCTGGAGGTCTTCCGTTCGGATGGCCGTCGGTTCCTGGGCTTCCCCTTCTACGCTGGAGCGGCTTTCGCCTCGCGCCCGGCCCTCGGGGATCTGAACGGGGATGGCCGGCTGGAGATCGTGATCGGGTGTGACGATGACCACGTCTACGCCCTGGACGCCCGGGGACAGCTTCTCCCGGGATGGCCCCGTCGGACGGGAGGAGACGTCTACGGCCGCCCGGCGATCACGGATCTGGACGGCGATGGAAGGCCAGAAATCGTAGCTGGCTCCGACGATGGTCGCGTCTACGTCTGGCGGGCCGATGGCACCCTGCTGCGGGGCTGGCCCCGGGAGACCCGGGGCTTTGTCTCCTCCTCTCCAGCGGTGTGCGACCTGGACCAGGATGGGAGTCCGGAGATCATCGTCGGGTCCTGGGACGGCCATGTCCACATCTGGAAACCGGATGGGGCCTCATTGCCCGGGTGGCCCCAACCGGCCGGGCATTTCGTGTGGTCCTCCCCCGCCATCGCCGATCTGGATGGGGACGGTGCGCTCGAGGTGGTCGCCGCCTCGGATCAGATCTGCGCCTGGCGGCCGGATGGAATGCCTTTGCCGGGCTGGCCCCAGCCCCTGGGCTCATTCGCAGTCGCCTCGCCGGCCCTCATCGACCTCGACGGGGACGGATCCGTGGAGATCCTGGCGGCCGCCGATCGACTGTATGCATGGCGATCGAACGGGGAGCCTCTCTCAGGGTTTCCGATCGACCTGGGGACGTTTTTCTGGGCAGGGCCGGAAGCGGAGGATCTGGATCAGGACGGGCGGCTGGAGCTGCTGGTCGGCGGCTGGGACGGAACCCTGTATGCCCTTCGAGGGGACGGCACCCTTCTCGGGGCTTTCCATCTCGATTCCCCCATCTTCGCCCCGCCCCTCCTTCGCCGCGGGCGATCCGGACTGGAGATCCTCCTCGGCGCATGGAGCGGGAACCTCTATCGTTTGACGCCGGGGGATCTGCAAACGATGGGTCCCCGATCGGGAGAAAGACGCGGGACGGAATGGTGTGGGTTCCCCCTTCGAGAGCCGCTGGCCCTCCCCGAAGACACCCCGGTTTTTGTGCAGGTGGATCGCGTTCCTTGCCCTCGCGCTATCCTCTCCTGTCAGCGGGAGGGGGAGGCGATCGCCCACCCCATCCCCCTGATGGCCCACGCAGGGCGCTGGGTCGCTCTGCTCCCGCCCCTCCCGGCCGGGGCGCATGGGACCATCCGTGGGAACCGGCACCCCCAGGGGGACCCCTTTATGGAGCCGGTGAGATTTCGGGTTCGCCCGTGCGGACGTGCGATGCGGCGGCGCTGGCGCCGGAAGATCCTCCGGAGGTAGTCATGGATCTGGCGGTCATCACCCCGTTCCCGCCTCCCTTAACGGGCATCCGCCTGTATGGTCTGCACCTGTGTCAGGCCATGGCCCGAACCGGCCATCCGGCTCGCATTGTGATCTTAACCGAAACATCGGATAGATCCCGGGAACGCGAGGTCTATCCCCCGTGCCTGGAGATCCATCGGACCTGGCGCGGGGATCACCCCGCGGCAGGCTTTCAGCTCCTGCGGGGATTGAAGCGCGTGGGGCTTCGGAGGGTTTGGGTGAATTTCGGCTTCAGCACCTTTGGAACCTCCCCCGTGGCCCTGTTCTCCACTCTGGTCGGGCTCACCGTGGCGGCCCGCCAGGGCTGGGCGATGCTGATCACCGCCCATGAGGCAAGCCTGATCGACCCCGATGCGACGGAGCCTCTATCCCGGATGCTCCTCACGCTGTTCCGCTGGCTGATCCACCTGGGCGTCATCGCCGTGCCGCTGCGAGCGGACCTCGAGCGGCTGCGGGCATGTTTTCCGGAGGCCTCGATGGTGCACATTCCCCATGGAAGCTTCTACCCGCCTCGCGCATTGCCGGAGCCCGAAAACCACAGCCTGCTCTTCTTCGGCAGCCTGGCGCCTTACAAAGGTCTTGCAACCCTCCTGGATGCCTTCCAGAGGCTTCGCGAGCGTCATCCAACTCTTACGCTGGAGATCGCCGGCGCGGAGCATCCGCGGTTTCCGAACTACGGCAGCCACCTTCGGGCCGCCTGCGCCCATCTCCCTGGGATCCGCTGGCGTGGGCCGGTGCCGGAGGAAGAGGTGGAGTGGATCTTCGCCCGGAACACCCTGGTCCTGTTGCCCTATCGGCAGGCGACCGGATCGTCCAGCGTGATCTATCGGGCGGCGGCGTGGGGCCGCCCCTTCGTGAGCAGCGATCTCCCCGCCCTGCGGGCCACTGCGGACGAAGCCGGGCTGGCCGGAAACTGGGTTCCCCCAGGGGATCCGGAGGCGCTGGCCCGGGCCATCGATCACCTGCTCCGGGAGGCCAGCCTGCGGGAGCAGCAACGTCAGCAGAACCTTCGGGCCATCGCCTCCTGCACCATGGACCGGATTGCGAAAGCTTATCTGCAGATCATGGAGTCCCTGCCGTTCCGATTCGCCCTTCCACAGCCTCTGCCCCAGGAAAACGGGTAAGGGGATCGCTCCCGTTCCGATCGGAGTCCGATCCGAACTCTGGGCCCGGGAGAACGGATGAAGCGCGCTTCGCGGAAGTTGCTGATCTTCAGCCTAGTCGTCGCCTGGCCGCTGGTGGCCTCGGCCCGCTACCGCCGTTCCTATGATGCGTGGACCCATATGTTCTTCGCCGATCACTATCGGCGCGGGTGGTGGGAGCTGTGGGAGCCGCGCTGGTATGGCGGCTTTCCGGTTGTCGCGTATCCACCCCTCATCCACCAGCTCATCGCCCTGGTCTCCTTCCCCCTCGGTGTGGAGATCGCATGGGCCCTGGTCCTCCTTTCGACCCTGGTGGCGCTTCCCTTCGCCTTCCGGGCGTTTGCCCGCCACATCGTCGGGCCGCGGACCGCCCAGCAGGCCGCTTTCCTGATCCCGCTTCTCCCCTCGGTTCATCTCACCGCCCACACCTTCGGGCAGCTTCCCACTTTGTTCGGCCTGATGGCCCTGCTGTGGGGGCTGGCCGCCCTGGGAGATTTCCTGAAGAGCGGGCAGTGGAAGGATGGCCTTCGGGGAGGGCTCTGGTTCGCCACAGCGGCCGCGGCCCACCACGGAACAATCCTGGTGATGCCCTGGGCGGTCGCCGCGATGGCCCTTCGCTCCCTCGAGGCCCGGGAAGCTTCCCTCGCTCCCGTCCTGAGCCGGCTGATCCTCTGGGCTCCGGCAACGCTTCTCGGAATCGGGATCGTGATCTGGCCGTTCTGGCAATGGGGGATCCAGCAAACCATGCAGCACCCGATTGATCACGCCTCCCGACATTCCTTTCTCCACGATCCCATCGCCGCGGGGCTTTTCCTCTGGCCGATGTATGGCCCCATGCTCCTTGCGCTGCCGTTCCTGTTCCCCCATCTTCTTCGACGGCGCCGTCGGTCGATCGGCGGGTTGTTCGCCCTCTGCTTCCTCATGGGGATGGGAGGAACCACGCCGCTGCCGCGATGGGTTTATGGAGCAGGCTGGGAATGGCTGACCTACGATCGGTTCGCCCTGTGGGCCACGATCTGGTTGACCCCGTTCCTCGGAGCCTGGTCTCCGGCCGCCCACCGGCGATTTCAACGCTCCCCATTGATGAAGCGGGCGGGCGTCGCGCTCCTGGCCGCCACGGCGCTGTATGCGGGGCAGATCGCTTCCCTGTGGCCGACCCAACCTCCCCTCCTGGATCTCCGCCCGATGATCGCCTTCCTGAATCAGGAGAATGTCCGCTCCTGGCGCTACGTCACCTTCGGGCTCGGCGATCAGATGGCCAGGCTTTCCATAGAGGTCCAGGCGGAGACCATCGATGGGAACTACCATACGGCCCGGGAATGGACGGCGCTTCGGGAAAGCGGCCTGGGGAGCCTGGATGCCGCTTACTGGCTGCCGGACGGAATGGCGCGCCTGGAGCGGGTGATGCCGGCGCTGGGAAAGGTGGGGGTGCGCTGGGCCCTCGTCAACCACCCGGCCTACATTCCCATCCTGATCCGCCACGGCTGGCGCCTCCATCGCATCCTTGCGAATGGAGTGGAGATCTGGGAAAACCCGGGCGCGCTACCTCCCCCATCTCCCGCGGTGAGGCCCATTCATCCGCTGGCCTCCCTATCATGGGGCCTGCTGCCCGGGCTCACCCTGGTCGGAGCGATCGGGGTGTCGAGCGCCTCGTTAAAAAGGCCAGGCCATCGCCCTCCGGAATGGAAGCAGGGGAATTGAACGACAGGCACATGCGCCGGAAAGCGGCCATCTTTCTTGACGCGGTATATGAGGGGGCGACCGGGCTGCTCCCGATGGCGCTGGGGTTATGGTTTTATCATCCCTTGCTCCGGCTACCCCATCCGCCGGTTTACTTCATTTACTCCAGCGTCCTCCTGTTCGGCAGCGATCTCCTCATCCTGATCGCCCTCAGCGCCGATCTGAGTCTCCGAGCCCTGACCGGAACCCTGCGGCTTCATCGCCCGCCTCTGCCCATTCTGGGCCTCCTGGGGCTGGCTGGCTGGGCGATCCTCAGCGCCGCATGGTCCATCGAGCCCCGCCTTTCGGCCTACACCGGTTTCCATCTCCTGGGAATCGCCGTGTGGATCCTTTCCCTCAGCGAGCGCCCGAAAGCCTGGCGAGCGCTCTCCACGGGATGCATGCTGGGGATCCTCCTGCAGTCCTCCGTGGCGGTCCTGGAAATCCTCGCCCAATCCACCGCTTTCCTCCGGCCGCTGCCGCTGGAATGGCCGGGCCAGCTGGACCCCTCCATCCCGGGAGCCGCGGTGATTGAACTCCCCGAAGGCCGGCGATGGCTGCGAGCCTACGGGACCCTCCCCCATCCGAATCTGCTGGGATTGTATCTTCTGGGGCTGATGGCCGGGCCTGCCACATGGGGTGTCCAACCGAACCCATGGTCCTTCATCGGCGGGCTCGGGCTCGGCCTGGGGGCGTTCGGGATCGGACTGAGCTTCTCGCGCGCGGCATGGCTGGGATGCATAGCGAGCTTCATCGGGTTGCTCCGCACACCCCAGCTTTCGCCTCGCCGTCGCCTCCTTCTCCTCCTGGCGGGGGCGATCGGCGGGCTGGCAGTTGCATGGCTTTTCCCCTCCCAGACGATCACCCGCCTGACCGGTCGAGGAAGCGCGCTGGAGCTCCGCTCTGTTCGGGAAAGACAATGGTTGATGGAACAGGCGTGGCGGCAGATCACGAGCCATCCCCTCCTGGGAACCGGGGCGGGCACCTTCCCGCTGGCGCTGCGGGAGGCCATCCCGCCCGGCTATCGAGCGGAGCCGGTCCATCACGTGGGAGCGCTCATCCTCACCGAACTGGGCCTCCCCGGCGTCGGGTTCGGCCTGGTGATGCTCTGGGCTTTTCTGCGAGAGCGGCGTCGAAGGGAAGACCCCGAAGCCTGGGCCCTGACGGCGTTCCTGATCGGCCTGCTGATCGCCAGCATGCTGGATCATCCCCTCTGGACCATGGCGCCGATGCGAGCCCTGGGCGGGTGCCTTCTGGGGGCATGGCTGGGGCGGCAGAAATCGGGGGATGCAGGCGACCGGAGGCCACCCGCATCCCCCGATCCCTCTGAGGGGCATTAGGGGCCGGCCGGAGCGGCCATCGTCTTCGTTGCCCAGAGCCCGGGAGATCCGAGATCAGCGGGTGTCGGTGAACAGATAGCCGGCGAAGCGTTCCAGCATCGGGACACCCCGCACCTCGTTCTCCAGGAGCGGCGTCATCCCCCGCACCAGGCCGTCGAAAAGCGACTCGATCTCCTGAAGATAACGGGCCTGCATCTCGATGCGATTGCGGACGAAATCCGGTGTGTTCTCGCCCAGGAAGGACCGGTCGATGAGGCCGTTGACGATCACGCCGCCCACCGGGATGCCGAAGTCATGGAACCAGTGGATGAAGCGGCGGATCACCGCGATGGGCAGCGCCTCGGGGAGGGTCACGAAGAAGAAGGCGGTGAGCTCGGGGTCGGTGATCAGCCGGCGTGCCCGCTCCATGCGATCCCGGAAGCTGATCAGGTAGTCCATCAGGGGGTCCGGCTCCTCCTTCTTGGTGAAGGAGAGGAGCCTGCGCAGCGCCTGGGCCTCCTGGCGGGACTTGATCATCTTGTTCACCCAGAGGGCGTAGACCTTGGACATGCCGAGGAGCCGGCGGGCGTTGGCCGTGGGCGCCGTGTCGAACACATACACCTCGTATTCGTCCCGGAACATGAGATCGATCATGTTCTCGAACATCGCCGACTCCTCGAAGGCCGGGTTCATCGTCGCCGACTCCACGAACTCATCGGCCCGCGTGGAGATCTCGGCGAACTTGAGGAACCACTGGATCTTCTCCCGGATCTCCCGCTTGGAGCGCTCGATGGTGTCTTTGGTGTCGATCTCATAGGCCCACAGGTTGGGCACCCCGGCCACCGGCGTCGGCTTCCCGAAGACGTTCTGG
>BEHY01000083.1 GCA_002898735.1 Candidatus Thermoflexus japonica
ACCCGCCTGAGCCCTGAAGCCACCCCCGGTGAATGTCCGGAGGGATCGCTTTCGTGGTTGCCAGATCGGAGAACCTAAGGTTTACTTGCTCTGCCGCAGGTCGTGCTCGCCAGGGTGAATCGGGATAAGATTCAGGGCGTGGCGGCCCGCCTCCGGGTCGGCGGGCTCGTGGGCCCGATTCAGTCCCGCTCTCCCTCCCGCACGAGGGAGAAAGGGATGGTTCCTTCAGGGCCTCCCGTTGGGTTCCCCTACCGGAAAGCGGGATCACCTGCAGAAGCCCGGTGGAGGGGGTCAACGGGGTGCTTCATGAAAACGGGAAAGCCACGGCTGGAGGCCGGGGGTCCGCCGGGCCTCGGGATCTCATGTCCTCAGGAGGCGCGATGCGAGTTCTGATCACGGGTGGAGCAGGGTTCTTCGGCTTCCATATGGCCAACAAATTGCTTCAGCATGGCCATGAGGTGGTCCTGTTGGACATCGCGGATTACATTGAGGAAGATTACATCGGGCCGGTCTCATTCAATCAGGGGGATGTGCGTGATCGCGAAGCGGTGGATCGGGTCATGCGAGGGGTCGATGCGGTGATCCACGCCGCGGCGGCACTGCCCCTGTGGCCCCGCCGGGAGATCTTCTCGGTGAATGTGGAGGGCACCCGGACGGTGCTGGAAAGCGCCCTGGCCCACGGCGTCCGGCGGGTGGTTTTCATCTCCTCCACGGCCGTTTATGGCATCCCCAGGAAGCACCCGATTCTGGAAGATGATCCCCTCCAGGGCGTTGGCCCCTACGGCCAGAGCAAGATCATGGCCGAGCGGGTTTGTCACGCTTTTCGGGAACGCGGGCTGGTTGTGACCATCATCCGGCCTAAGACCTTCATCGGGCCCGGGCGGCTGGGGGTTTTCCAGATCCTGTTCGATTGGGTGGAGCGGGGGAAGCCGATCCCGATTATCGGCAGCGGCAGAAATCGCTATCAGCTGCTGGATGTGGACGATCTGACCGATGCCATCGTGCTGGCCCTCACCGTGGATGCCGATCAGGCAAACGACACGTTCAATATCGGCGCCGAGCGATTCGGCACCGTTCGGGAGGATGTGCAGGCCCTCTGCGATCACGCAGGCACAGGCGCGCGGGTCTGGCCCCTGCCCGCTCGGCCGGTTAAGGCGGCCCTCGCCCTCTTTGAGATGCTGCGCCTTTCTCCCCTTTATCGATGGGTCTATGGAACGGCGGACAAGGACTCTTTCGTGAGCATTGATCGGGCGAAAGCGCGGCTGGGGTGGTGCCCTCGCTACAGCAACGCCGAATCCCTGATCCGCACTTACGAGTGGTATCTGGCCCACAAGGCGGAGCTCGCCGGCAAGGTGGGGGTCACCCATCGGGCGGCGTGGGATCAGGGGATCCTGCGGGTGATCCGGGATTTGCTGCCGTAGGGGCGGCCTCCCGCGCCCCACCTGCGCGAAGCAGGCCCTCCCCTCCCCACGCGGTGAGAACATGCTTCCGGGCGCTGGGGGGGCCGAGGGCACGCCCAGCAGGCCCCCCTGAGGGGGGAGCCGACGGCGCGATCTCCCTTTTATCGGGGGGTGGGATCCGGAAGCACTGCCCCATGGGGTGATCCCCCATCGGCGGGACGAGGAGCCATGAACGGAGGTCAACCCATGCAGGGACCCTGGGAAGATCGCGATGGGGTATTGCGCTACCGGACGCGAAGCGGGGTGGAGCTTTACCGCCTCCCGACGCGCCTTTTCCCGGAGCTGGATGGGTATGTCTATCTGATCCTGACCGACAGCCATCGCGTTCTGGTGGACGCAGGCTCCGGATTGCCGGAAAGCTGGGAGGATCTTCAGCGAGGCCTTGAAATCGTGCGGGCCCGCTATGGACGTCCGGTGGATCTCCCTGACCTGACCGCGATCCTGATCACCCACGGCCACATCGACCATTTCGGGGGGTTGACCTTCGTTCGCCAGCGGAGCCCAGCGCCGGTGTTTGTGCATGAGCTGGATCGCCGGGTGCTGGTCAATTACCCTGAACGGCTGATCACGGTGGCCCGGGAGCTGCGGCATTTCCTGAGCCAGGCCGGCGCCTCCCCCGAGCGGCAGGCCGCTCTTCTCGATCTCTATCTCAGCATGAAAACGATGTTCCAATCTACCTCCGTGGAGGGCCTGCTGGCTGAAGGGGAGCTGCTTTTCGGAATCTTTCGGGTGCATCATACCCCCGGGCATTGCCCGGGCCAGGTCTGCCTTCAGATCGATGAGGTGCTGCTGACCTCCGATCACATCCTGGCTCACACCACTCCCCATCAGGCCCCGGAGCGCATCACCCGTTATACCGGCCTGGGGCATTACCTGGAGTCCCTGCGTCGGGTGGCCGCCATTCCAGATATCGCCCTGGCGTTCGGCGGGCATGAGGATCCTATCCTGAACCTCTATGAGCGGATCGCGGCGATTGAAACCTTCCATCATCAGCGCCTGGAGCGGGTCCTGGAGATCTGTCAGGAACCCCGCACCATTATGGAGATCTCCAGGACTCTCTTCGGCCGGCAATATGGCTATGGGGTGCTCCTGGCCCTCCTCGAGGCGGGAGCGCATGTGGAATATCTCTACGACCGGGGTTATCTGCAGGTGGCGAACCTGGACCAGCTGGAGAAGGAGCCCGAGGCGCCGATCCGCTATCGGAGGCTGTAGATGGAGCGCTGGGCGAACATCGGAATCGCATGGTTGATCATCGCTGCGGTGGCCCTCATCCAGGAGCGTTCCCGGGTCCTGGCGGGGATCCTGGCGGCCATGCCGTTGAGCATCCCGCTGGCCATGTGGATCGTCTACGCCGAAACCCGGGATCTGGAACAGACCGCCCGCTTCGCCCGATCCACCTTTCTGGCCCTGATCCCCTCGCTCGGTTTCGTCCTTGCCGCCTGGCTACTGCTCGCCCGCCGCGTTCCCTTTGGATGGAGCCTGCTGGGAGGCTATGCCGCCTGGCTGGGGATGTTGCTTATATGGCGAGGGCTGGGGATCCTGCGCTGACCCGCCTCGAGCGTGCGGCATGGAGGGGAGCGCTGGGTGGACCGGGTGACAGGGGAGCAGAACGGTGAAGGTGCTTCCCTTCCCCACCTCGCTTTCCGCCCATACCCGTCCGCCATGGCGTTCCACGATCGATTTCACGATGGCCAGACCCAGGCCCGTTCCCTCCGCCGTCTCGCCCTCCCGCCGGACGCGATAGAACTTGCTGAAAATATGGGGAAGGTCGGCCGGCGGGATCCCAACCCCGGTATCGCTGACCTGCACCGCGATGTGGCCCTCCTGCTCCCGGGCGCGCAGGGTGATCCGTCCGCCTGGAGGCGTATACTTCACCGCGTTGCTCAGCAGGTTGAGGAACACCTGCTCCAGACGCCGGGGATCCCCCTGAATGGGCGGGAGATCGGGGGGGAGATCCAGTATCAGGGTATGTTGCTTTCCCTCCGCCTGGGGGCGGATGATCTGGACCGCCTCGTCCAGGATCCGGTTCAGCGAGCAGGTCTCCATGGAGAGGGCATACCCGGACTCCAGCCGGGAGAGATCCAGCAGGTTGTTCAACAGCTCCACGATGGTCTGCATCGCCCGCTCTACTTTTTCCACGAACTCCTGCTGACGGGGATTCAGAGGGCCCACCCGGGGCAGCAGGCTGACATAGCCCCGGATGGTGGTCAGCGGGGTGCGAACATCGTGGGAAACGATGGAAACGAACTCCGATTTGATGCGATCCAGTTCTTTGAGATAGGTGATGTCCTGCATCACCACCACATAGCCCACTCCTTCCACCGCTGTCAGGCTGGCCTGAAAGGTCAGGCGGTTGGGAAGGGCGATCTCCTGACGGACGGTCTGGCCCATAGGAGGCTTCCGGTCGATCAGGGAAAGCAGCTCCGGATGGTTGACCACCGAGCGGAACGGCTGGCCCTCCGCCCGGGGAGGCAGACCGAGATGCTGCCGGGCCGATCGATTCGTCAGGATCAGGGTTTCCTGGAAATCCAGCACCAGGACGGGCTCCTCGATCCCCTGGAGGATGGCCTCCAGTTTGCTCTTCTCGGCCTGGATGGCTTCGAAGAGCCGGGCCTTCTCGATCGCCACGGCAGCATAATCGCCCAGCATCGTGAGGAAATGGATGTCGGATTCCGAGAAGGCCGCTTCCTGCAGGCGGTTCAGCACGCCCAGCACGCCCAGGATGCGCCCATGAGCCCGGAGGGGCACATACAGGAGCGATCGCACCAGGATCCCGGTATCCAGCCGATGAACCCCCGGGCCCAGCATGATGGGGCGCCCGGTGCGGACCGCCCGCCCCAGCAGGCTGTCGGCGACCGGTATGGATAAAGGAAGCGTGGGGCTCGCCGGGGGAGCCTCCGCATCCCGGCTCCGATGAACCCGTAGATGGAGCGCCTCGCCGGCCTCATCCAGCAACCATACCCCGCCCTCCTCGGCGTGGGTCAGGTGAATCGCGGCTTCCATGATGGATGAAAGGATCTCCTCCAGGCGGAGGGAGGCGGTCAGCGTCTGCCCAACCTCATAGAGGACGCCGAGCTGCTGGAGCTGGCGCTGTAACCGCTCCACCATCCCGGCCGCCCGACGGCGCTCGCGGATCAGGGCCACTGTCCGTCGGAGGCACTCCAGGACCTCATCCGGATGATGGGGGGCCAGCAGGAAATCATGGGCCCCCAGGCGCACCAGACGCACCACCTCGGAGGCGGATAGCGGCGGACCGATGATCACCCGACCGATCGGTTGAGGTTGAAGGCGCTCCAGGAAGCCCTCCAGCCCGGGCAACCGCCAGTCCACAAAAATCAGCTCCGGCCGAAGCGGCTCCAGCCGCGCTTCGGCCTCCGGGATCGAAGGAAGGGTGTGCACCTCGAAGCGCAGCGGCCCGCTTTCCGCTGTGGTCAGCGCCCGGGCCAGAGCGGGCGAATCCCCCACAATGAGCACGCGGATGGAGTCCGTTCCCTGTCGACTCACAGGCCTCTCCATAACGGGGCGGATACCTCCGAAATGACGGCTCCCTTTCCCCCAGGGTAATGCCATGGCCCCACGATGTCAAACCGTTATCTAACCCCTGGTTGCCCCCAAAGACCGACCCTCGAATGAGCCGCAGGGCGGTCGGCGAGGCCATCTACCCCTGTTTTCTCCAGGTCCGTGCCGGACAGCTGTTCGCCGTCGTCCGGGTTTCCCCTCCGAGCTGATCGAGGTGAGGGCGTGATTCTATCCGATTTGCAGGCGAGACCCTTCGTTCATCCCTCAACGGGGTTCCTCAGCACCCCGATGCCCTGGATCTCCACCTCCACCCAGTCCCCGGGGCGAAGCGGCCCGACTCCGGCCGGGGTTCCGGTCAGGATCACATCGCCCGGCTCCAGCGTCATCACCGATGAGATATAAGCGATCAACCTGGGGATCGGGAAAACCATCTCCCGCACGTTCCCGTGCTGGCGAATTTCCCCATTCACCCGGCAGATGATCTCCGCGTTGCTGATCTCCTCCGGGGAAAGGTGGGTGACGATCCATGGCCCCAGAGGGCAGAACGTATCGAAGCCCTTGCTCCGGGTCCACTGGCCGTCCCGTCGCTGCAGGTCCCGGGCGGTCACATCGTTCCCGCATGTCACGCCCAGCACGTAGGCCCATGCCTCACGTTCCGGGATATCTTTCCCCCGACGTCCGATCACAACGGCCAGCTCCGCTTCGTGCTCTACCTGCCGGGATTGCGGTGGGATCCGGATCGGACTCCCCGGTCCGATCACCGCGCTGGGAGGTTTGAGGAAGATGAGGGGCTCCGGCGGGACCTCCGCCTCCTGCTCGCGGGCGTGCTCCACGTAATTCCGGCCTACCGCGATAATCTTAGAGGGGACGCATGGGGCGAGCCAGGTCGGGGCGGCTATAGGGCCCAGGGGGTCCCCTCGCGAAAACTCCCCGCGGAATGGATCGCCGGAAAGCGCATACAGCCGATCCTCTTCAACGATCACCCATTGAGGACCCTTTTCCGTCAGGATCCGCCCGATGCGCATCGTCGGCCTCCTGTTTGAAAGATAGAGGGGAATGACTCCGTCCTCATCCCACCGCTTCCCTCTTTCCCCTCGTCATTCGACGACGGGAGTGGGGAGGGAGTAAGATGTAAAGGGCGACGAAGCTGCCCCCACACCTTACCCTCATAACGGCAGGTCTGGACAGCACATATTTTAACAAAGGGATCGATCCGCTCTAAGGGGATTGAAAGGCCCTTGAGGAGCATTTCGCAGGGGAATGCCCGGGAGGATGGGCGACCCTGCTCTTCTTCCATCCCCTGAAGGGGTGAGCCGGAGATATGGTCAGGGCAGGCAGGCGTGCCTCCGGCGCGCCTGCCCTGCTCCTCCAGAACCCTGCATCGTGAGCGAGGAAGGGGATTTCTCCCATGCTGCGCGTGCGGATGTTCGGCCGTTTTGAGGTGTGGCGAGGGGAGGTTCCGATTCCGGAATCGGCGTGGTTCACCCGCCGCGCGAAGCAGCTCCTCAAGATCCTGCTGCTGGCCCGGGGGAAGCCGGTGCCTTCGGACCAGCTGCTGGACTGGCTCTGGCCCCATTCCGATCCCCAGCGGGCCGCGATCACGCTGCGCAGCACGGTCCACGCCCTGCGCCGCGCGCTGGAGCCGGATCGCCCGCCTCGGGCTTCCCAGTATATCCTCTCCCAGCCGCCTGGCTATGTGGTGGCCCGGGATGCCCCGCTCTGGGTGGATGTCTGGGCCTTCGAAGATCTCCTGGAGGCCGCGGGGCGCGCGACCGCGCCTGAGGAACGGCGGGCCCGCCTGATGGAGGCTCTTTCGCTGTATCGGGATGATCTGCTCATCGAGGATCCTTATGCGGAGTGGGCGTTGAGCGAGCGGGAGCGGTTGCGCGAGCGATATATGGAAGCGGCCCTGGACCTGGCGGAGCTCCTGGCGGCGGCGGGCGCGCCGGAGAAGGCGATCCCCCTCTGTCGCCGGGTGCTCGCGCTGGATGAATTCCGGGAGCCGGCCTACCGCGCCCTGATGCGCTACCAGATCGCAGTTGGGGATATGGCCGGAGCGTTAAGCACCTATGAGCGCTGCCGGCAGGTGATGATGGAGGCCTTCGGCGTGGAGCCTTCCCCCCCCACCCGCGCGCTCTACGAAGCGCTCCTTCGCGGGGAGCTCCCATCGGCCCGTTCCACCCGGCTTCTGCAGCCGGTGCAGGATCTTCCCCTTATGGAAGGGATGGCGGGGGAGGTCTTCGTCGGGCGAGAGGCGGAACTGGAGCGCTTGTGGGGGGTCTTCGCGGGGCTTTCCAGGGGACGGGGAGGTGTGGGTGTGCTGATCGGGGAGCCCGGGGCGGGCAAAACCCGCCTGGCGGTGGAGGCGATCCGTCGTTTCGCCCAGAACGCGGATGTCCTTTACATCCGCGGCCTGTTCATTGAGCGCACCCTTCCCTTTTCATGTCTGGCGGAAGGCCTGCGGCGATTGTTGAGCCAGCTTTCGGTGGACCGGCGGGGCGAGCTGCCGCTTTTCGCCCTCGCCCAGGTCGCTCAGCTGATCCCCTCTCTGCATCTTCTTTATCCGAACCTGCCCACCGTCCCGGAGACGACCCCGGAGGAGAACCGGCATCGCCTGATCGATGGTTTCTCCAACCTGATCATCGCCCTGGCGGATCAGCATCCGCTGGTGATGTTTGTGGATGATCTGCACTGGGCCGATGAGGCCACCCTGACCGTGGTGGGCCGTCTGGCCCGGCGCGCTTCGCGCCATCCCCTGGTGCTGCTGCTGGCCCACACCCCGGAGGAGGAGCCGGAGGGGCGTGAGGTCAGCCATCTGCTGGAGATGCTGCGGCGGGAAGGGATCGGCTGCTGGATCCGCGTGGGGCGTCTTTCCCTCGAGGCCCTCACCGCCTGGCTGGCCCGGTTGAGCGAGGAGCCCTCTGAGCGCCTGACAGATCTCGCCCGGCGTCTGCACAGCCTGACGGAGGGGAACGCCCTCTTCACAGCGGAGCTCCTGCGCGCGGCGCTGGCGGCCGGGGGATCGTTCCGGCGCGAAGCGCTCGAGCGCTATCTGGACGGGCCGGCGGCGATCTCGTCCCTGCGCGCCCTGATCGCGGATCGGGTGGCCCGCCTGCCCGAGGGCGCTCGAGAGATCCTGGAGATCGCGGCGGTGATCGGGCGGGCTTTCCCGGTCCGATGGCTGGAGCTGATCGGGCCGCCGGATCCGGAGCCCCATCTCCGGATCCTCCTGGAGCGCCATTTCCTCCGGGAGGACGCGGAAGAGCGCCTTTCCTTCGTGCACGATGTGGTCCGCCGGGTGATCTATGAAGCGATCCCGCCGGTGGTGCGGCGCCGCCGGCATCAACGCCTGGCGGAAGCCCTGGCCACCCTGTATGGCCTCCATCCGGGCCCTTACAGCGCGGAGATCGCCTATCACTTCCAGCGCGCGGGCCGTGCGGCCCTCCCATCGATGGTGCGTTATGCGGTGGAAGCAGGGGATCACGCCCGACGGGCCTACGGATTCCGACAGGCGGTGCGCCATTACGATGAGGCGCTGTCCGCTGCCGCTCAGAGCCCGGGGGATGGAGGGCTGACGGAATGGATCCGGCGGGCCTATCTGGGGCGCGGGATGGCGCTGGAGGCGCTGGGGGATTGGGAGGGCATTGTGGAGACGTATACCCGATTCCGGGAGTGGGCGGAGGCGCAGGGGGATCGCGTTCACGCGCTGAACGCGGCCCGCCGGTTGATGACCACCCTGGCGATGCTGGGCCGGCTGGAGGAAGCGGGGGAGCTGGCCGGGGAGATCCGGGCGCAGTTTGCTTCGGAGCTGAGCCTGGCGGAGGCGGATCTGCTGGATCGTCTGGAGCTGGTCTTCGGGGAGGAATCCGCGCTGCTCTCTTCCGGGGAGGGGCTCTTCCAGCCGGCCCCTCCTCTATGGGGTCGGCCCTGGGTGGATCTGGCGGAGGCCCTGGCGCCGGAGCAGGCGCCGCTGTTGCTGAATCTCTACGGCTGGATCCTCACGCTGCAGGGGATGGCGGATCCTGCGGAGGCCTGCCTGCATCAGGCGCTGACGATCGCGGAAGCCACCGCGCAATGGCCCCACGTGGTGATGAGCTGCAACCTGATGGCGTATCTGCAGGATCTGCGGGGGGATTTCGCCGAAGCCCAGGCCTGGCTGAACAAAGGGTTGCAGCTGGCCCGGCGGGTTCCTGAAATGGACTGGAGCACCATCTGGGCGCGGATCTTCCAGGGGTATCTGGCGTTGCGAGCCCGCCAGCTGGAGGAGGCTCAGGCCCAGTTCCGAAGTGTGGTGACGCTGTTGAAAAGCCAGTCCGCCCTGCGCGCGCACCGTTTGAGCGCCCAGATCGGCCTGGGCATGGCCTTCCTGGCGCGGGGGGATCTCGAGCGGGCGACGGCGCTGCTGGATGAGGCGCTGGCCCAGGGACGGGCCGTCGATGCCGTGGCCCGCAGCGTGGGGTTGATCGGGGAGGCCCGTCTGGCCCGTCTGCGGGGGCACGGGCCGGAAGCCCGTGCGCTGCTCGAGCAGGCGCTTCGATACACGGGCCGCCGGGGGCTGGTCGTGGAGTTCGTGCACGCGGCGGTGGAAGCGGGGCGCTGGGCCCGGGCGGTGGGCCATCCGGAGGAAGCACGCCCCATTCTGGAGGAAGCCCGCCGATGGGCGGATGCCGCCGGCTTCCGGCCGGCGGCGTTGATGGCCCGGATCGCCCTGGGGAAGGTGCTCCGCGCTGCAGGGGAGATGGGGGCTCTGGAAACCGTGCGGGCGGAGGCCCGTCGCCTCTGGCAGACCCTGGCCGCCCATCTTCCAGGGGGGGAGCCGGTGGAGCGCTATCTGGTTCCACGGGAGGTGGTGGAAACCCTGTAGTGTCCCATCCGGATGGACGGTCCTCTTCGGACCGGC
>BEHY01000084.1 GCA_002898735.1 Candidatus Thermoflexus japonica
CGCACCGTGGAGTAAAGCGATTCGGCCTTCAGTTCCTGGAGCGTATAGCAGGGCGCCCCCAGGTGGTCCGCCAGGGCCTGGGCCAGGCCCTGATCGAAGGCCGCATGCTCCATATTGATCACGACGCACGGGATCTGCCGCTCCCGGAAGCGATCGGCGATCCGGTGGGCCTCCTCCTGGGGGGGCAGCTCGCTCATGGAAACGTTCCCCGCGCCATCGGTGAGCAGGATCATCAACGGGCGCACCTCCGGGCGCAGGAGCATCTCCCGACAGAGCACCTCATAGGCCAGCAGCAGGCCCGCCGATAACGGCGTCTTGCCCCCCACCGGGATGTCCTCCAGGGCCTTCTTGGCCAGGTCCACGCTGGAGGTCGGCGGCAGCACCAGCCGGGCCCGGTCTTTCTGGAAGACAATCAGCCCCACCCGATCCCGCCGCTGATAGGCGTCCGTCAGCAGGGAGAGGATCGCCCCCTTGGTGGCTTCCATCCGCTCCGCCACCGCCATGCTCCACGAGGCGTCCACCACGAAGAGGATCAGATTCGCAGCCTTGCGGATCCGAACCTTGCGGTGATAATCCTCCGGCCGGATGGCGAGGGCGGTCTGAGAGCGGTCCCGTTCGATCTGATGGGGGGCGGCGGCCCGGAAGGTGGCGTCAAAGGCCAGATCCTCCGCCTGACCCGGGGAGGGCCGCGCCCAGATGTAGCGACCCCGCTTCCGGGCGGAACGGGTGGCGCTCCGGCGGCCCCCGATCCGCCGCTCCCGGCGATCCTTCGGCGTGTCCAGCCGCTTCACCCGGAACGTTTCCCCAATGGGAACCCGCTTCCCGCCTTCCCACCACACGCCTTCCTGACGGGTGACGGTCTGGCGCTGCAACGGCGCCGATTCCTCCCCGACGGGACGGCTCTGGTCACGGAGCTCCCCGTCGGTGCGCTGGGCTTTTTTTGGGGTCCCTCCCTCCGAACCCGAGGTCGGCTGGGAAGGCGCATGGCCCTCCATCTGACGCCGGACCTGCTCCATGCGCTCGGCCAGCTGTTCCAGGGTGAGATGGCCGTCCTCGTCGAAGGGCCGGCGCTTGAGCCGGTGCGGGAGCGCCAGCTCGGCCGCCAGCAGGATGTCCTCCTCCGTGATCTGATCCCGGCCTTTGAAGGCCGCATGGGCCCGCGCCGTCTTCAGGATCACCAGATCCGCTCGATGACCGTCCACCCCCAGACTGGCCACCAGCCCGGCGATCAGCAGGAGATCCCGCGGGGTATGGATGACCTGGGGAAGCCGCTCCCGGGCCGCCGCGATCTCCTCGGAGAGCTGGCGTTCATAAGGCTCCCACTCCGCACGGAACCCCTCCGGGTCCTGTTCGAAGGCCAGGTTGCGCCGCAGGATCTCCGCCCGCTGGGCAGGATCCCGCACCCCTTCCACGTTCACACAGAGGGCAAAGCGATCCAGGAGCTGGGGCCGCAGATCCCCTTCCTCGGGGTTCATGGTCCCCACCAGGATGAAACGGGCGGGATGCTGGAAGGAGATCCCCTCCCGCTCCACCACATTCACCCCCATCGCCGCTGCGTCCAGCAGCACATCCACGATGTGATCGTCGAGCAGATTCACCTCATCCACATACAGGAGGCCCCGGTTGGCCATCGCCAGAACCCCCGGCTCAAACCGGCGCTCCCCTTTCTGGATCGCCCGCTCGATGTCCAGGGTGCCCACCACACGGTCCTCCGTGGCGCTCACCGGCAGATCCACAAAACGGGTCCGGCGCCGGGCCACCGGGAGGGTCTCGCCACGGGCGGCCCGCTCCTGGCAGAGGGTGCACCAGGTGGCCGGCTGATGGGGATCGCAGGAGAAGGGGCAATCGGCCACCACATCGATTTCGGGGAGAAGGGCCGCCAGGGCGCGGGCGGCCGTGGACTTGGCGGTGCCCCGTTCCCCGCGGATCAACACCCCGCCGATCTGCGGGTAAATCGCGCAGAGCACCAGGGCGCGTTTCATCCGCTCCTGATCGACGATCGCCGTAAATGGGAAAACCACACGCATGGGAAACCCCCTTCCTGAACAGGAATCCGATGGGCAGCGGCGAACGCGGGGCGTGGGCGATTGCTTTTCATTGTAACGAAAACGGGGAACAGGTCAAAAAGATGCGGATCCCGTAGCCGAGGGGAGAGGTAGAATAACGGGGGCGATGGGGAGGGATGGATCCTGCCTCAGCCGAACACCGGGCGCCAGGAGGATGGAGCGGCGATGAATGGAGAGAATGCCTATCTCGCAACCCTGATGGAGCTGTTCGGACGGGCCAACTTCGAAACCCGCCGGCCCCGCACGCCCGAGGCCTTCCGCCTGGATCCGATCCGACGCCTGCTGGAGGGATGGGGGAACCCTCACCGCCGCTACGCGGTGGTTCACATCGCCGGCACCAAGGGGAAGGGCTCCACCGCCGCGATGGCGGAGGCCATCCTCCGGGCGGCCGGATACCGCACGGGCCTTTACACCTCCCCCCACCTGCATACCATGCGGGAGCGCATCCGCATCGGCGGGGAGCTGATCTCCCCCTCCACGGTGGTGGAGCTCTTCGGGCGGCTCCGCCCGGCTATCGAGGCCGATCCCGATCTCACGGTCTTCGACATCCTGACGGCGATGGGGTTCCTGGCCTTCGCCGAGGCGGGCGTGGAGATCGCTGTGGTGGAGGTCGGCCTGGGGGGGCGTCTGGATTCCACGAACGTGGTCTCGCCGGCCGTCTGCCTGATCACCGCCCTCAGCATGGATCACACCGAGATCCTGGGGCCGACGCTGGCCCACATCGCTTTTGAGAAGGCCGGCATCCTGAAGCCGGGCGTCCCCGCTGTGACGGCCCCGCAGACGGAGGAAGCGATGGCGGTGCTGCGGCAGGTGGCGACGGAGCGCGGGGTCCCGCTATGGACGCTGGAGGGCTGGCGTTATGGCCCGGAGGAGGTCGCCCCCAGCGGGCAACGGGGGAAGATCCAGGCCCCGGACGGAGCGAGCTGGTCCATTCGCCTGCCGCTGCTGGGACGTCATCAATGGGAGAACGCAGCCCTCGCGGTGGCGGCAGCGATCCGGCTGCGGGAACAGGGATGGATCATCCCCGACGAGGCCGTCCGGGAGGGGCTGGAGCGGGTGCGGTGGCCGGGGCGCTTCGAGATCCTGCGGGAAGAGCCCCCGCTGGTCCTGGATGGGGCGCACAACGATGCCTCAGCAGCGCGGCTGGCGGAGACGGCGGCCGAGGTGTTCCCGGGGCGTCGCTGGGGGGTGATCTTTGGGGTCTCCGCGGACAAAGACCCGATGGCCATCCTGGCACCCCTGCGACCGCTGGTGGAGCGGATCTGGCTCACCCGCTCCCGCCATCCCCGGGCTGCAGATCCCCAGCGCCTGGCGGAAGCCGCGCAGGCACTGGGCCTTCCCGGGCGGATCCGCAGCGAGGTGGCCTATGCTCTGGAGGAGGCCCTGGCGGAAGATATCCCGGTCCTGGTCACCGGTTCCCTGTTTGTGGTGGCCGAGGCCCGGGAGGCATGGGCCGCCTGGGGCCGGATGCCCATGCCGGAGGTCGATCCGATCCCGGTGCGGGTTGGGGGACGGTGAGGCGTGAAAACCGGCGTCAGCCCCCATCCCTCCGCGATCCTCATGGTGGGGTATAATCAAAGCGGGTGGAAAGCGCTCCCCGCCCTGGGGGATCCCCAGGATGCGGTGAAATCCTCCAGCAACCGGCTCGAGAAGCTCTCACTCACTTTCACCGATAGGGGGAAGGCCATGAGCGGCCGCTATGCGTTCTTCAAGGGGCGCATCGTGCCCATCGAGGAAGCGGTGATCAGCGTGCGGACCCACGCCTTCAACTATGGGACGGGGGTCTTCGAAGGGATACGGGCCTACTGGAACGATGAGGAACAGCAGCTCTTCATCTTCCGGCCCCGCGAACACTACGAACGCCTCCTTGCCTCCGCCCGAATGCTCCTGATGAATCTCCCCTACACGCCCGATGACCTCACCCGCATCACCGTCGAGCTGCTTCAAAAAGAAGGATACCGCGAAGATGTCTATATCCGCCCCATCGCCTATAAAGCCGATGAGGTCATCGGGGTCCGCCTGCATAACCTCAAGGAGGAGCTGACCATCTGGACCACTCCCTTCGGCCACTACATCGAGGGCGAGGCGGCCCACGTGATGGTCTCCTCGTGGCGGCGGATCAACGACAACGCCATCCCCGCCCGCTCCAAGATCACCGGCGCCTATGTGAACTCCGCCCTCGCCAAGAGCGAGGCGATGCTCAACGGATTCGACGAGGCCATCGTGCTCACCGAGGACGGCCACGTGGCCGAGGGGAGCGCGGAGAACCTCTTCATCGTTCGAAACGGGGTGCTGATCACCCCTCCGGTGACCGACGAGATCCTGGAGGGAATCACCCGGCGCACCATTATCGAGCTCGCCCATAACGAACTGGGGATCCCGACGGTGGAGCGCCACATCGACCGCACGGAGCTCTACTACGCCGACGAGATGTTCCTCTGCGGCACCGGCGTGCAGCTCGTCCCGGTGGTCTCGGTGGATCGGCGGCCGGTGGGCACCGGGGAGATCGGGCCGATCACGCGGCGGCTCCACGATCTTTATTTCGACGTGGTCCGGGGAAAGGTGCCGAAATATCGCCACTGGTGCACGCCGGTCTACATCCCGGAGCCCGTGCGGGCCTCCAGCTGAGCGATTCGGGGCGCTTCCCCCATCCAGGGGCACGGCGATGCCGTGCCCCTGGATGGGGATGGATCCTCCAGGCAGCCCTCCAGCGGGTCACCCTCGCCGCTCCGCATGCTTCTCAATCCCTGGGGAAGATACCTGGCCCCGCTCCTGTCGGACGCACCGATCAGGCTCCGATCGAGAAAGCCGGATGCCCCCTCCCCATACGCCGGGGGGCCAGGCTGCCCCCGAAACCCCCCTGGAGGAAGCCCCGGGGCCCTTCCCTCAAGACCGATGCCGTTCGGCTCCGAACGGAGAGGCGAAAGGACTCCTCCCGATGGCCCTTCATGGCGCACCGAGCGCCAGGGGAAGCCCGCGGCGCAACCCCCGATGTCACCCGCGGGAGGATGGAAGGGCCTGGGGGAAGGCCGGGGCATAACGCTTCCCCCGATTGAGTTAGAATGATAGATGGCGCTGAAGCGGCCTGACGGACGGCAGGCCGGTTATTTCTGCCCGGGACGGTAAAGGATGACGCTTCGGAACAGTGAGCTGGGCTGGTTGCTGGAGCGGCGGCGGATGCGGCGGGCTCGCAGCCACCGGGGGACCAGCGCATGGGTCCGCCTGATGCTGGTGGGTGCGATTTTTATCACGACGGCCCTGGGCGTGCTGACCGCGGCAGGCGTGGCCGGGGCCGCCGCGCTGTATGCGAGCCTGGTCCGGGATCTCGACCCCTCGCGCATCGAGGCCAGCGCCAGAGCGTTCGAGACTACCAAGATCTACGACCGCACCGGCCGCGTCCTGCTCTACGAGGTGATCGACCCCACATGGGGCGATCGGACATGGGTCCCCCTGGACCAGATCCCGCTCTCCCTGCGCCAGGCCACCATCGCCATTGAGGATCGCTCGTTCTACGAGAACCCGGGGATCAACCCGCGGGGCCTGCTGCGGGCCCTGTGGATCAACCTGCGCACGGGCGGCGAGGTCGTCCAGGGCGGCTCTTCCATCACCCAGCAGCTGGTCAAAAACACCCTCATCGATCCCCAGGAGCGCTATCAGCGCTCTTATGTTCGCAAGATCAAGGAGATCCTCCTCGCCCTGGAGATCTCCCGGCGCTACTCGAAGGATCAGATCCTGGAGCTCTATCTCAACACGAACTTCTACGGGAACCTGGCCTACGGCGTGGAGGCCGCGGCCCAGATCTACTTCGGCAAGCACGTGTGGGAGCTGAACCTGGCGGAGTCGGCGATGCTGGCTGCCATCCCCCAGTTCCCCAGCCTGAACCCCATCGACGCTCCCCAGGAGGCCAAGCGGCGCCAGGAGCTGGTGTTGGACGCGATGGTGAAGGAAGGCTATATCACGCCGGAGCAGGCTGCGGCCGCCAAAGCGCAGCCCATCCAGATCCGGCGGAAGCCCGCCGAGCGCTTCGACATCAAGGCCCCCCACTTCTCGATCTACGTCCGCCGCTGGCTGGAGGAGCGCTTCGGGCCGGACCTCGTGAACCGGGGCGGGCTGCGGGTCTACACCACCCTGGACTGGGACCTCCAGCAATACGCGGAGGAGGCCGTCCGCCGCCACGTGGAGAAGCTGAAGTCCGAAAACCGCAACGTGACCAACGGCGCCCTGGTGGCCATCCGCCCCAGGACCGGCGAGATCCTGGCGATGGTGGGGAGCGTGAATTACTGGGATGAATCCATCGATGGCCGCTTCAACGTGGCGGTCGACGGGCTGCGGCAGCCGGGCTCCTCCTTCAAGCCGTTCACCTACGCCACGCTGCTCAGCCAGGGCGTCCCGGCCTCCCACCTGTTCTGGGATGTCCCCAAGACCTTCGACCAGGGCCCCGGGATGCCGCCTTACGCCCCGGAGAACTACGACCGCAAATTCCACGGCCCGCAGCGCATGCGGCTGGCCCTGGCCCGCAGTTACAACATCCCGGCGGTGGAGGCCCTGCAGATGGCCGGGATCGCCAACGTGATCCGCCTCGCCCACCGCATGGGCATCACCACCCTGGATAAGGGGCTGGATTACTACGGCCTGGCCCTCACCCTGGGCGGCGGCGAAGTCCGCCTGATCGATATGGTCTACGCCTTCAGCGTCTTCGCCAACAACGGCTTCATGGCCGGCGCGCCCGTCCCCGAGGAGCGCCGCCGGCCCGGCTACCGGGAGCTGGATCCGGTCCCCGTGCTCCGGGTGGAAACGGCCGATGGGAAGGTCCTCTGGGAATACCGCCAGCCCGAGGTGCAGGCCATCCTGGATCCGCGGGTCGCCTATCTGATGACCAGCATCCTCTCAGACAACGCCGCGCGCTGGGAGGCCTTCGGACGGAGGAACGTGCTGGAGCTCTCCCGGCCCGCCGCGGTGAAGACCGGGACGACGAACGACTTCCGGGATAACTGGACGATCGGCTACACGCCGCAGCTGGCCGTGGGGGTGTGGGTGGGGAACACCGACAACAGCCCGATGCGGAACGTGTCGGGGATCGCGGGGGCGGCCCCCATCTGGCACGACGTGATGGAATACGCCCACCGGAACCTGCCCGTGGAGCCCTTCCAGCGGCCGCCGGGCTTGATCGAGAAGACCATCTGTGCGGTTTCGGGGAAGCTCCCCGGCCCTTACTGCCCGACGGTGCGGGAGCTGTTCATCCCCGGCACCGAGCCCCAGGAGGTCTGTGACCTCCACCAGGCCTTCCTCATCAACCGGGAAACGGGGAAGCTGGCCACCGCCAGCACGCCGCCGGATAAAATTGAGGAAAGGGTTTTCCTGGTGGTCCCGCCGGAGGCCCTGGGCTGGGCCCGGGAGGCCGGCATCCCCCAGCCGCCTACCGAATACGACACCCAGTTCGCTCAGCCTGTCGGGGACGTGGCCATCCTGAACCCGGCCCCTTACGCCTATGTGCGGGGGATCGTCCCCATTATCGGCAACGCCCGGGGCGACGTGGCCTTCTACCGGGTGGCCGTGGGCGCCGGCCTGAACCCCACCGCCTGGATCCCCATCGGGCCGGATCACGGAAACCCGGTGGATAACGGCCAGCTGGAGAACTGGGATACCGCAGGCTTCGCCGACGGCCTCTACACCCTGCAGCTCACCGTGGTCCGCCACGACGGCAGCGTGCACACCGCCGTAGTGCCCGTCACCGTGGATCACACCCCGCCTTCGGTTCGGGTGGTGTATCCCCGGGAGGGAGAACGCTACGGGCTCTCCGACGAGTGGATCAGCGTGAACACGGAGGTCTCGGACAACTACGCCATGGATCGGGTGGAGTTCTACGTGGACGGCCAGCCGTTCGCGGTGCGGGATGTGCCGCCCTTCAACGCCAAATGGTATTTCCGGCAGGTGGAGCGGGATCGGCTGCTGGGCTGCCACGAGTTCTGGGTGAAGGCCTACGACAAAGCCGGCAACGAGGCCGAAAGCAACCACGTCCGCGCCTGCGTGGGGCGTTGAGCCGGGCGGGCCGCCTTCCCCCTTCCCCACGGTTCCGAAAGGCCCCGGGGAAAGGGGGAGAACCCTTCTACGAAAACGCGCCGGCAGGGATCTTGCCCGAAGCCCATCCTTCCCGTTATACTCATGTTGCTAACGCCTTTCCAACCACAGTGAACCGGAATCCCTGGCCAGGCGCGCAGAGCGGGTCGGAGCGTTGGGTAAAAGGCTTCCTGCGCCCGGGCCTTGAATTCCGGGGCGGGCGTGATTCACCCGGGGGGCGTGATGGTCACCGAGCTCCCGATCGCCAGAACGAAGATCTACCCGCCGGTGCGGCGCGGGCCGCTGCTGGATCGTCCCCGCCTGCTGGACTTCCTCCACGAGCACATCGATAAAACCCTCATCCTGATCTCCGCGCCCGCCGGCTACGGGAAGACGGCGCTCCTCGTCCAGTTCTACCACGACACGGACCTGCCCGTCGCCTGGTATAGCCTGGATGAGACGGACCAGAACACCCACCGCTTCGTGGAGCACATGGTCGCCGCCCTCCGCGAGCGGTTCCCCACCTTCGGCCGCATCACCCTGGGCGTCCTGCGGTCCGGGGCCCCTCCCGATGCCGTGGCCACCGCTATGATCAACGACATGCTCGAGAACATCCCCGACTACTTCGTCCTGGTCCTGGACGATTACCACGTGGTGGCCGAGCATCCGGGGATCCAGATCGTGGTCCGGCATCTCCTGGAGCACGCGCCGGAACACCTCCACATCATGCTGGCCAGCCGCGGCCCCCACGGCCTGCCGCTGACCCGCCTGGTGGCCCGCCAGCAGGCGATCGGTCTGGGCGCCCAGCACCTCGCCTTCACCCCCGAGGAGGTGCACGCCCTCTTCACCCGCCACTACGCCATGGAGCTCTCCGAGGCCGAGGCCCAGGCCCTGGCCCAGGAGACCGAAGGGTGGATCACCGCCATCCTGTTGCTGGCCCAGGGCCTCCGCGAGGCGGGAACCCGACCGACCCTCCGGCCCGGCGAGCCGGGGACCCTCTATCGCTACCTGGAGGAGGAAGTCTTCGCCCGCCAGCCCCCGGAGCTCCAGGCGTTCCTCCTGGAGACGGCGATCCTCCCCCTCTTCAACGTCGCCGCCTGCAACGCCATCCGGGGCCGCTCCGATTCCGCCCAATGGATCGAGGAGGCGGACCGGCGCCAGCTCTTCCTGATCCAGGTGGAGACCACCGCCGAGGGGCCATGGTATCGCTATCATCATCTCTTCCGGGAGTTCCTCAACCTCTACCTGCGGGAGCGGGATCCGGAGCGCTACCGGCTCCTGCACCGGCAGGCGGGGCACTGGTTCGCCGGGCGCGGCGACGCCGAGGCCGCCGTCGCCCACTTCCTGGAGGCCGGGGACCTGGAGGCCGCGGTGGAGGCCATGGAGGGGGCGGTGCGGGGCGTTTACGCCGCCGGGCGCCTGGAGACGCTGGGCCGATGGTTCCGGGCTCTGCCTCTCACACGCCTCCAACAGGCCCCCCGTCTGCTTCTTTATCAGGCCAAGGTAATGGTGGATGCCGGCCGGCCGGAGGCGGCCCTCCACCTCCTGGAGCAGGCGGAGGCGGCCTGCGGGCCGGGGGAGGACC
>BEHY01000085.1 GCA_002898735.1 Candidatus Thermoflexus japonica
CAGGCTCCGCCTGTTTGTCCAGGATCCCGATTGGCCATGAAGCGATCTGCGCTAAACTCAAACCGAGGCCCTTCTGGAGGCGATCCGGATGTCCATCCCCAGCCCGGCTTTTCGATCCCGGATTCGGGAAGGCCTGGAGAACGCGACGCTTCAGGAAGCTCTGCAGCGGGCCGTCCCCTCTTTCCTCGTCAGCCGCTCGAAGGCGTTTGCGGATCTCCCGGACGCTGAGGCGGTCCGCGATCGCGCCCGCGCGATCCGCGCCCATACCATCGCTCATCTGGACCGCTACCTCGAACAGTTCGCGCGGGAAGTAGAGCGACGCGGCGGGAAGGTCCTCTGGGCCGTCACCGCTCGCGAGGCCTGCGATTACATCGTGAATCTGGCCCGATCCCGGGGCGTCGCTATGGTGGCGAAAAGCAAATCGATGGTCAGCGAGGAGATCGGCCTGAACCACGCTATGGAGGCGGCCGGGATCCGGGTGGTGGAAACCGACCTGGGGGAGTTCATCATCCAGCTGGCCGGAGAACGGCCTTCCCATATCATCACCCCGGCGATCCATAAGCGTCGGGAGGATGTCTCGAGGCTTTTCCAGAAGCATCTGGGCATGCCCCCTACCGACGAGATCCCGGAGATGACCGCGGCGGCCCGCCGCGCCCTGCGCCAGGTCTTCCTGGACGCCCGGATGGGGATCAGCGGGGTGAACTTCGGGATTGCGGAAACCGGAACCATAGTGCTGGTGACCAACGAGGGCAACGGCCGCATGGTGACCACCCTGCCGCCGATCCACGTGGCCCTGATGGGCATCGAGCGGGTGGTGCCCACATGGGAGGACGCCGAGATCCTGCTGCGGGTGCTGGCCCGCAGCGCCACCGGCCAGGCCCTCACCGCCTACACCTCCTTCCTGACCGGCCCCCGCCGTCGGGGGGAGCCGGATGGGCCGGAGGAGCTCCATGTGGTGCTGGTGGACAACGGCCGCTCCCGCTGGCTGGGGACGCCGCTGGAGGAGGCGCTGTATTGCATCCGGTGCGGCGCCTGCCTGAACGCATGCCCCGTCTATCGGGCGATCGGGGGCCACGCCTACGGCAGCGTGTATCCCGGCCCGATCGGGTCCATCGTCACGCCGATGCTGGGGGATGGAAACGGCGCGGAGCTCGCTTACGCCAGCAGCCTGTGTGGGGCCTGCCAGGAGATCTGCCCGGTGCGCATCCCGATCCCGGATCTCCTGGTCCGCTGGCGGCAGATGCGGGCGGGAAGGTTGCTGCCGGCATGGGAACGGATCGGGCTGCAACTGTATGCCCATGCGGCCCGTCATCCCTCGCTATGGACGCGTGCAGGCCGCTGGGCGATGGAGCTCCTGCGCCGCCTGGGACGGGAAGGCTGGCTGCGCCGGGGGATCGGGCCGCTGCGGGCCTGGACGACGGTTCGAGACTTTCCGGTTCCCCAGCGGCCTGCCTTTCGGGATTGGTGGACATCCCGGAGGGGAGGTGGCGAATGAACCATCCGGTGCTGGAGGCCGTGCGGCGTCGGGTCACCCATCGGGCCGTTCCGCTCGAGCCAGCGCCTGCCCTGCCGCTGGACGCCCCGCCGGGGAGCGAGGCCGCGGTTCAGCGGTTGTGGGCTTCCTGGGCCGGGATCGGCGTTCAGGCGGCTCGGTGTGCAACGGAGGCGGAAGCGATTCGAGAGGTGATCGGCCGGCTGCGGGAACGGAAGGTCCGGCACGTCCTGACGGACGCCCGCACGGCGCGTTCCTATCCAGGCCTGATCCCGGCCCTGGAGGATGCGGGGCTGACGGTGATGAGCGGCAACCTTCCCCGGGAGGAGGGGCCGCGCTATCTCGGGCTGGGGCGCTGGGCGACGGCGGAGGCGGGCATCACCGATGTGGTGGCGGCTTTTGCGGACACGGGGACGTTGTGGGTAGCGGGAGGCGCCGGCGGGATGCGCTGCGCGTCCCTGCTCCCCCCCGTGCACATCGCCCTGGTCCGACGGGCCCAGGTCTTTCCATGCCTGGCCGCCTGGCTGGCGGAGGCCCGGGCGTCGGGGGCGTTGATGGAATGGGTGGAGGAGAGCAGCGCGATGATCGCGATCACCGGCCCCAGCCGGACCTCGGATATCGAGAAGACGCTCACGCTGGGTGTGCACGGGCCGAAGGAGGTGATCGCCCTTCTGATCGAGGAGGCCGGATGAGCCAGACGGTTCAGCTCTTCGTCACATGCCTGGTGGACTGGTTGCGGCCGGAGATCGGGATCGCAACGGTTCGGTTGCTGGAAAAAGTCGGGGTCGCCGTGCGCTTCCCCGAGGCCCAGACCTGCTGCGGGCAGCCCGCCTTCAACGTCGGGCGATGGAAGGAGGCGCGGGCCATGGCCGAACACTGGGTCCGGACCTTTGACCCCGAGCTCCCGGTGGTGGTTCCCTCCGGCTCATGCGCGGCGATGGTCCGTCACGGCTACCACGTGTTGCTGGAAGGGCATCCCCTTCACGCGCGCTGGGAGGCGCTGGCCGCACAGACCTATGAGCTCAGCCAGTATCTGGTGGACGTGCTGAGGATCCAGGACCTGGGCGTTCGACGGGAAGGGACGGTGACGTATCATCCTTCGTGCCATCTCCTGCGGATGCTGGGGGTGCGGGAGGCGCCGGAGCGCCTGATCCGGGCGACCGGGGCGACCTATCACCCGTTGCCGGAGGCGGAAACCTGCTGTGGGTTCGGCGGCCTCTTCTCCGTGCACTTCGAAGAGGTTTCCGGGGCGATGCTCGACCGGAAAATCCAGGCGATCCGCTCCACGGGCGCGGAGGTCGTCCTGGGATGCGACTGGAGCTGCCTGATGCACATCGGTGGCGGGCTGCATCGCCAGGGCCATCCGGCTCGCGCCATGCATCTCGCTGAATGGCTGGCGGAGGGATTGCCGCAGGGCCACGGCTCGCCATGAGAGCGACAGGCCGCAGTGAGGGAGGAGGGTCTTCTCGCGTGTCGGCTCAGGGGGAGCGAGGGACATCCGCCGGCGGCTCGATCGATAGCGGGATGTCGAAATCGCGGTAGCGCTGGACCATGAAGTGCCCCAGACCCGCCATCATCCCCTGATGGATCCGAAGATCGGTCTCGTCGATCCAGAAGGCCAGCGCCAGACGCCCCGAGCGATCCCGGGCGATAACCACTCGGGTCCGGACCTCGCCTGGTGATTCCTCCCGCCCGAAGCGCGCTGCTTCTACGGTTCGGGCGTTCTGGAAATCCGGGAACCGGAAGGGCTCCGCCAGGGTGAGCGTTTGCCACTGCCCATTCTCTTTCCCATACTGGACCTTCCCGATCGTGATGGAGGAAGCGCTCCCTCGATCTTTGACTCGAAGCAAGGTGTCGCTGGGGGCGTCGGGGTATGCTGGATCCTGGATGGGGATCCCCGGCGGGGAGGCAAGATCGATGCGGAGCCTCTATTTCATCGGGGTGGGCCTGCACCTGCTGGCTGCGATCTTCTGGATCGGAGGGCAGCTTTTCCTGGCTCTGGCGGTCGTCCCGGTCGTCCGCCAGCCGGCGTTCCGCGCCCTCTCCCCGGCGCTTCTACAGGCCCTGGGCCTGCGGTTTCGGACCCTGGGCTGGATCACGCTGGGGATTCTGATCCTGACGGGCCTGATCAACCTGGTGGCCCGGGGGGTGACCCTGGAGCTCGCGCTGGATCCGGCGTTCTGGGGGGGCGCTTTCGGGCGGGCGCTGGCCGGGAAGCTGCTCGCAGTGGCCCTGATCATCGGGTTGAACGTGCTGCATGATTTCTGGGCTGGCCCTCGAGCGACCCGGGCCCTCGCCTCGGATCCGGACGGGGCCGAAGCGGCACGCTGGCGGCTCCGGGCCTCGTGGCTGGCCCGGTTGACGCTGCTGGCCAGCCTGACGGCGATGGGGTTCGCGATTTTCATGGTTCGCGGGTGGCCGTGAGGGCTGGCCGCTCCGTAGACGGCCGCTGTCGGAGGCGGGGATGCCGCGCCTGACCCGGTGGTTCCTTCGAGCTGCGCTGATCCATCTGATCCTGGCCCTGCTCCTGGGGTGGCTTCTGGGGCTGGGGCGCATCGTGGAGCTGCCCCCGGTCCTGGCCGCCGCCAGCCCGGTTTATTTCCACCTGTTCATGCTCGGCGGCGTGGCCCAGTTCATCATCGGGGTGGCCTGGTGGATGTTCCCACCCCTCTCGAAGGAGCGCCCTCGGGGGAATGAAGCCCTGGCCTGGGCGGTCTTCTTCCTGTTAAACGGCGGGCTGATCCTGCGGGCGATCTGCGAGCCGTGGGTGGCGGTGGATCCCCAGCCGGTCGCCCGCTGGGGGCTGTTGCTGAGCGCGCTGACCCTGGTGGCGGCCGGATGGATCTTCGTGGGGCTGCTCTGGCCTCGGGTGAAGGGGAAGTGAGATGCCGCCGTTGAGCCGTTATATGATCCGGATGGCCCTGGGGCATCTGGCTCTCGGTTTCCTTATAGGCGGCCTGATGCTGGCCCACAAGGCGTTCCCTTATGCGCCGGGGGTGATGCGTTTGCTCCCATGGCATATCCACGCCCTCTTCATCGGCTGGACGGTTCAGCTGGCCTTCGGGGTGGCCTACTGGATCTTCCCGCGGTTCGCCCTGGAGCGCCCGGGGGATCCACGCGGGCGGGCGGGGTGGGCCTGGGCCTCCTTCGGGCTGCTGAACGCCGGTGTCCTCAGCGCCGGCCTGGCGGGAGCGGCCGGATGGGGGATCGGGCTTGCCCTGGGGAGTGGGCTGGAGGCGCTGGGGGTCCTCGCCTTTGCCATCCACCTGTGGCCTCGGGTGCGCCCTGCGGTTCTCCCGTAGGAGTTACGCCGTTGGTGTCCTCGTGAGGAAAGGGTCGTTCTGTCTTCCTTGTCCAAGACCCGCTGTGCAGGCCCCCTCTGGTAAAATCATTCGTGTGAATCCCGGGCCTGATGGAGGGGCCTCATGCGAGATGCGCCCATCGTCTTCATCGCCGCGTTCATCGCCGGGGCGATGAACGCCATTGCGGGCGGGGGGACCCTGATATCCTTCCCGGCGTTGCTGTGGCTGGGCCGTCATCCCATCCTGGCCAACGCCACCAACACGGTGGCCCTCCTCCCCGGATCCCTTGCCGGGGCCTTCGGGTTCCGCCATGAGCTGAAACGGATCCGCCACTGGCTGCTGATCCTCTTCTGGCCTTCCCTGATCGGCGGGTTCCTGGGATCGTATGTGCTGCTTCACACGCCTGAACGGACGTTCCGGGGAATCATCCCTTATCTGTTGCTGTTCGCCACGATCCTTCTGATGATCGGCCCGCGGCTCCAGCGGTGGCTGCCGCGGTCCACGACTTCGATCTCCGCCCGGCGGTGGGCCGCTCTCGTCTTCTTCCAGCTCCTGGTGGGGTTCTATGGAGGCTACTTTGGGGCCGGGATCGGCATCCTGATGCTGGCCGCCCTGGAACTGATGGGGCTGACGGATATCCATCAGATGAACGGGTTGAAAAACGTGCTGGCGTTTACCATCAACGGGATCGCCGCGCTTTACTTCATTCGGTCCGGCGCGGTGCTCTGGGGGGATGTGCTGTGGATGGCGATCGGCGCGCTGGCCGGGGGCTATGCGTCCGCCGCCGTCGCGCGTCGGGTCGATCGCATCTGGGTGCGGCGGACGGTGGTGGCGATCGGTTTCCTGGTGGCGTTCCGGTCGTTCTTCCATTAGACTGAATGTGCGGAGATCATGCCGCCGGGTTCGGATCGAGAGAACACCCCGCTGACGGAGAAAGGAGCGCCGGGATGCCGCGGATCTTCGATGTGATCGAATGGGCGGATGACACGGGCCGGGAGATCGTCCGACGGTTCCCCGAGGAAGGGTCCGGGGATTTCCGCCTGGGCTCCCAGCTCATCGTGCGGGAAAGCCAGGTGGCGGTTTTCTTCCGGGATGGGAGGGCCCTGGATGTGTTCGGCCCCGGCCGTCATACCCTCACCACCGCCAACATCCCGCTCCTGATCAACCTGTTGGGGCCGCTCTTCAGCGGCCGTTCTCCCTTCACGGCTGAGGTCTATTTCGTCTCCACCCGGGAGTTTGTGGATCTGAAATGGGGAACCCCCGAGCCGATTGTGGTCCGCAACCCGGGCATGGGATTGGGCGTGGTCCTGCTTCAGGGCCACGGCACCTTCGCCATCCAGGTGAGGGACCCCCAGCTGTTCGTCAATAAGATCGTAGGGGTCCAGCGTCTCTACGAGACGGAGCGCATTGTGGATTACCTGCGCAGCATCCTGGTGAGCAAGCTGGCCGATGTCGTTGGGAATTTCAACCGGCCGGTGGTGGATCTCGCAGGCTTTTTTGAGGAGCTGGGCGCGGCGGTGCGGGCCCGGGCGCAGGATGACTTCGGGGCGCTGGGCCTGGATCTGAAGGCGTTCTATGTGCAGTCCCTCCGTCCCTCCTCGAAGACCATCGAGGAGCTGCGGGCGATGGGGTTGCTGGATGTGCAGACCTATGCGCAGCTGCAGGCCGCGGACGCCCTGCGGGAGGCTGCGCAACAGGAGCTGGGCGGGCTGGCCGCGGCGGGCGTGGGCGCGGGGGCGGGTTTCGGGCTGGCTCAGTTTTTCAGCCAGCTGTTTCAGGGGATGACCGCCCGACCGGCGGCGCCCGCGGCGGTGCCAGAGGTGATGACGGTGGAGGAGGCCGCCGCCTATCTGAAGGTATCCCCGGAGGACGTCCTGCAGCTGATCGAATCCGGACAGCTGAAGGCCCGCAAGATCGGCGCCACCTACCGGATCAGTCGCTCCGCGATCGAGGAGTTCCTGAAGGGGTAATGCTCCAGGTGGTCAGGCGGGCGCAGAGGGCGAGAGGCCCCGATGGACAATCCCCCGCGCTTTCCCTGCTTTCGGGGCGGGGAGACGCCCTGCAGGCGGGTCCGCCCCGGAAAGTTTTCTGTCACCGAAATATCTCTTCCTCGACCCGCCCCTGCGCGGCGCGGCGACGTGGGGGCAGGCTCCCCGCCGGGCAGCGTTCTTCCCGCTGGGGGCTTTGGGGGCCGGGTCGGCCCCGGAGAATCCTGATCCTCAGGGGGACGATCGGTGAAGGAGCGTTATGCTCTATTCAGCGTGACGGATCGGAGCGGGCTGGTGGAGTTCGCCCGGGGTCTGGTCGGGCTGGGCTGGCGGATCCTCGCCACGCGGGGAACCGCTCAGGCCCTCGCCGCGGCGGGGATCCCGGTAACCTCCCTGGAGGAATGGACGGGCGTTCCGGAGATCCTGGGGGGGCGGGTGAAGACCCTCCATCCCCGGGTGCACGCCGGGATCCTGGCCCGGCCCACGGAGGGGGATCTGGCGGAGCTCGCCGCCATCGGCGGGCAGCTCATCGACCTGGTGGCGGTGAACCTCTACGCCTTCGAAGAGGCGGCCCGGGGAGGGGGCCTGGAGGAGGCGATCGAAGCCATTGACATCGGCGGCGTGGCGCTCCTGCGGGCGGCCGCGAAGAATTTCGCCCGGGTGATCGTGTGCAGCAGCCCCGCGGATTACCCTCTCGTCCTGGAGGCCCTTCGCCAGGGCGGGGAAGTTCCCCTGGAGCTGCGGCGGCGCCTGGCGGCCCGCGCGTTCCAGCTGACCGCCTGTTATGATGCGATGATCGCCCGATATCTGGAACCGGAGGACCCGGGCTCCGGGTCGCTCCCCGAGCGTCTGCTCCTCGCCGCGCGGCCGGCGATCGCTCTGCGCTATGGGGAGAACCCTCATCAGGCCGGAGCCTTCTATCTGGATCCTCTCCGTTCCCTTCCGTTCGAGGTGCTCCAGGGGAAACCGCTCTCCTACAACAACCTGCTGGATCTGGAGGCGGCCTGGCGGGCGGTGCAGGATCTCCCCGCGCCGGCCTCGGTCATCGTCAAGCATAACAATCCGTGTGGGGCCGCGGTGGCGGATACCCCGGCGCAGGCCTTCCAGCGGGCTCTGGAGAGCGATCCGGAGAGCGCCTATGGAGGCATTGTCGCCTTCAACACGACGGTTGATGCCGAGACCGCCGGGGCGCTGCTTGGGGTCTTTCTGGAGGTGATCGCGGCCCCCGCCTATCAGCCTGAGGCGCTGGAGCGCCTGACGCGGAAGAGGACGTGCCGTGTGATCCGTATGCGGGAGGCGGGAACCTCCCTCATCGAAATCCGGAGCGCCCTCGGCGGGTTGCTGGTCCAGACCCCCGACATGGGGGAGGATGACCCGGAAGCGTGGGAGATGGTTACCCGCCGGGCGCCCGCGGAGTCCGAGTGGCGGGCGCTTTCGTTCGCCTGGCGGGTGGTCCGCCACGTGCGCTCAAACGCGATCGTGCTGGCCCGCGAAGGCCAGACGGTGGGGATCGGCGCGGGGCAGATGAGCCGCGTAGATGCGGTGCGCATCGCCGTCATGAAGGCGGGGGAGCGTGCCCGAGGCGCTGTGCTGGCTTCCGATGCCTTCTTCCCCTTCCCGGATGGCGTGGAGGTCGCTGCGGCCGCCGGGGTGACCGCGATCATTCAACCCGGGGGCTCCATTCGGGATCCCGAGGTGATCGAGGCGGCCGATCGCTGGGGGATTGCGATGGTGTTCACGGGAAGGCGACATTTCCGTCACTGATATAAAATGACATTGTCTGGTGCTACCCCCAGAAGGGAGTTGAAGGATGGCGCTCACAGTGGAAGATTTCGACGATCTGATTCGCCTGCTGGAAGAGAACGCGGAATGGCGCCAGCGCCTGCGCCAGCTCCTGCTGGGCGAGGAGATGGTGGTTCTGCCCGCGCAGGTACAGGCATTGCAGGCTGCTATCGGCACCGTGCTGGCGGAAGTCGCCCGCCAGCAGCAGGAGCAAACGCGGCTCCTCTCCTCCCTGCTGGTTGCGTTGCAAACCATAACGGCTTCCATCCAGGCTCTGGTGAGGGTCCAGGAACGCCAGGCCGAGGAGTTCGTCCGCTCTCGCCTGGAGGTCGATCGGCGCTTTGCAGATCTGGCGGCGAATCAGGCGAAGCTGGAGGAGGCGCAGATCCGGACGGAGGAGCGGCTGGCGAAGCTGGAGGAGGCGGTGGCGGCTCTGGCCGAGGCGCAGCGTCAGGCGGAGGAGCGGCTGACGCGGCTGGAGGAGGCGGTGGCGGCTCTGGCGGAGGCCCAGCGGCGCACGGAGGAGCAGGTGAGGCAGCTGGCCGAGGCCCAGCGTCAGGCGGAGGAGCGGCTGGCGCGGCTGGAGGAGGCGCAGATCCGGACGGAGGAGCGGTTGGCGCGGCTGGAGGAGACGGTGGCGAGGCTGGCCGAGGCCCAGCGTCAGGCGGAGGAGCGGCTGGCGCGGCTGGAGGAGGCGGTGGCGGCTCTGGCGGAGGCCCAGCGGCGCACGGAGGAGCAGGTGAGGCAGCTGGCCGAGGCCCAGCGCCAGACGGAGGAGCGGGTGAGGCGGTTGGAGGAGGCGCAGAT
>BEHY01000086.1 GCA_002898735.1 Candidatus Thermoflexus japonica
CGATCGGGACGATGCGCGGGTGGGGATGCGTGATCCGCTGCCTCTTCCTGCTCGGGGCGCTGGCCTGCGTGGAGCCCGGCGCCACCGGGGATATGGCGCCCAGGGTCGTCGCGCCCGCCCCTCCCCCCGAGCGGGTGCGCTTTGCGGTGATCGGCGACTACGGGCAGGCCGGGCCGCCCGCCGAGGCGGTCGCCCGGCTGGTCCGGAGCTGGAACCCGGATTTCATCGTCACCACCGGGGATAACAACTACCCGCGCGGCGAGGCCCGGACCATGGATGCCAATATCGGGCGCTATTATCACATGTTCATCGCCCCCTACCGGGGCCGTTACGGCCCTGGCGCCGACCGCAACCGTTTCTTCCCCGCCCTGGGCAACCACGACTGGGCGACGGCCGGCGCGCGGGCCTATTTCGATTACTTCTCCCTGCCCGGAAACGAGCGCTACTACGACGTCCGCTGGGGCCCCGTGCACCTGTTCGTCCTGGACAGCGACCCCCACGAGCCGGATGGGATCACCGCGAGCTCCCGCCAGGCGCACTGGCTCGAGGCGCAGCTGCAGACCACGGATGCCCCATGGCGGCTGGTGATCCTCCATCATCCACCCTACTCCTCCGGCCTCCACGGCCCCACCCCCGCGCTGCAATGGCCCTTCGCCGCCTGGGGGGTCACAGCGGTCCTCGCCGGGCACGATCACGTCTACGAGCGCATCGAGCGGGACGGGATCCTCTACTTCGTCAACGGCCTGGGGGGGCATCCGGCCCGCTACCCGTTCCGCACCCCTATCCCCGGCAGCCGGGTTCGCTACCGAGAGCAATACGGGGCGATGCGGGTGGAGGCGGATGCATGTCGCATCGTGTTCCAGTTTATCGCCATCGATGGCCGCCTGATCGACACCGCCACCCGCATGCATCCCGCATGCCCTCCCCGGGGGGCCGCGCGGGTTCTGCCTTGACGGAGAGAACCGCTCAAGGTAAGATTAAAACCGAAAGACCGTGGCCCCGTCGTCTAGCCCGGTCCAGGACGCTGCCCTCTCAAGGCAGAGATCGCGGGTTCAAATCCCGCCGGGGCCACCTGCCACGGGCGCGGTGCAGGCCGCGCCCGATTTATTTTCAGCCCGGGAAACCGGGCTTCGCCGCCCTCCGCGCCATTCCTCAAAGGCCATGTCGGCGCGCATGGACTACGTTCGCTGGTTGCGACAGCATATCGGATCGGAACCGGTCTGGCTGGTTTACGCCACCGCCCTGATCGTAAACGAGGCCGGGCGCATCCTCCTGCAGCGGCGGACGGACTTCGAGGCATGGGGCCTGCCCGGGGGCGTGATGGAGCCCGGGGAATCCCTCCTCCAGGCCCTCCATCGCGAGGTCGAGGAGGAAACCGGCCTGACCATCCAGGCCGGGAAACTGATCGGCCTGTATACGTCCCCCGAGTTCATCGTCCGTTACCCGAACGGCGATATCGTCCACCCGGTGACCGCCTGTTTCCTGGCGCGTCCGACCGGGGGCGCCCTGCGCCCGGATGGACGGGAGTCCCAGGCGCTGCAATGGTTCCCCCTGGAAGCGCTCCCGCCTCTCCCGCGATGGTATGCCGCGATGATCGCCGATTATCGGCGGGCGGATCCCGCGGCAGCCTTCCGGAACGGCGCGCCCGGGCAGCCGGCCCGGAAACCCGGAGAAACCATCCGGCGTCTGCGGGAACGGGTCGGCCCGGCTACCCTGGTGGTCCCCGCCACCAGCGCCGTGATCTTCAACGAGCAGGGGGCGATCCTCCTGCAGCGCCGCGAGGATAACGGCGAGTGGGGGCTGCCCGGCGGGATCATGGAGATCGGGGAGCGCATCGACCAGACGCTCATCCGCGAGGTGGCGGAGGAGACAGGGCTACAGGTGGAGCCGACCCGCCTGGTGGGCCTGTATACGGATCCGGCGTGGACGTTCACTTACCCGAACGGCGATCGTTCCCAGCCGGTGGTCGCCTGCTTCGAAGCCCGCATCATGGGCGGCCGCCTTCAGGCGGACGGCGTCGAATCCCTGGAGGTGGGGTTCTTCCCGCTGAACCGGCTCCCCGAGCCGCTGGATGTCCGCTGGCGGGTTCGGATCGAGGATGCGATGGCCCGCTATCCGCATGCGGTGGTTCGATAGAAGGACCCAGGATCCCTGACCCGGATGTCCCTCGCGATGCGAAGGCCCAGCTGGCTGATCCTCATCGGGATGCTGCTGACGCTGAACCTGGCGCTGCTTCTGACGCCGCAGGCCATGGTCGATCTCTCTCCCCCGCCCACCCCAACGCCGACCGCGACCCCGATCCCCCCGACCTCGACGCCTACCCCAACCCCGACGCCGACGGCCACGCCGACGCCCTCCCCGACCCCCACGTGTGAGCCGGGGCGCTGGGAAGCCGGTTCGATCCCGATCCCCGCCCTCGGCGTGGAGATCCCCTATCAGGTATATCTCCCTCCCTGTCGGGATCCGGCCCGGCGTTACCCGGCGCTCTACCTCCTCCATGGTTATCCGTATGATCAGACCCACTGGGATCAGCTGGGGATCGATGAGACCGTGACGGAGGGGATCCGGACGGGGCGCTGGCCGCCTTTCCTGATCGTGCTGCCGGGGTTCCCGGACGATCTGTATCTCTACACCAGCGGTGGGCCCGGATCGGTGGAGGCGGTGATGATGGAGGCTCTGATCCCGCAGATCGAAGCCCGCTATCCCATCGAGCCGGCCCGCTGGGCCCGGGCGATCGGCGGGATCTCGCGGGGCGGCGTGTGGGCGCTGGAGATCGCCCTGCGCCATCCGGAGGCGTTCGCCAGCGTTGGAGGACACAGCCCGGCGCTGAGCGTGAATGAGGCCCCGCCGGCTTATGATCCCTTCCAGCTGGCCCAGGAAGCGGATCTGCGGGGGCTGCGGATCTATCTGGACGCCGGCGACGCCGATTGGGCGCTGGCGGGAACCCGGCAGCTGGCGGCGATCCTCGAAGCCCGCGGGATCCCGATACGCCTGGAGGTCCATCCCGGGGGCCATGAGGATGCCCTGTGGGCCCAGAATCTGGAAGCGTATCTCGATTTCTACACCGAGCCATGGCGGGGGCGATAGCCCGGCCCTATCCCGCCCTGGGGAGGGAAGAAGAAGGACCTGTTCCTGAGGGGGTTCGCGCAGTGTCCGAGGAGCTCCGCGGGTTCCTCCGCCGGATCCTGCAACCCGCAGCCGTGGTGGCGGGTCTGAGCCTGCTGGGAAAGCTCACCGGCTTCCTGGCCCAGGCGGTGATCGCCGCCCGCTTCGGCACCGGGCCGGATAAAAGCGCCTTCGATGTGGCGATGGTCATGCCGGATTTCCTGTTCCTGTTCACCGGCGGGACCCTGGCCGTGGTCCTGGTGCCCGTGCTGACCATGTGGTCGGTGCGCCACCCCCAGGAGGCCGCCCGCCTCGCCACCACCGTGGCGCTCCTGACGGTGGGCGCGCTGACCCTGGCGGGGCTGCTGATCGCCTGGAGCGCTCCTTTCTGGGTGCGGGTGGTCTTCGGGCCGGGGCTTCCCGCACCGGTGCAGGATCGGGCGATCCGCCTGCTCCGCGTGCTCTGGGTGGTGGCAGTGCTGTTTGGACTCAGCGGGGTGCTCACGGCGGTGCTGCACTCGGCCCGGCGCTTCGTCTGGCCGGCCCTGGGCTCGGTGCTGGCGGATGGCGGCCCGATCCTCGGCGCGCTGCTCCTGGCCCGCCCCATGGGCGTCGCCGGGCTCGCGTGGGGGGTGATCCTGGGCGCCCTCTTCCACCTCCTGGCGCTGCTTCCCGGGCTGCGGGGCTGGCCGTGGACCTGGGCGCTGGATCCGGGGCATGCGGGGTTGCGAAGGGTGGGCGCGTTGCTGATCCCGCGGGCGCTGATCGTGTCGCTGGCCTATTTCCAGATCGCCTGGGGCTATCGCCTGATCGGCGGCCTGGAGCCAGGAGCCGTGGCGGCCCTCGCTTATGGCTGGCGCCTGATGCAGGTTCCCCAGACCCTGATCAGCACCAGCCTGGCGATTGTACTCCTCCCCACCCTGGCCGCCCACGCCGCCCGGGGGGATCGGGAAGCCCTGCGGCGGGACCTGGGCTGGACGCTGGGGATCGCCGGGATGCTCTCCGCGCTGGCCGGCGGGGCGCTGTGGTTCGGTGGGGAGACGCTGGTGCGATGGGGGCTGGCCCGAGGAGCCTTCGGGGAGACCTCTGTGGAGGCCGTGGGGGCCGCCCTTCGGATGTTCGCGCCCGGGTTGCTGACCTACACCGTTGCGGAGCTCACCGCGCGCGCCTTCTATGCGCGCCACGACTTCCTCCGGCCCCTGGCGGCGGCCGCCGCAGGCACCGCCGCGTATCTGGGGATGGCCCCGGCGCTGGTCTCCATCCTGGGCGCCTCGGGCCCGGCCCTGGCCAACAGCCTGGCCATCGGCCTGGAGGCGCTTCTTCTGTTGCTCTGGATGCGGTGGATCCGATGAGCGGAGCTCCGGAGGGGCGGGGGCCGCCTTCAGCGGCTCTCCACCCCCGAAATGGACGACGCCGCGGGCCGGGTGATCACGCTCTCCCGGCGGGCCAGGCGCTCCGCCCGGCGCTGGTCCGCCGCCTCCGCTTTGCGGCGCTCCTCCTCCGTCTCCAGGATCAGCGGGGGCACCGGCGCGGGCCGACCATCCCGATCCAGGGCCACGTAAACGAAGTAGGCCGTCGCCGTCACCCGCCGCTCCCCCGTCAGCAGATCCTCCGCCTCGGCCTGGATCTCCACCTCCATCGAGGTGCGCCATGCGCGGGTCATGCGCGCCCGCACATGCACCAGATCCCCCACGTGGACCGGGGCGCAGAACTGGATGGAATCCACCACCACCGTGACGGTGGGCCGGCGGGCATGGCGGGAGGAGACGATCGCCCCCGCCTCATCCATGAGCTTCATGATCCATCCGCCGTGGATATTGCCCAGGATGTTGGCGTGCTCCGGCTGCATGATCTGCGTCAGCACCACCTCGCTGTCCTGAACCCGCTTCCCTTCCATAGCACAGGACCTCTCTGGTGTAAGGTGCAAAAGATGGACCGGGTGGGGTCCCCTCCCCATGCAACATCCTGCCATCCCCGAGGGAAACGCCACCGGGAACAGGAGGCTCAGGCATCGCCCCCGGGCACGAGGCGGAGGAAGCGGCGGCGGCCCACCTGAAGCACCTTCGGCCGGTCGACCGCCACCACGGCCTCCACATCGGAAACCGTCTCCCCATCCAGCCGGACCCCGCCCTGGCGGATCAGGCGGCGGGCCTCGCTCCGGCTGGCGGCCAGCCCGGCGGCCACCAGCAGATCCACCAGCGCCCGCGGGCCAGAAAGGGAGAACACAGGCATCTCTTCCGGGAAAGCCCGCTCCTGGAACACGATGCGGAAGTGGGCCTCCGCCCGTTCCGCCGCCTCTTCCCCAAAGAAAATCGAAACGATCTCGCGGGCCAGCTCCATCTTCACATCCCGTGGATGGAGGCTTCCCGAGCGCAATCCCTCCTCAACGGCCGCGATCCGGGGGGGCGGGTAACGGGTGATGAGCTTGAAGTAAATCAGCATCGCCTCATCGGGGATGCTCATGATCTTCCCGAACATATCTTCCGGCGTCGTGTTCAGGGGGATGTGATTGCCCAGGGATTTGGACATCTTGCGGACGCCGTCGGTGCCCGGCAGCAGCGGGAGCAGGATCGCGACCTGGGGCCGCTGGCCGAAGGCCTCCTGCAGCTTCCGACCGGCCACCACGATGTTGAACAGCTGATCCGTCCCGCCGATCTGGACATCCGCCTGCAGGGCCACCGCGTCGTAGCCCTGCATCAGCGGGTAAAAGGTCTCGTGCAGAAAGATGGGGTCGCCGCTCTTCAGGCGCTCGGCGAAGGACTCCCGGGCCAGGAATTGCTGCACCGTGAAATGGGAGGCCAGACGGATCAGGTCGGCGAAGGTCAGTTTGGAAAGCCACTCGGCGTTATAACGGATGATGGTCCTCTGCGGATCCAGCACCCGGAAGGCCTGCTCCGCGTAGGTGCGCGCGTTGGCCTCCACCTCCTCCGGGGACATCAGCGCACGCCCCCGCAGCTGATCCGAGGGATCTCCGACCAGCGCGGTGAACGTGCCGATCACCAGGATGGCCTCATGCCCCAGGTCCTGGAACTGGCGCAGCTTCCGCAGGGGCACCGTATGCCCCAGGTGCAGATCGCTGGTCCGCGGGTCCACCCCCAGATAGACCCGCAGCGGGCGCCCCTCCTGGAGCCGCTCCCGCAGCTCAGCCTCCATCGTCCGGCGCAGGGTCTCATCGCCGTATTCGGTGCCCTGCATCAGGAGCGCCACCTGTTCGTCGATCGACAGCGACATCCCGGAACCTCCCCGCTCGGATCTTCTCTTTCCCACAGAGTATGCCATCCCGGGCCCGCGCCGCCAAGTTCGATGGATTCACGGCGCTCTCACCAGGGATCGCACGAGCGGCCTCTTCCCGAAGGCTTTCGGGCCACAGGGAATGCCTGCAGCCTCCCCAAATCCCAGAGAGGGATCGACGGCGAACCCCCTGAAACCGGAAAGCCCCAGGGAGGGGAGCCCCCGATGGCCTGAGGAACATGGCTATCATCTTTATGAACGGAATTCACACCCCCTCAGGGGCCTGCAGGGAGGGGACATCGGATCGCTTCGATCGAAGACAGCCCGGACGAAGGCCCGGGGGACGAATCTTGAATCTGCAAGGGGAAGGAGGCCGGAGATGAGCGCTGTTCTGCGCATCCACCCGGAGGAGATCCGGAAACAGATCCAGCGCCTGCGGGAGTGGCGGGCGGAATGGTCGGAGCGATTGCGAAGCGCCCAGCGGACGGCCATCCTGCTGGTCGAGACGGTCCACGCCGCCCCGGGGCGGGGATTTCAGACCGCGAACGCCGTTCAGAAAAGATACCTGGGCCTAGTGGAGGACCAGGCGGAGCTCCTGGCGCGGACGCTGGAGCAGGCTCTGGACCGCCTGGAGAGCGCGTTCGAGGAGGCGGCCCAGCTCCTCCGAGAGCCCCTCATGCCGGCCGCCGCAGGCGCTCTCCCCACCGCGGCGGTGGCCGCTTCCTTCGAGGAGGCCTACGCCTTCATCCGCAGGTGGGAAGGGGGATACGTCCACGATCCGGACGATCGGGGCGGCGCGACGAACATGGGCATCACCCAGGCCACCTATGACGATTACCGCCGCCGCCACGGCCTCTCGCCGCAGGAGGTCGCCCGGATCACCGAGGAGGAGGCTCAGGCCATCTATCGCGAGTTCTGGGAGCACTCGGGAGCCGGCCAGCTGCCGCGGCCTCTGGGCCTGGTGCATATGGATACGGCCGTCCATATGGGGCCAGGGCGGGCGCGCCAGTTCCTGAGCGAGGTTCAGCAGCGGAACCTGGAAACTCCGGAGGCCGCCGCGGAAGCGTATCTGGATCTGCGCCTGAACCGTTACCTGGAGCTGGCCCGAGATCCCTCCCAGCGGAAGTTCCTGGCCGGGTGGCTCAACCGCCTTCAGGATTTGAGCGGCCACGCAGTGAACCCGGACTTCCAGCGCGCTTTCCGGGCAAAGATCCTCGGCCGCCTGGCGGAGGATCCGGATTTCGCCCCAACCCGCGAGTTCCTCATCCGCTTATGGTCCGCCCTGGGAGGTCAGAACCCATGAAGACGTTGCGCTGGCTTCTGATGGGGGTTGTGATCCTGAGCGCCGCTTGCGCCGGCGCAGCTTCCGGGAGGGATTCCCGGCCGACATCGGAGATCGTTCCCGGGAGGCCAACCGACGATGTTCGCCGTGGGGGCCTCGAAAACGCGACCCCCGAGGCGCCGGTGGATATCGTTCCTGTAGGGCCAACCGCCTCTTCCGGGGAAATCACCCTCACCTTCGAAGAGGCAATCCAGCTCGGCGATTGGGCGGCCGCCCAGGCGATCCTCAAGGCAGAACCGGAGCATCCGCTCCCTGTCGCCAGCCTGAACCGGATCATGATCCAGGGCCTCCGCCTGGCCTTGAACGCGAACGGCCAGGAAGCCCGACGACACATTAAAGGCGCGCTCTCGCTGGTCCGCAAGGCCTGCCAGTGTCTGGACGATCGGGGCCGCCTGATCCCCGGGATGCCGCCGAAAGGCTTTCGGGGGGAGCTCTACCTCGCGCTTTATCAAATGCGGGGCACTGCTTCCTACGACCCGCTGTATGATTGGGCCGTCGAACAGCTGGCGCAGCGCCACCGTCTGAGCAAGGAGGATATTTCTGATTTAAGCGGCACAAAGACGGATCCGGTGGGGGTGTGCCGGTTCGGAGATCGAATTTTCGTGGTCGCGGGCTTCTGGATTTTCGATCTGGACGGATCGCTTCAACAGGAGGCCCCCGGCCTGGATGCGCTGAGCGAGGGGGAGCGGCTCCCCCGGCTGTATGATGTCTTCTGCGATGAGAACGAACAGATCATCCAGTGGGTCAACGTGTCGGGAGGCGGACGGGGGGTTTCGCTGGAGGTCCGCTGGGATGGAAAGGAGTTCCGGCAGGTTGAGGCGATCCGTATCGACCTGGCCGCCCGGACTTATGAAGAGGTGCGGAAACATATCGAGGCCGGGCAGCTGGAGGAGGCCTTCGAGGCCTACGACCGGGGATTTACGAATGAGGTCGACGCCGATCCGGAGCTGGCCACGCTGGCCCTGCGCCAGGGGATGAGCGTGGCCCGCCAGCGGGCGGAGGCCGGGGATGTCGCCGGGGCGCGACGGGCGCTTCACGCCGCCTTCTCGATCGCCAGCTTCCGTTACCGCCTGGATGGGCAAACCTTCCTGCCCGTGGACTGGAATTCGCATCCCCGATCGCTGGAGGAGTGGGCCCGGGAAGCGTTTGGCCAGGATCCCCAGGCCTCGAGCTATGCCCGGATCTATCGGGAGGCGCTGACCGAATACGCGGCCCTGCTGGTTCAGGATCATCGCCCCCAGGAGGCCGAGCCGATCCTCCGGGCGCTGACGATCCTCGCTCCCGATGATGCCATGGTGTATCTCTATCTGGGCGATGCCCTGTGGGATCAGGGGAAGCGGGAGGAAGCCCGATCCTTTTATCAGCGCTATAAAGCGCGGACCCCAGGCGGGCCCTGGCCGGATCGGGTGCGGGAACGCGCGCCGTAACCTCCCCCACGGCATCCACGGTGCGGGTGGGCCACCGAAGACGGGCCCGCCCGCACCGGCGGGGATGGTCGCGTCAGGGCCCCCACGCGACCCGCTGACTCAGGGGGTCCGGGAGCTGTTCGCCCAGGTCCAGGATCTTCCGGGGGGTTCCTCCACCGGCCGGGATCAGATACACCCCCCAGCGCCCATCCGCGTTGGAAAGATACGCCACCCACGCCCCATCCGGAGACCAGGCGGGCCCGATCTCCCAGC
>BEHY01000087.1 GCA_002898735.1 Candidatus Thermoflexus japonica
GCGACGCTGAAGATGCGCTCCAGCGCCATCGCGAAGCCCTCGGCGCGCAGGATCTGCGCCTGGCGCTCCCCCTCCGCCCGGAGGATGGCCGCCTCCTTCTCCCCCTCCGCCTTCAGGATGGCGGCCTGCTTCTCGCCCTCGGCGACCTTCACCGCCGCCTCCCGCTTGCCGTCGGCCTCGGTCACCAGGGCGCGGCGGTTGCGCTCCGCCGACATCTGCCGGGTCATCGCCTCCAGCACATCCCGCGGAGGCTGGATCTCGCGGATCTCCACGGCCGTGACCTTCACCCCCCAGCGCTCCGTCACTTCGTCCAGCTTGACCCGCAGGGCCTGGTTGATATACTCCCGCTTGGCCAGCACATCGTCCAGCAGGATGTCGCCGATGACCGCCCGCAGGGTGGTGGTGGCGATCCCCACCGCGGCGGAGACGAAATCCCGCACCTGCACCACGCTCTGGACCGGATCCACCACCCGCCAGTAGATCAGGAAGTCTATGCCGATGGGGGCGTTGTCCTTCGTGATGGAGGTCTGCTGGGGGATCTCCCGGAACTGCTCCCGCAGATCCACGGTGATCGCCCGATCCACAATGGGGATCAACAGCACCAGCCCCGGCCCCTTGGCCCCGATCACCTTCCCCAGGCGGAACACCACCAGCCGCTGGTATTCCGGGACGATCCGGATCATGGAGCCGAGAAGGGCCACCAGGATCAGACCGCCACATACGAGGAGCAGGAGCAGGGAGACAAAGGTCTCCATCGTAACCTCCTTTCGGCGTTCTGGGTTAGAATCCATGCGCCGGCACGCGCTACCCCCCGCAGCGGGGAGAGAAGGAAGCGGCGGCGCAACGCCTGCCGTTGATTACCAGTTTAACCGAAATCGATCCCCCGGGGCCGGAGGACCCCGGGGGATCGATCGGGCGGAACGGGCCCCTCTGGGGCCGGGCCGAACCGGCCTGGAAGCCCTTGAAGAGCGTTCGACGTGGAACTTCTGCCGGAAATCCTCGAAGGCAGTTTCCGATGGGGGAATCTCTGGATCAGATCGCCCGGGATGTGATTCAGTGCCGCCGGTGCCCCCGCCTGGTCGCCTATCGGGAGGCCATCGCCCGGACGAAACGGCGGCAGTTCCAGGATTGGGACTACTGGGGCCGTCCGGTCCCCGGGTTTGGGGATCCCCAGGCCCGCGTGCTGGTGGTCGGGCTCGCACCTGCCGCCCATGGGGCGAACCGGACCGGGCGGATGTTCACCGGGGATGGCTCGGGGGATTTCCTGATCGCCGCCCTTTACCGGGCAGGCTTTGCCAATCAGCCCACTTCCACGCATCGGGAGGACGGGCTGGTTCTGCGGGATGTGTATCTCACGGCTGTGGTGCGATGCGCGCCCCCGGACAACCGGCCATCCCGGGAGGAGCAGGCGAACTGCCGGCCTTACCTGATCCGGGAGCTCCAGGTCCTGCCCCGTATCCAGGTCGTGGTCACCCTGGGGCAGATCGCCACCGAGGGCTTCCTGACCGCCCTTCGCGCTCTGGGTTACCATGGGCCCCGTCCGATCTTCCGCCACGGGGGGTTCTATCCGCTGGGCCCTGGATGGCCCACCCTGATCACGTCCTATCATCCCAGCCGCCAGAACACCCAGACCGGGCGGCTCACGCCGGAGATGTTCGATGAGATCTGGGCGCTCGCCAGGCGGGTTTTGCAGGGATGAGGGAATGGCCGATCCTCTCCGGCGCCCGGTGTAAGGGCGCCGGGTGAGGACCCAGTTACACGGCTGGCCTCCCGGAACCTGAGCCTGACGGCATACGTCTTGATTAAAGCAGGGATGCGGCCCTATCGCACCCCGCTGGAGATCGAACACCATGAGCGAACGTGGGCCTCATCGGACAGGAGATATCCGCGAGACCCCAGGCTGGTGGGTGCCCGGATGGGATCGCCCCCGGGGCATCCCTCCGCAGCCGCCGGCGGGGGGACCACCCCGGATCCCGCCGCAGCTCCCGCAGCCTTCCGCCGCACCGCGGCGTCGCGCCTGGGGGCGGATCGCGCTTTCCGCCATGCTGATCCTGTTCCTCCTGGGGATGGCGGGCGGCGTGGTGGGCCTGGCCGGTTATGTCTATGTGGCCATGCAATTGCCGCCCCCGGAGACCCTGCAGGAGCGGGCGCTGAACCTTTCGACCTCGCTGGTGCTGGTGGATCGCAATGGGGAGTTGCTGGGGGAGATCGCCGACCCCCAGAGCGGCCGCCGGCAGCTGGTCCGCCTTTCGGATATCTCGCTGTGGCTGATCCAGGCCACCGTCGCCACGGAGGATCCCCGGTTCTGGCAGCACCCGGGGTTCGATCCCATCGCCATCGCCCGCGCGATCTACCAGGCGATCCGGGAAGGGGAAGTAGTGAGCGGCGCCAGCACCATCCCGCAGCAGCTGGTGCGGAACCTGCTGATCTCCCCCGAGCGCACCCTGCGGCGGAAGATCAAGGAGGCCGTGCTGGCCGCGGAGATCACCCGGCGTTATCCGCGGGAACAGATCCTGGAGATCTATCTCAACACGATCTACTACGGAAACCTGGCTTACGGTGTGGAGGCCGCCGCCCGCACCTATTTCGGGAAATCGGCGAAGGATCTGAACCTGGCGGAGGCATCGTTCCTCGCCGGCCTCCCCCAGGCCCCGGCGCTCTATGACCCCTTCACCCCGGAGGGCCGGGAGCGCGCCCTGCGGCGCCAGCGGGACGTCCTGCGCCTGATGATCGAGGCAGGGTTCATCACCCCGGAACAGGCGGAGGCGGCTGCGCGGGAGATGGCCGCCCGCGTTTTCGAGAAACCTCCGATGACCTCGCCCGCGCCCGAGGCCCCTCACTTCGCCCTTTATGTGCAGCAATGGCTGGAGCAGACCTTCGGCCTCAACGCCCAGGCCCTCCATCGGGGCGGCCTGCGGGTGGAAACCACCCTGGACCTCCGCCTTCAGCGGATGGCTGCTCAGGTCCTGCGGGCGCACCTGGAAAAGCTGAAAGACAAAAATGTGCATAACGGCGCGGTGGTGATCCTGGATCCCCACACCGGTGAGATCCTGGCCATGGTGGGAAGCCCGGATTACAACGACGCCGAACATGGCGGTCAGATCAACATGGCCATCGTCCCCCGCCAGCCCGGTTCCTCGATCAAGCCGCTGACCTATCTGGTGGCCTTTGAGAAGGGCTGGACCCCTGCCACGCTGATCTGGGATGTGCCCACCCGCTTCCCGGATGGCCCGGGTCGGTTCTACGAGCCGGTCAACTATGACCGGCGCTTCCACGGCCCGGTGACCGTTCGCTATGCCCTGGGGAATTCTTACAACATCCCGGCGGTGAAGGCGCTGGCCTTCGTCGGGCTTCCGGCCTTCCTCCAGCGGGCCCGCGACCTGGGCATCACCACCCTGACCCGCCCGGATTACGGTCTCTCCCTCACCCTGGGCGGCGGGGAGGTGCCGCTTCTGGAGATGGTCGGCCTTTACGCGGCATTCGCCAACGAAGGCCGCCGCGTCCCGCCGGTCCCGGTTCGGAGGATCACCGACGCCTTCGGCAATGTGCTCTACACCTACACGCCGCCGCCTGGCCAGCCGGTGATGCGGCCGGAGCACGCTTACCTCATCACGCACATCCTCTCCGACAACGAGGCTCGCCGGGCGGCCTTCGGGCCCAACAGCCCGCTGAAGCTCTCCCGACCCGCTGCCGCCAAGACCGGAACGACCAACGATTTCCGGGACAACTGGACGCTGGGCTATACGCCGGATCTGGTGGTCGGGGTCTGGGTGGGGAACGCCGATAACTCCGAGATGAAAGGGGTCACCGGCGTCACCGGCGCGGCCCCGGTATGGCACGACGTGATGGAAGAAGCCCATCGCATCCTGAACCTGCCCCCCCGGGAATTCCGGCGGCCCCCGGGGATCATCGAGATGGAGATCTGCCTGGATTCCGGCACCCAGCCTTCGCCCTATTGCCCGCCGGATCGACGGCGGATCGAGCTCTTCGCGGCCGACCAGCCCCCGCCCGGCCCGGAGCACGACCTCTGGAAGAAAGTGGTGATCGACGGCGCGACCGGGCTGCTCTACACCGAAGGCTGCCCCGGCCCGCCGATCGAACGGGTCTTCTATGTGGTCCCGGAGGAGGGGCGCTGGTGGGCGGAGCAGCGCCAGATCCCCCAGCCTCCGACCGAGGTCTGCACCGTCGCGATCCCCGAGGTGATCATCCGCTGGCCGAACGAAAGCACCGTGGTGCGCGGGATGGTCCCGGTGCTGGGGACGGTCTGGATCCCGGATTTCGCCTATTACAACGTGGAATGGGGGATCGTGGGGCCGGATGGCGTGTCCTGGCAGTGGTTGAGCGGGCCGCATCTCGCGCCGGTTCGGGATGGCCAGATCACGATCTGGGATGCTTCTCATCTCCCCACCGGATGGTATGCCCTGCGGGTGACGGCCTTCAATCGCTCCGGGCAGGCGTTTGTGGGGGAAGTTCGGACGTATGTGGACAACGGGATTGTGCCCACCCCCACGCCGATCCCGACGGTGACCCCCAGCCCCACGCCGGAGCCTGTCCTTCCAACGCCGACGCCCATGCCGACGCCGGAGCTCCCTCTCTCGCCGACGATCCCGCTGCCCCTGCCATAAGGCATCTCCCTCGGGTATGGGTGGGCGCGCCTAAAGCGCGCCCACCCGCCCCTGAGAGCAATCCGGGTCAGGAGCGGCCCGTGTTCCACTTTTTCTTCCCTCCGTGTATCCTCTAAGGAACTTCTGAGGCTGGGCCGGCCGCCGAAAATGGCTTCCAGCTCTTAAAAATCCCCCGTGCGCATAAAACCAGAATCGCCGGAGCATCACATCAGTTGTATTCTCCTACACTTCTGCGCTATGCTTAGAGGGGGGCTGGCCCTCGACTTTCCGAGCCTGGAGGGTCGCCATGCTGGATCTCGGACTTATCTGGATCGGTTATCTCTTCGGCTCGATCCCCACGGCTTACCTCGCGGGTCGTCTCCTGCGCGGGGTGGATTTGCGGCACTGGGGCAGCCGCACCGTTAGCGGGACCGCGGTGTATTACCATGTGGCCCGCTGGGCCCTTCTCCCGGTCGGCCTCCTCGATGTCCTCAAAGCCGTCGTCCCCACCCTGGGAGCGCTGTCCCTCGGCCGTCCTCGAGGGGTGGCGGTGGCGGCGGGGCTGGCCGCCGTCATCGGCCATAACTGGCCTGTCTGGCTGGGCTTCCACGGAGGGCGCGGCATCGGCCCGTTCCTGGGGATGCTGGTCGTGACCTTCCCGGCCGGCGCGCTCTGGATCCTCGGCGCCCTGGCCATCGGACGCCTGCTGCACGCCACCGCGATCGCGGCCCTGCTGGCCATCGCCGGATTGCCCGCCCTGGTATGGCTGGCCGGTGGGCCGCCGGAGGTGGCGCTGGGCGGGCTGGCCATGCTGGGGATCACGGTGATCAAACGCCTGGAGGCCAACCGGGAGCCCCTTCCCCAGGATCCGGCGGAGCGTCGGCAGGTGCTCTGGCGCCGCCTCTGGCTGGACCGGGATACGGCTTCCTGGGAGGCCTGGATGTTCCGCCATCCGGGACGATCCGCCTGAAGGGCCCGGCCTGGAAGCGATGGGGAGGCGCGGATCCAGTGATGCGCCCCCTGTGCCGGATCCGATTGCGCTGGCGGCGGTCGAGGCCCTGAAAACCGCTCTTCCTCCCCTCATCCCGCAAAGGACGCGGGGAGCTCCCGGGGGCCAGCCAGGATTTACGCCGGAAGATCGAGGCCAGCCCCCCGAGTTTGCCTGCAGGAGAGGCGCCATGGCGAAGATCGCAGTGGTCACCGATAGCGTGGCGTGCCTGCCCCCCGAGCTGGTGGAAGCCCATCGCATCCGCGTGGTCCCCGTTCGCATCATCCTGGGGGAGCGGGTCTTCCGGGATGGCATCGACGTGACCGCCGAGCAGATCTACGAGTGGCAGCGCGCAGGGCTCATGGCCACCTCCTCCCAGCCCTCCGTCGGGGATTTCCTGGAAACCTATCGGGAGCTGGCGAAAGAGGCCGGGGGGATTGTCTCCATTCATGTCTCAGCGGCGATGACGGGAACCTACAACGCCGCCCTCCTGGCCGCCCGAATGGTCCCCGAGGTCCCCATCCGGGTCATCGACAGCCAGGCCGCCACCATGGCCCAGGGGTTCCTCGTTCTGGAAGCGGCGCGGGCGGCTGAAGCCGGCGCGTCGCTGGAGGAGATCGTCGCCCGGGTCGAGGCCCTCCGCCCGCGCCTTCGATTCTTCGCCGTCCTGGAGACGGTGGCCTACCTCATCCGGAGCGGGCGGGCGCCCGCCCTGGCCTCCCTGGCGGTGGACGTGCTGCAGATCAAACCGATCCTGACCCTGCAAAACGGCCGTATCGAGGTGCTGGCGAAAGTCCGCACACGACGTCGGGCGATTGAAGCCATGCTGGAGCGGATGGCTCAGGATGTGGGGGACCGGCCGGTCCATGCCGCGGTCTTCCACGCGGCCGCTCTGGAGGAGGCGGAGGCCCTGCGGCAGCAGCTCCTCGAGCGGTTCGATTGCCGGGAGTGTTATCTCACGGTTTTCTCGCCGGTCATGGGCCTCTACGCCGGGCCGGGCGTGCTGGGGCTGGCGTATTACACCGAATAGCCATCCCATGGCTTTCTCCCCCTCCCCCGGTGCCCTGTAGCGCCCGGGGAGGGGGAGAGGGACACCCTACGGCTCCCAGAAGAACTGCATAAGCACGGCCACATAGGGCCGGCCGTTCACATACGCCACGCCCACCACCCAGGTCCGCCAGTCCAGCTCATTGCCCGGCGTCCCCGGCCGGTGCAGGCTGTAGAACCGGAACGCCTGATAGGCCTCCGGCCAGGCCGGCTGGTAGGTGACCGGCGGCACCAGCAAGCCGCAATGCCGCTCGTGCGGACGGTCGATGACGTCCAGAAGGTCCGGCAACACCGCCTGTCGGAAGGGCCCCACGATCTCCATCGCGCTGGCCGGATGAACGCCCCAGCGGATGGGCGTCTCATCGGTGAAGAGGGTGGCCGCCTGATCCGGTCGAATCAGGACCGGATCGCTGATGCGGCTGACGTGAATCCGCAACCCATGGATGGGGCTGATCAGCGTGGCGAGCGCCGGGCCGTTTCGCTCCCGGATGGCCGCCTCCAGCCGGTCCAGCAGGGCGCCCACCTGGGGGTCCGCGCAGAACGCCTGGAGGGACACTTCCTGGGTGAGGAAGGTCGCGTTCACCCAGCCGATCCGCCCGTCGGGAAGGCGGACCTCCACCCAGCGAGCGCCCTGGACGGTTTCCTCCCTTCCGGTGAGGAACAGGCCGGAGGCATGGGGGGGCAGCGTCGTCAGGATCGGCTGATCCGGCCCCGGCCCGGCCCGCACGTTGAGCTGATCCGCGGGCTGAACCAGCACCACGGCGTAGGGCCCCTGGAGGACGGAGGGCGCCGGGGTGAGCGTCGGCGTGGGGGCCTGCTGGGGAGGGACCGGAGAAGCGGTCGGCGTGGGCGGCATCGATGGTCCGCCGCCCTGACATGCGGCCAGCAGCGCCACAACGCCCACAACGCCCATGCCGAACTTCGTGTTCCTTTTCATGGCCTGTGCTCCTTTTCCCGGAATGAGGCCCGATCGGAAGCGACGCGGAAAGGCCGCGCTCCGGGTTCTCGCTCCGAAAAGACGAAGGCCGACCCTGAAAAGTTCCCACCGGAACGGGGTCGCTCTCCGACCGCCACGGTCCGAGGACAGCCTGACCCATTTTCCGGAAATTGTTCGGAGGCGAAGCGATGGCCCGCGTGCGCTGTTATGCCGGATCGACGTATCCCGAGCGACCGGAATCGTTCGAATGGGAAGGAACGGAGAAGGCGGTGGCGGAGATCCTCCGCCGCTGGCGGACCCCCGAGGCGCTGGGCTTTCACGTGCGCACCGCCGATGGCATGGTCTTCGATCTCATTTATGATCTTCGATCGGATCAGTGGACGGTGATCCCATGGACGGCTCCGGCGCCCGGGTAGATGCGCCATGCGAGGCCAGTAGCAGAAACGCCAGGCTGTAGCCGGCGCCGGCCACCGGGATGGCGAAGACGAACCCCCAGAACCCGAAGAGGCGCACTCCGATGAGCACCGCGATCAGCGTCAGCAGAGGGGGCAATCCGGTCGCCTCCCCCAGCATGCGGGGGACCAGAAAATGGAACAGGATCTGCTGATAAATCATCAGGATGATCCACATCCAGAGCCCGGCGCTCCATTCCCCCCGGAGCCAGAGGGTGAGCGGAGGCCCCCAGAGGGCGATCGGAGCCCCGATGAGGGGAATCAGGATGATCAGCGCCGACAGCAGGGCGATCAGGCCTGCGAAGGGGGCGCCGAAGGCCAGCATCACCACGAAAGTAACCAGCCCGTTGGTCAGCGCGATCAGCAACTGTCCCCGCAGGAACCCCCCGAACGTGCGATCCAGGATCGCCGCGGTCGTCTGGATCTCGTCGTGATACGCCGGTGGGATCAGGGAAAGGAACCTCCGGGCGAGGCTCCGCCAGTCCAGCATCGTGTAATAGCTTAGGGCCAGGATGAGCAGGAACTCCACCAGCCCTCCCCCGATCCGCCGGGCGGTTTCCACCAGGATCGGCAGCACCCAGCCGGCCCCCAGCCGCGCCAGATCCTGCCAGGCTTCCCGGGAGGGGAGGATCGCCAGGGATTCCATCGGGACGTTGAGGCGCATGGCCAGATCGCGCTGGAGCCTCACCAGGATCTCCGGTGCCCTCTGGAGGTAGGGCGTGATCAGCGTGGCGAGCTCCAGGGCCTGGGGAACCAGCAGGGGCACCCCCAGCAAAAGGCCGATCAGCAGGGCCGTTAGCAGACCGGTGTAAACCAGCGTGGCGCCGATCGGGTAAGGGATCCGGAAGCGGGCGAGATGGCGGAGCCAGGGAGGCGCACCCCGGCGGATCCACGCGTCCAGCCACGGCTCCGGGAGCGGACCGCGATCCAGCCAGGCGACCAGGGGATGGAGCACATAGGCCAGCAGCCAGGCCAGGGCCAGCATACGGACCAGGTCGGCGAACAGGCTGAACAGCTGCCACAACCGCTCCGTGATGTAGATAAGCGCTGCGAAGCTGATCAGGAACAGCACAAAGCGGGGAACCCGCACCGTCCCTCTCCCCTCCAGGGGCTGTGCTCTCCATCTTAGCCCGGTTCGCCGGGATTTGCAGGAACTGGATCCACACCCTCCACAGGCTTCCCATCCAGA
>BEHY01000088.1 GCA_002898735.1 Candidatus Thermoflexus japonica
GCGCCCATCTACACCACGGACTCCCTGCACAGCGCGGTGGTGGAGATCATCGTCAAGCCGGGCGCTCGCGTCCGCTACACCACCATCCAGAACTGGTCCACCAATGTCTACAATCTGGTGACCAAGCGGGCGGTGGTTTACCGGGATGCGGTGATGGAGTGGGTCGACTGCAATCTGGGGTCCAAGGTGACGATGAAGTACCCGAGCGTCTACCTGATGGAGCCGGGGGCCCGCGGGGAGATCCTTTCCATCGCTTTCGCGGGCCGTGGCCAGCATCAGGACGCAGGGGGGAAGGCGATCCACGCGGCGCCGCACACCCGCTCGCGCATCATCTCCAAGTCCATCAGCAAGGACGGCGGCCGCACGTCCTACCGGGGCCTGGTGAAGGTCTACCCGGGCGCCGAGGGATCCGTGGTCAGCGTCAACTGCGACGCGCTGATCCTGGATGAGATCTCCCGCTCCGACACGTATCCGTATATGGAGATCGAGGAGGACAACGTCACCATCGGCCACGAGGCCACGGTGAGCAAGATCAGCGATGAGCAGCTGTTCTACCTGATGAGCCGGGGCATCCCCCAGGAGGAGGCAGCGGCGATGATCGTCACCGGCTTCGTCGAGCCCCTGGTGAAGGAGCTGCCGATGGAATACGCGGTGGAGATGAACCGGCTCATCCGCCTCCAGATGTCCGGCTCGGTGGGTTAACCCCGCCGGGGTTGCAGGAGGAGGTCGGGCGATCGGTGGCGCCCCGGTCCGTCTTTCCCGGCCGGGGCGCTCCACGCCCGGTAGGCGCTGCCTTCCCCAAAGCCCTTCGAGGAAACCATGGCGTAACCCTGCTCCTCAGGTCCGGGCGAAGCAGCCGCCCCACCCTCCCAACGCTGGATGGCAGGGCGGCTGGTTCGCACAAGGCATAAGCTTCCGAGGAGGTTCACGGACACAATGGCCGAGGCGCATCTCATCCGAGAGGCTCGGGGCATCGGCCCCGAAGCATTCGAGGCGTTCCTGGCGACCCGTGAGGAGCCGGAATGGCTCCGTCGGGCCCGCCGGGAGGCCTGGCAGATCCTGCGCGAGACCCCAAAGCCGGGGCCGAACGATGAGGCCTGGCGGCGCACCGACATCCGGGCTCTGGCGATCGAGGACCTGGCGACCGTCCTCGTCGGCGATGGCGCGACCCCGCCGGAGGAAATGCGGCAGATCCCGGAACGGCGGGACGATCTCGCGGGAGGGCTGCTGCTTTTCAACGGCCGGCCCCTTCTTCGCTGGGTGGACGAACGGCTGGAGCGCCGGGGGTTGATTTTCACGGATCTGCTGACCGCGATCCGGGAGCATCCGGATCAGGTCGCCCCTTATCTGGGCCAGGTTGTGCGGCCGGGGGATGGCTTCTTCGCGGCGATGAACGCCGCGTTCTGGCGCAATGGGATCTTCCTCTATGTGCCCCGGGATCTGGAGATCACGCTGCCCCTGCGCGCCGTGATCGGGTTGCAGGGTGCCCCCACGGATTTCTCCCGCATCCTGATCGTGGTGGAGCCCGGCGCTCAGGTCACCTTCATCGATGAGCGGCTGGCCGACGATGCGGTGGGGGCGGCCTTCCATAACGGAACCGTGGAAATCCATTTGAAAGAGAACGCGCGGCTGACCTACATCGCCCTCCAGAACTGGGGCCGTTACATGTGGAATTTCACCCATGAGCGGGCCTTCGTCGACCGCGATAGCACCCTCGACTGGGTGGTGATCGGGATGGGCGGGGGGGTCACCAAGACCTTCCTGGAAGTCGCCCTGATCGGCCGCGGCGCCGCCGCTTATATGTCGGGTGTCTTCTTCTTCGACGGTCAGCAGCATGCGGACTACGACACCGAGCAGGATCACATCGCTCCCTACACCAAGAGCGATCTGCTTTATAAGGTCGCCCTCAAAGATCGCGCCCGCTCCGTGTGGCAGGGGATGATCCGGGCGCATCCGGGAGCTCAGAAGACCGACGCCTATCAGGCCAACCGTAACCTGATCCTCTCTCCGCACGCCCGGGCCGACTCCATCCCGGGCCTGGAGATCATGGCCAACGACCTGCGGTGCACCCATGGGGCAACCGTGGGGCAGATCAATGAGGAGGAGCTTTTCTATCTGATGTCCCGTGGGCTCTCCCGTGCTGTCGCCACCCGCCTGATTGTGGAGGGATTCTTCGCCCCGGTCCTGGATCGCATTCCGGTGCCCGATATCCGGCGCCAGGCAGACATCATTATTCACCGCAAGCTGGGCGTCCCACCCGAGGAAGAGCTCTGATCACGAGCAGGAATCGCGCCATCGGCCTCCTCATGGAGGTTTTGGGGATCAGGTCCTCGATCCAGAGCGCAGCCGCATAATTCCTGAACGAGCTGGGTTAAAATGAGCGGGGGATACCTGGATTCCCCTTCCAGGGGCTCCTGGGGCCGGTCCGGCCCCAGGGGGCGCTTGCCCCTTCTATGAGGGGGGAGAAAATCCCCGCAACCCCTGAGGCGATGGCCGGTTTGAACCCGTGTGGAGGGCCATATGAAGAGCGTGGCGCTGCGAACTGAACTGGACGTCGAACGCATCCGGGCGGATTTCCCCATCCTCCACCAGACCATCCATGGAAAACCCCTGGTCTTCCTGGACAGCGCGGCCAGCTCTCAGAAGCCGATCCCGGTGATCGAGGCAATGAACGAATACTACCGGACCACCCATGCCAACGTTCACCGGGGAGTTTACATGCTGAGCGAACGGGCCACCGCCCTTTATGAGGAAGCACGCCGGAAGATCGCTGCCTTTATCGGCGCCGCTTCCCCCAAGGAGATCATCTTCACCCGGAACACCACAGAAGCCATCAACCTGGTCGCCTACGCCTGGGCCCGTCCTTCCCTCCGGGAAGGCGATGAGATCCTCCTCACCGAAATGGAGCATCACAGCAACCTGGTCCCATGGTTCCTGGTCGCTCAGGAGAAAGGGCTTCGCATCCGCTATATCCCGATTGATGAGGAGGGCCATCTGCGGCTGGATCTTCTGGATACGCTGATCACCGAGCGGACCCGCCTGGTGGCGGTGACCATGATGTCCAATGTGCTGGGGACCATCAATCCGCTGCGGCCGATCATCGAGAAGGCCCATGCCGCGGGGGCGATCGTGCTGGTCGATGGGGCCCAGGGGGTGCCTCACATCCCGGTGAACGTCCAGGAGCTGGGATGTGATTTCCTGGCTTTTTCAGGCCACAAGATGTGCGGTCCGACGGGCATCGGCGTGCTGTGGGGACGGAGGGACCTCCTGGAGGCGATGCCGCCCTTCCTGGGCGGCGGCGATATGATCCGCCGGGTCACCTTTGAGGGCGCGGAGTGGAATGAGCTCCCCTACAAGTTCGAGGCCGGAACCCCGGCGATCGCTGAGGCGATCGGCCTGGGCGCAGCCGTGGATTACCTGAGCCGCATCGGTCTGGAGGCCATCCACCGCCACGAACAGGCGCTGGCGGCCTATGCCATGGAGCGGCTGAGCGAAATCCCGGGCGTCCGGATCGTCGGCCCTCCCCCGGCGGAGCGCGGCGGCGTGGTCTCCTTCGCGATGGACCGGGTGCACCCCCACGACATCGCGACCATCCTGGATCGGGAAGGGATCTGCATCCGGGCCGGCCATCACTGCGCCATGCCCCTGCATGAGCGCCTGGGGCTGACCGCGACCGCACGGGCCAGTTTCTATCTTTACAACACGTTCGAGGAAGTGGATCGGCTCATCGAGGGGCTGGAGGTGGTGCGAAAGACCTTTTACCGGTAGGGATCACCGGGTGGGGCTTTCGCGGGCTATGCCGCCCGGCGCAGCTCCACAAACTGACCGGATTCGTTCAGCAGTAGCGGCATCCTCTGCCCCCGGATGGCCTCGGCGGTGACGATGCAGCGGCGGATCTGGGGGTGGGAGGGGATCTCATACATCACATCCAGCAGGGTTCGCTCCAGGATCGAGCGCAGGGCCCGCGCGCCTGTCCCCAGCCGTATGGCTTCCTCAGCCGCCGCCTCGATCGCATCCGGCGTGAAGATCAGCTCCACGTTATCCAGTGCGAACAGCCGCTGGAACTGCTTCACCAGGGCGTTGCGCGGCCGTGTCAGCACGGCCTTCAACGCCTCCTGATCCAGCGGGTCGACCGGGATCACCACCGGGAGCCGCCCGACCAGCTCAGGGATCAGCCCGAACTTGATGAGATCCTCCGGGGTCACCTGTTGCAGGAGCTCAGCCTCGGAAAGCGTGGTCCGCCCGCGCACTCTGGCCTCGCCCGGAAAGCCGATGTGCCCCCGCAACCCCAGGCGCTCGGCGACGATTTTCGAGAGCCCCTCGAAAGCGCCGCCACAGATGAAAAGGATATTGGTCGTATCGATCTGGATGAACTCCTGATGCGGGTGCTTGCGGCCGCCCTGAGGGGGGACATTGGCAACGGTGCCCTCGATGATCTTAAGCAGGGCCTGCTGCACGCCCTCGCCGGAGACATCGCGGGTGATGGAGGGATTATCACCGGATTTGCGGGCGATCTTGTCGATCTCGTCAATGTAAACGATACCTTTCTCCGCCCGGGCCACATCGTAATCCGCGGCCTGGATCAGCCGGAGGAGGATGTTCTCCACATCCTCCCCCACGTAACCGGCTTCCGTCAACGAAGTGGCATCCGCGATAGCGAAAGGGACGTCCAGGAAACGGGCCAGGGTGCGGGCCAGCAGGGTCTTGCCGCATCCGGTGGGGCCGATGAGCAGGATGTTGCTTTTCTCGATCTCCACATCCTCCCATCGCCCGCCACTGGCGATCCGCTTGTAGTGATTGTAAACCGCTACGGAGAGCACCCGCTTGGCCCGATCCTGGCCCACTACATACTGGTCCAGATACGCGTAGATCTCGCGAGGGGAAGGCAGGCGTCGGGGGGGAACCAGGGAGGGGCAAGCATTCCCGCCCTCTCCCCGGAGCATGCGATAGCTGGTTTCAACACAGCTTTCACAGATGTAAACCCCATCCGGGCCTGCCAGGAGCCGGCCCGTCTCGCCCGGGCCCCGCCGGCAGAAGGAGCAACGGGGCGCCTCCCTGCGCGCGCGTTGCATCCCTCACTCCTTACGGCCGTCCGGGGTGGTGACCGCCTGGGTGGGCAACGGGGGGAGCTCCTTGTGGGGCGGCGGCTTGAGCACCTCGTCGATGATCCCGTATTTGACGGCCTCCTCCGCCGACATATAGTAATCCCGATCGAAGTCGTCCGCGATGCGCTCCACCGGCTGGCCGGTGTGGCGGGCCAGCAGCTCGAAGATCAGGTTCTGCATCCGCATCAGCTCTTTATACTGGATCTCGACGTCCGGCGCGTAGCCATGGGCGCCACCGCCGGCCGGATGCATGTGGATCGTCGCGTGCGGCAGGGCAAAGCGGCGACCCTTCGTCCCTGCCGCCAGAAGCACGGTGGCCATGCTGGCGGTCCAGCCCACGGCGATCGTGGAGATCGGGGCACGCACCTGCTGCATGGTATCGTAGATCGCCAGGCCCGGGTAGATCAACCCGCCGGGCGAATTGATGTAAAGCCGGATCTCCTCCTCAGGATCCTCCCGGTCCAGATAGAGCAGCTGCGCAACCACCAGGTTGGCCACCTGGTCCGTGATCGGCGTCCCCAGGAAGATGATCCGCTCCTTGAGGAGCAACGAGTAGATGTCATAAACGCGCTCGCCGCGCCCCGTGTTCTCAATCACCATTGGAATCAGCATCTCCGGCAATCCGCCTCGGGCCATCGCCAGCCTCCTTTCGAGTTTGCATAACCGGTTTAATGAAATTTCTCTTAGATCCCCACCCGAAACCTCCCGGCCTATTCGGAAGCTCCCGGAGGGGAGGCTCCTTCCACCACGGGGGCTTCCGCTTCACCCGCGGGCTCCGTTTCCCCTGGGACCGCCAGGTCGCCCCGGGCGATCTCCACCAGACGCTCCAGGGCCCGGCGGGCCAGAAGCCGGGAGCGAATCGTCGCCGAAACCTCCCGCCCCAGATGCCTCCAGGTCTCCTCCGACACCTGAGCCTGCTGGCGGAATGCCTGCGCCTCCCTCTCCACCACCTCCTCAGGAACGGAGAGCCCTTCCTCCTGGGCCAGCTGGTAGAGAACCAGCCCCCGGCGAATCCGACGCTCCGCATGAGGCCGGAGTTCCTCCCGCAGCGCCTCCATGGTCTGATTCCGCTCTTTCAGATAGCTCTCCAGATCCTTCCCCCGCCGCCGGAGGGAGTTCTCCAGATCCTTCACCAGATCGTCGATCTCTTCCTCCAGCATCTGCGGGGGGAACTCCACCTCCGCCTGATCCACCAGCACCTCCAGCGCGCGCTCAGCATACTCCGAGTCGTATTGGCGGCGCTTGTGGGCAGCCAGATCCTGACGGATCTTCGCCCTCAGCTCCTCAAGGGTCTCGAAATCCCCTACGGTCTGGGCCAGGGCATCGTCGAGATCCGGCAGCAGATACCGGGAAATCCCCGTCAGGGTGGCCTCCACCTGGAGAACGCGGGACTCATCTCCCGGCCAGGGCAGCTCAAACGTCCGCGTCTCGTTTAACGCCATGCCTGCGATCCGCTCCTCCAGCCCGGGCAGAGGAGGCGCTTCCTGGCCCAGCACGAACGAGACCTCGTCCTCCAGAACGACCTTCCCTTCCGCATCCCTCGCCTGCAGGGCTACCGTGACCATCATCCCCGGCTCCGCCACACCTTCAGAAAGCGGCTCGATGATGGCATGATCCCGCCGCAATCGCTCGAGAACTTCCATGACCTCTTCCTCGGTCGGCTCCGGCGGTTCGTAGGGCAGGCGTAAGGATCGGTAATCCCCGAGCCGGACCTCGGGCTTGAGGGGGACAATCACGCGGAACGTCAGGGGCTCCGGGTCGACCCGTTCCAGGTGGCCCGGCCCGTAAGGGTCCAGGCCCAGCTGATCCAGGGCTTCCCGGTAGACCTCCTGGCTCAGGACCTCCACCGCTTCCTCAAAGATCACCTCGCGGCCGAAGGTCCGGACCACGATCTCATACGGGGCTTTGCCCCGGCGGAAACCAGGGATGTCATACCGTTCGGCGAAGCGCCGGGCAACCTGGCGCATCGCCTTCTCCACACGCTCCGGGTCGACCTCGATGGTCAACGCCACCTGACGCTGCGGAAGGGTTTCCGTGGTGATCCGCACCGATCGCTCCCTCCAGAGCCAGAATCGCCAGCCTATCCGGTTCCCGTTAGAAGCATCCCCTTCCGGCGATGGATCCCCCTGCCCATCGCCGGAATCGAAGGCTTCCGGCGGGTTTTCGAGGTTAGAACCGGTCACGTGGAATTATAACGGGCTCATGGAGGCATCGCAACAAAAGGCGGCTGTTCAAATGGACGGACGGAATGCTCCATTCAAGCCGCATGCAGGGCCTCCCGCACGGCTCGAAGAACCGCCCCCCCAGCCACCAGCCGGTAAGCCTGCTCCATCCACGGCGCCATCACAGTGTCCCCCTCCAGGAAAGGGATGTGCTGGCGGAGGACCCGGTAGGCGGCCTCCGTCCCTTTGCCCATGCGCAGGGGACGTCCGGTCTGCTGCCGGCGCAGATCGATCGCCTGGCCGGCCGCGAACCATTCCGCCGCCACCACCCGCTGCGCATTGCGCAGCACCAGCTCGGCATGGCGCACCGCGGTGGCCCCCATGCTCACGTGGTCCTCGGTGCCCGCGGAGGAAGGGATCGTGTCCACACTGGCCGGATGGGCCAGCACCTTGTTCTCCGAGGCCAGGGCCGCCGCCGTATACTGCACCAGCATGAACCCGGAATGCAGGCCTGGCTCCAGGGCCAGGAAGGGGGGATAACGGCCCTCGTTCTCCGCCGGATCCAGCAGACGGTTCAGCCGCCGCTCGGAGATGTTGGCCAGCTCGGCCAGGCCGATGGCCAGGTAATCCATCGCCAGGGCGATCAGCTCCCCGTGGAAATTGCCTCCGGAAAGCACCGTGGGCTCCTCCTCCCCTTCCTCCCAGAAGATCAACGGGTTGTCGGTGGCGCTGTTCAGTTCGATTTCCAGGGCCCAGCGGGCATACGCCACCACATCCCGCACCGCGCCGTGCACCTGGGGCATGCAGCGCAGGGAATAGGCATCCTGGACCCGCGAGGGGTTCCGTGGGTCGCTCAGCAGCTCGCTTCCTTCCACCAGCCGCCGCAGAAAAGCCGCACAATCCATCTGACGGGGATGCGGGCGCACGCGATGGAGGCGCTCGTCGAAAGGCATGGCGGAACCTTCCAGCGCCTCGAGGGTCATCGCGCCCACAATATCCGCGGTCTGCACGAGGATCTCCGCATCGTAGGTGATCAGAGCGCCCAGCCCGGCCATAAAGGCCGTCCCGTTGATCAACGCCAGCCCCTCTTTGGCCTCCAGGCGCAACGGCCGCAACCCCACGGCGGCCAGCGCATCCGCCCCCGACATCCGCCGGCCATCCACGATCGCCTCCCCCAGCCCGATCATGGGCAGCGCCATATGGGCCAGCGGGGCCAGATCGCCGCTCGCCCCCAGGGAGCCCTGCGCGGGGACCACCGGATGGACCCCCCGGTTCAACATTTCCACCAGCAGCTGAAGGACCTCGGGGCGGACTCCGGAGTAGCCTCGGGCCAGGGTGTTCAGGCGGGCCACCATCATCGCCCGAACCTGCTCCTCGGAGAGCTCGGGGCCAACCCCCACCGCATGGCTCTGGAGCAGGTTGTGTTGAAGCTGGGAGGCTTGCTCCGGGGAGATCCGAACGTTTCGCAGATGTCCGAACCCCGTGGTCACCCCGTAAATCACCGCGCCCCGTTCCAGCAGTCGCTCCACCCCTTCCCGACTGCGCCGAACCCGCGCCCAGGCGGCCGGGGTCAGCGCCACCG
>BEHY01000089.1 GCA_002898735.1 Candidatus Thermoflexus japonica
CCCCGCGGCCCCACCTGGATCAGGCGATCCGGCTCCAGGATGTAAAGCCAGGGCCGGGGCGCCTGAGGGTCCATGGTCAGGCCCACCGGCTGGCGCACCGGGCTCGGGAGCGCGGGGGCGGGTTGTTCTCGCAGGGGGAATCCCTCCTCCTCCCGGCCCATCGCGAACGCCCGCACCCGCCCATCCCGATACAGCACGTAGACGTTCTGGTAAACCAGGAAGTCCACCGCCTCCCCCAGGTCCGTCCGGGGCGAGGTGAAATACGGCTCGGGATCTCCCGTGTAATCGTCCCCGGTCGGGCGCAGCCGCCAGATCTGGCCCCTCTCCCGATCCAGCACGTAGAGATTCCCCCCATAGAATCGAAGCTGCCCTTCGGTGAGCGGAGGAAGACGGCTGGATACCCATCGGGGGCTCCGGTTGCGGCTTTCCGCCAGGCCCTGCGCGTGAAGGGCGATCAGGCCGCCGGCGGACCGTCCGCCCTCCGCCCCCGCCCAGGCCAGATCCAGCAGCGCCCCCACCGGATGGCCCTGCAGGAGCATGCCGCTCCACAGGAGCTCCTGCATCGATTCGCTGAGCAGCGCCCGGTGCACCTCATCGTATCCGATCCAGAGGACGCAGCCTCCGGGGCGCAGGGCCTCGGAGACGCATCGGCCTTCCCGATCGAGCAGATAAAGCTCGTTGTCCCGCAGGACCAGCCGCCGGAGGCGGCCGGGGGGAAGGCTGGCCAGACGCACCGCATGCAGCGGCTGGACGGCCTGATCCAGCCGGTCCAGCTGGCGCTGCGCCTGCTCCTGCAGCGCGGCGGCCTCCGGCAGCGCGGCGTATTGTTGCGCGGTCCGCGCCAGGTCCCGGGCGGCCTCCCAGTGGCGTCGGGCCTCCCCGGGGGCCTGCGCCTGGGCGGCCTGCTCGGCCTCCGCCTGGGCCCGGGCCAGCAGGCGGTGGGCGATCAGGAGGTTCCGCTGATGGACGTAAACCCCGAAGGTGATCAGCGCGATCGCCCAGGGCAGCATCAGCGCCAGGGTGCGCACCCATCCCGGCGCGGTTGGCAGCGAGACGGTGGGTCGCCCCCATCGGGGCATACGGAGCGAAGGCCATCGCGGCCCCGGGAGCCGAAGCCGGCCTGGCGGGAAGAGCGTCCCGAAGGGCCTGCGGGGGGGAGCCGGAGGCGCCGGGGCGGGCGGAACCGCGGGGACCGGCTCCGGCGGGGGCGCTGCCGGCTCCCGCAGGGGAAGGGGCGCCCGGGCGGGCTCGAGGGCCAGGATGAGGAAGGCCACCGGGTGGGAGACGGTGCGAGCCACCTGGACCTCTATCGCGTCGATGATCAGGGGGAGATTCTGGATGCGGGTCAGAGCGATCAGGGCGGCGTGATCCAGGAGCGGGCCGGTTTCCGCATCGGCCACGATCAGCCGGTCCTCCGGTCGCAATCGGACCATCCCGTAGTGCAGGGCGATGGCCCGCGCGGCGCCCAGCGCCGAAGGGCGCTCTCCTTCCGGCGTGATCACCTGAACCCCTTCCCGGGTGACATAGGCGGCCCAGGCCGGCCCGGCCTGGAGCAGGAAGATCGAGTCCTCGCGCACCGCGAGCAGGGTGAGGCCCACCTCCCATCGTTCCCCGGGGGCCGCGTGGCGGTTTTGTTCCAGGATCCAGTGGTTGAAGGCGAGGAGGGTTTCCCGGAGGGCGGAGGTCAGGCTGCCGGGGTGGCGGTCGAAGGTGGCCCGCAGCAGGCGGGCCGCCTCCTCCAGGGGAAGCGGCTTCGGATCGCCGCGCACGGTCAGGACAGCATAGAGCGGCTCCGGCCGCCTGCGCCCCTGGGGGGATAGCTCCAGCACCAGCCCCCGCGCTGGTGATCCTCTATACCATCCGGCGTAGGCTGCGCGCATCGGTGCGCTTTCCGGAGTTCAGAGTCGGTGCCCTGGATGCGGGTTGCCTTCAGGGGTCCGCATCCCCCGAACGCTCCACCGACCGATGCGGTCGGCTTCGAACGGGAGAAGACGAACCGGCGTCATCGCTGGAGGGAGGGGATCCGCCCCTCTTTTGCCTTCCCATCCTGGAGGAGCGCCCCCTCCGGGCAGCGCAGCGCATGGCATAACGCCTGAAGGATCTCCCGAGCGCCATCCGGATCCCCGGCGAGGCCCCGCCGGCGGGCTTCCTGCAGCTGCCCCCAGATTCGTCGTCCCTCCGGATCCTCCGGCTCCCGCATGAAATCGGCCACGATGCCCTCCCGCACGGCCTGCCGCCAGTCCGGAAGCCAGGCGTTCAGGAAATAAGCGGAAGGATCATAGGCTCGCTGGTAAGCCCGGAGCGCCTCATAGAAAGCGACGGTGAACCGCAGATCGGCGATCTGCGCCGGATCGACGGGCGATGCCTGCAGGCGCTGCCGCCATCGCGCTTCCAGGGTTCGGATATCTTGATGATAGACAGCCTGGAGGGCACGGTCAAGGACCTCCCGGTCGGATTCCCCCGGACGGCGCTCCATCGCTTGAAGGAAAGCCCGGAACCGGGGCCATCCGCCTTCCCGCACCAGCTCCTCCACGAAAGCGCCCGCTTCGAGGTAGCCGATCTCGTGGGGATGCGCGTAGAAATCCTCCACCAGGCGTTCCAGCGGGATCCATCCGCCCATGAGAAGGAGCGCGGCGGCCCGCTGGGTCAGCGGCTCCGGGCGGTAGTGTCCGCCGGCGACGAAGACGGCCAGGCCTTCGAGGATGAAGGAGGGAAGGTGGGCCAGACAATCCTCGCGCTCAAGCCACACACAGGTCATCCGATGGGTGAGCTCATGGCGCAGGATCGTGGGAACATCCGCCGGCAGGCGATCCGATAGCGGGTCGGTCAGGATCAGGCTGTCTCCCACCGTGAACCCGCCGTGTCCGAGCAGCCGGGGGATCCACACAATGTGGGTGGGAAGCCGCGCGGGGAGGCCCAGGCGGGCCCGGACCGCCGCCTCCGCCTCATCGGCCCACTGCATCCGTTGCCGCCGTCCGGCCTCGGTCGCCGTGCCCGTCAGGTAATGGTGGACGCAGCATCGGCTCTCCGCCTGGGCCCACCGGGCCTGCCGCTCCGCCTCCGGAAGCTGCTCCCGCGGGCGCAGGAGGACCGTGCGGGTGATCCGATCACCGATCGGGAGGGCTTCCTCGCCCGGTCGGGCCACGGCGGTCAGGGTGAGCGGGCCGGCAAACGGCGCTTCCCAGACCCAGGTCCAGGTCGTGGTGTGGGAGCCTCCCGGGGGCAGCTCCGGGAGGAGCGCTTCCGCCAGGATCTCCTCCGCTCCGGGGCCCATCCGGCGGATCTCCACCCGACCTGAGGCGATGGAAGCCGGAGCGGTATTCCGAATCCGAACCTCGAAGCTCAGACGGTCGCCCTCGTAGAGCGGTCCGTCCGGGTGCAGGCGAAACACCTCGATGACCAGCGCCCGCCTCGGCGCCGGGCTCGGGACGGCGGGGGCCGGGGAGGCAGGCGGCGCGGGGAGCGTCGGGGTAGGCGGCCGCAGAGACGGTTCCGACATCGAGCTTCCCTTCCCCGGGAAGCCCATCCGCGCCGTGAGCCAGAGCGCCATCAGCACGCCGCCGATCACCATCCACCGATGGGTTCGGGACATCGTCCGCTCCGGATGCGTTTGGATCAGGGTGTATACCGCCGGGATCGGGTGAGGGAGGAGGGGATGCCTCCTCCCCCTCGCCCATCGCCCTTCTCGGGCGCTGGAGCGGCCCGGCTCCAGACGCCCGGGAGGAGGCCAGCTGCCGCCTGAGCCTCTGGAAAACCGGGATGGTCCGGCCTCCATCGGTCCAAAATTTGACAGGCCCTGGGGTTGCTCCTATGATTCATACAAAACGTCGATGGGGCGGAGCGAAAAAATGTCGCGCTTCCTGATTCATATCCACTGCATCTGTCCTGGGCGGGGGCGTTAGCGCCACCCGCCTGGGATAAAGGCCGAAGCCCGGCCTTTCTTCCCGCCGGACCGAGGGACCAACCGATCGGTGGGTGGCCGACGCCCCCGCGCCCCAAGGGGTGCTGAGGCTGCTGGCCGTTTCCAGCCCGCCGCGTCGCGTTGGTCCCTTTTATTTTCGGAACTTATGCCGCCGGGCTCCAGTTCAGGGGGAAAGCCAACCATACGCGGGAGGGCCGCCGCCGGCTTCCCGGGGGAGGGGCCATCCGGCCTCCGGAATAGGAGCCCGGTGGTGGCGCATGAACCCAGCCCTTCGAGAGGAGCGGCAATGTTGAAGACCATCCCGAGGATGCGGGCGGAGGCGGCGAAGGATGTGTTCGAGCTGATCGGCAACACGCCTCTGCTCCGGTTCCGGAAGCTTGCCGCGCCGTTCGCGCCGGTGGAGATCTACGCGAAGGCGGAATGGTATAACCCGGGCGGGTCCGTGAAGGATCGCCCCGCCCGGGAGATCATCCTGACGGCAGAGCGGGAGGGCCAGCTGCGGCCGGGCAAAGTGATCCTGGATGCCACCTCGGGGAATATGGGGATCGCCTATGCCATGCTGGGGGCCGCCCGGGGGTATCGGGTGACCCTGTGCATCCCGGCCAACGCCAGCCCGGAACGGCTGCGGATCCTGAGGGCTTACGGCGCGGAGCTGATCCTCACGGATCCGCTGGAGGGGACGGATGGAGCCATCCTGGAGGCCCGCCGCCGGTATGAGGCCGAACCCGAGCGCTACTTCTACGCGGATCAATACAACAACCCCGCCAACTGGAGGGCCCATTACCGGACCACTGGGCCGGAGATCTGGGAGCAGACCGAGGGTCGGATCACCCATTTCGTTGCCGGCCTGGGGACCAGCGGGACGATGATGGGGGTCGGCCGGTATCTGAAAGAGCGAAACCCGGCGATCCGCCTGATCGGCGTGCAGCCGGATGGGCCCTTCCATGGCCTGGAGGGCCTCAAGCATATGGAGACCGCGATCCGCCCCGGGATCTATGACCCGGATCTGCTGGATGAGATCGTCCCCATCTCCACCGAGGAGGCCTATGCGATGGCCCGGCGCCTGGCCCGGGAGGAGGGGCTCTTTGTGGGGATCTCGGCGGGCGCGGCGATGGCGGCCGCCCTGAAGATCGCCGCCCGCCTGCGGGAAGGCGTGGTGGTGACGATCTTCCCGGATGCGGGATACAAGTATTTAAGCGAGAACTTCTGGTTCGAAGCGGGAACGTAACCTGCCGGAAGCCGGGCAGGGGTTTTCCAGAGGACGGGGAGAATTCGAATCCAGCGGCCTCATCCTTTCAAACGAGGATGCCATCGATGATCCTGCGGTTGCGTCAGGCCCATCAGGCTCAGATCCGGGCTCACGTGGAAAGGGGCTACCCGGCCGAGGCGTGCGGGATCTTCCTCGGCCGCGAGGTCGATGGCGTCAGGATCGTGGAGCGGCTCCGGCTGGTGGATAACCGGTGGGCGGACCCGGAGGAGCAAACCCACCGCTTTCTCATCCCGCCGGAGGAAGTCCTGGCGGCCGAACGGGAAGCTGTTGCGGAGGGCCTGGAGATCCTGGGGTTCTTCCATTCCCATCCGGATCACCCGGCCCGGCCCTCGAATTTCGATCGGGAGCACGCCTGGCCCTGGTATGCCTATCTCATCGTCTCGGTCGAGAACGGCCGGGCGATCGACTGGCGCGTATGGGAGCTCAAGGAGGATCGCTCGGCCTTCGTCGAGCGAACCCTCGAGGTCGTGCCCTGAGGGCCGGCCTCATGGCGGTTTTCCGGGAAGGGCGACCTTCCATCTTCCCGGCCCGCGCCTAAGGGCGCAGGTCCTGTTCTCATCTCAATCCGTGCGGAGGTGGAACCCGATGGCCGTTCAGATCCTGATCCCGACCCCGCTGCGGGTCTACACCCGGGGGGAGAAGGTGGTCACCGTGGAGGCGGGGACCGTGGGGGAGGCCCTGCGGGCCCTGACGGAGCGTTTCCCGGAACTCAGGCGACATCTCTTCAACGAAGAGGGCCGTCTGCGCTCTTTTGTGAACCTTTACCTGGGCGATGAGGACGTCCGATATCTTCAGGGGGAGGAAACCCCGATTTCGGACGGCCAGACGCTGAGCATTGTGCCTTCGATTGCCGGAGGTGGGCGATGGTCGAGCGGAAGGTGGATCACACGGCGTTGAAGTTCAACCAGGCTTCCATCATCACCCTGAACCTTCTGGGGTGGATCCTGAACCAGCCGCCGCTGGTGGCCCTGGTGGCCCTGGTGATGCTGGTGGGGACGGCCGTGCCGGGGGCGGCGCTGTTCCAGCAGATTTACTTCCGGGTCCTCAAGCCGCGGGGCTGGCTGCGGCCCCGGGTGCTGACCGATAACCCGGAGCCCCACCGATTCGCCCAGGGGCTCGGGGGGACCGTTCTGGCGGCCGGGGCGATCGCTCTCTTCGCCGGATATCCGGTGATCGGCTGGGCCCTGACCTGGGTGGTGATCGTGCTGGCCGCCCTGAACCTGTTCTTCGGCTTCTGCGCCGGCTGCTTCGTCTACTATCAGCTGAGCCGCCTGGGCGTCCCCGGCTTCACCGTCCGGCCCATCGAACGCCGGGAGGTGGAAGGATGATCGAGCGCCTCCTCCTCGCGGCGGGGATCCTGCTGGCGCTCTGGGCCGGATGGTGCCTGATCGCCTGCGCCCAGCGCCGGCTGGCGCGGCCGAGGGCCGCCGACCTGGAAGGCCCGCTGACGCTGCTCTATTTCTACACGCCGGCCTGCGGGCCGTGCCGGCTGATTCAGGCGCCCATCCTGGAGACCCTGGCGGCGGAGTGGAAGGAGGCGGTGAGGGTGCGGCCAGTCGATGTGGCCGCAGACCCCGAGGCGGCGGCGCGTTACCGGGTGTGGACGGTGCCCACCACGATGTGGGTGGATGCGTCCGGGACCGTGCGGATGGTGAACAACGGGGTGGTCCCGGCGGAGGTCCTCCGCCGGCAATGGCGCCAGCTCCAGCGGGAGCGGACGATCCGGGAGCTGCATGCGGCGTAAACCCGATCGGGATTCGCGGCGGTCCAGCCCTGCCTGAACTTTTCCGGGAGGTCAGGATGTTGAACCTGAACGAAGTTTTCCTGACGAATGAGGAAATCCGCCGATACAGCCGGCATCTCCTGATGCCGGAGGTCGGCCTCACCGGCCAGAAGAAGCTCAAGGCCGCCAGCGTGCTCATCATCGGCGCCGGCGGCCTCGGCTCCCCCGCGGCCCTGTATCTCGCCGCCGCGGGGGTGGGCCGCATCGGCTTGGTGGACTTCGATGTGGTGGACGAGAGCAACCTGCAGCGCCAGATCCTGCATGGCACCTCGTGGGTGGGGAAGCCCAAGCTGGCCTCGGCGAAGGCGCGCCTGCTGGACCTCAACCCGGACATCACGGTGGAGACCCACGAGACGGTGCTGACCAGCGCCAACGCCATGGAGATCCTGAAGGATTACGACATCATTATCGACGGCACGGACAACTTCCCCACCCGCTATCTGGTCAACGACGCCTGCGTGTTCCTGGGCAAGCCCCTGGTCTACGGCAGCATCTTCCGGTTCGAGGGGCAGGCCACCGTCTTCGACGCGCGGGTGGGACCGTGCTACCGCTGTCTCTATCCGGAGCCCCCACCGCCCGGCCTGGTGCCCTCCTGCGCCGAGGGCGGGGTCTTCGGCGTGCTGCCGGGGGTGATCGGGGCCATCCAGGCCACCGAGGCCATCAAGCTGATCATCGGCCAGGGCGAGCCGCTGATCGGGCGGCTGCTGCTCTACGATGCCCTGAGCATGCGCTTCCGCGAGCTCAAGCTGCGCAAGAACCCGGCCTGCCCCGTCTGCGGCGAGAACCCGACCATCCGCGAGCTGATCGACTACGAGGCCTTCTGTGGGGTGCCCATCTACGAGCACGAGGTGCGCACGGAGTTCGACATCGCCCCTCAGGAGCTGAAGGCCATGCTGGAGCGGGACGGCCAGGGGGTTGTGCTGCTGGATGTGCGGGAGCCCCATGAGTGGGAGATCTGCCGCCTGGAGGGGGCGTTGCTGATCCCGTTGCGGGAGCTCCCCGAGCGGCTCCACCAGCTGGACCCCACGCGGGAGTATGTGGTGTATTGCAAGACGGGCGCGCGCAGCGCCCAGGCGGCCCGGATCATGCAGGCGGCTGGCCTGCGGGTGCGCAACCTGCGCGGAGGCATCAACGCCTGGTCGCGGGAAGTTGACCCCAGCGTGCCCCTGTATTAAAATAGGGAACAATAGTTCGGCAGGCTTCCCCACCAGGGAGGTTTCCCGCCTTCACCGATAGAGAAGCGCGCACCCCCTAAGGGCCGGGGGCCCGGCGAGGATAGCCGGGCCCCCGGCGGTTTGGAGCCGGCGTTGCCTGAGGGATCTTCTTCCCCCTCCCCGAGTTCTTTGAGCCCGCGGCTTCCCTTAACGCTCCTCCAGGATTTCAACGGTGTGGGTGAGCTCGGCCACGCCGCGCACGGTGGCGCTGACCGAACAGTATTTCTCCTCCGAAAGCCGGACGGCGTCCTCGACCGCCTTCGGGGAGAGCTCGCGCCCGCGCACCCGATAAATCACGTGGATGCGTCGGAAGGCCCAGGGGGGATCCGGATCCTGCTCCCCATGCACCCGGACCTCCAGGCCGGTGACCTTCTGCCGCTTCTTCTCCAGGATGTCCAGCACGTCGAACGCCGAGCACGCCCCGAGGGCGATCAGCAGGAGCTCCGCCGGCTTCATCCCCACGCTGTCCTCCGGCCCCGTGCCGGAGATCACCACGCTGTGCCGCGTGCTGTCGATCCCCACGAACTGGCGCTTCTCCAGCCACTTGATCTGCACCTCGGCCATGGCGCTCCATTCCCCTCCTCGCGTGTTCTCAGCGAACTATGACCCTCCCGGGCCCAGCCAGCGGCTCAGAAGGTAGCTGGTGGCGAGCA
>BEHY01000090.1 GCA_002898735.1 Candidatus Thermoflexus japonica
ATCCCAGGCTTCCTCAATGACCTGAGCCATCGATTCCATGTCCCGCGGGTCGAAGAACCGGGCGGCTTCCCCCGCTACCTCCCGCAGCGCCGGGATGTCGGAACAGGCCACCGGAACGCCACAGGCCATGGCCTCGAGAACCGGCAGGCCGAATCCTTCCCACAATGAAGGGAAAACGAAAAGCCGCGCGCCGGTGTAGAGCGCAGGCAGCGCTTCCTCCGGAACCATTCCCACATGTCGAACGCCCTCCCCGAGCCGCAACGGGTAACGGGGATCCCACGGCCCGGCCAGGACCAGGAGGGGAGGATCCCCGTCGGAACGCAAACGGGGACGAACCCTCCGCCAGGCTTCCAGCAACCGATCCAGATTCTTCGAAGGCTTGTTGATGCCTACATAAAGGGCGTAAGAGGATGGAAGGCCATAGCGCCGCCGGATCGCCGCGACCTCCTGAGGCGGACGGGGGACGCAGTCCGGATCGGCGGCGGCCGGGGTGAGGATCACCGGCGGCCGGATGGGGCCGAAAAAGCGCAGGAGATCCTGACGGGTGGCTTCGGAGAGGGTGAGAAGCGCCCGCGCGCGGGCCAGAACCAGACGATGCCACAGCCGGTAAACCTTTCGCTGAAGGACGGGCCATGCCTCCGGCAGGCGCAGGGGGATCAGATCCAGCAGGGTCACGATCAGAGGGCCCGATCGCCAGAACAGGCCCGCAGGGACCGCATAATGGGGAACATGGACCAGGGCCTCCGGCCACCGCCGGAGCAACCATGGGAGGAGGCCGTGCTCGGCCGGATGAAAGGGGGGGATCGAAACGGAGAGCAGGCGCAGGCGTGGCGATCGCGTCAGACGCTGCAGATCCCAGCGCCGGTTCGGCAACGCCGGAGTGTGAAGCAGAACCACCTCCAGCCCTGGCTCCAGGGCCAGGATCATCTCCAGCAAACGATAGGCGTAGCGCCCGATTCCCGGGAACCGGTCGTTGATCACCCGGCCGTCGAAGATGACCATCCCATCCCTGTTCCCCGATGGATGCAGGCCCAACCACCCCGGCTCCGGCTCCCCGCCGGATGGACTGGACCCTTTCCTCATCTCCTCCTTGCGCTGCTTCGCGACTTCCAGGGGGCTATCCCTCACCGGGGACGACGGGCTCCTTCACCCGGGGCCGCTCATAAAGCTCCACCAGCACTCCGAAGGCACTCTTCGGATGGATGAACGCATACCGGGTCCCATCCCGCCCGATCAGGGGGGCTTCGTGGATCAGCTGGACGCCGGCCGCCTGCAGCCGCCTCAGCGTGGCTTCGAGGTCCTCCACCTCCACGCAGATATGGTGCAACCCGGGCCCCCGACGGGCCAGGAAGCGGGCGACCCCGGAATCCGAAGTGGTCGGTTGAACCAGCTCGATCTCCCCGCCTCCCATCGGGAAAAAGGCGACCCGAACCTCCTCCTCCGGCACGTCCGCCACCCGGTCCAGGGGCAGGCCGAGAAGGTCCCGGAAGAAAGGCAGCGCGGCCTCCAGATCCTCCACCACGATCGCGACATGGTCCAGCCGTGGCATCTTTGCGTCCCCCATCGCGTATGGTGGCCAACGAGCGCGGTGACTCCCATCGGTTTTCGCGCGTCCCACTGGACCGCCGGGAAGGGAAGCCCCGTGTTCCCTGAAGCCGGCGCTCCCCGAAACCCTCAGGACGGCGTGCGGTCCTGCCCTCTCTTTCTCCATGCCCACAACCCGATGGCGGCCCCCAGGGCATCGATCCCCACATCCCAGCCGCTGGGGTGACGGCCAGGGATCAGCATCTGATGGGCCTCATCGGTGAGGGCGTAAAGCACCGCCCACCCCCAGGCCCAGCGGCCCGCGTGGGGCGTTCCGTGGGCGCGAAGGGTCCAGCGCGCCAGAACGGCCAGGATCGCATACTCCAGCCCGTGGGCGGTTTTCTTGAGCAGCGTATCGAGCCACGGCTCCGGCGCCTGCGGCAGATGCGGCTGGGCAGACAGGAAGAAGATCACCGCCATCCAGAGCAGGGTCAGCCCCCACCGCACCACGGCCGGAGCCTTTGCGATCACCGACCGCTGGCCACACTGGATCACCGGGTTCTTCTCCTCACGAATGGGCCGCTTTGGTTTCCCATGAACCCTTCAGAAAGCCCGTCAGCGCCCGCCGGCCCGGGCCAGGGCCTCGGCATAGGCGGCTTCCAGGGTGGGAAGCCGGTGTTCCCAGCCGTGGGCGGCGGCGATCATCCGGCGGGCGTTCTCCCCGATCCGCCACGCCGCCGCCGGGTCCTGCAGGAGCTCCCACGCCGCCTCCACCATCGCGGATCCATCTCCCGGCGGGACCAGCCATCCGGTTTCCCCATGGCGAATATACTCCGGGACCTGACCGACCGCATCGGCGACCACCGGCAGGCCGGCCGCGAGCAGGTCGATCAATTTCATCGGGCACTTCGCCCGATTGATCAGATGGTCGTCCATCAGGTAAAGCGCCAGATGGCCGCGCCCCAGAACCTCCGGGAGCCGCGCGGGCTCCACCCACCCTTCCCAATCGATGCGGTGCATCAGGCCCGCCCTGGCCACCGCCTCTCGAAAGCGCGCCTCTTCGTCCCCGAGGGGCTGCCCCACGTAGAGAAAGCGCAGGTCGGGAGAACGCCGGGCGAGCGCTTCCATCACCCGGATCAGGCGATCCAGCCCGAATTCCAGAAAACGGGTGTAAAGCACCACCGTGGGGGGATCCGGGGGCAACGGGCGAGGCGGGCCGATGAACCACGCGGCGTTGGGGAGATAGAACACCCGCCGCGGCGGGATCCCCATCGCCCAGGCCAGGGTTTCCAGAGCCCGGCTGGCGACGGTGAGCGCATCCGCATGGGTCATCCCCCAGCGCTCCTGCCAGGCGAAGAAGCGGCGCTGCCATGGGGTATAGGGATTGCGATCGTTCCACCCCCCGGGCCCCTCCCAGTCATCGGTATCCACCACCAGCGCCCCCCGGAATCGTCCGGTCCCGCGCAGGTGCCAGAAAACCCAGTGGACCAGGCCCGGATAGGCCTTCGGCTTGAAGCCATGCACCACGTCCGGCCGCAGCCGCAGGACTTCCCGCGCCATCCTCCCGGCGAGCCGGAGATGGAAGAATGGCCCCTGAGGCAGAGGCATGCAATGGACGCGCACGCCATCCGCCACCCAGGACCGTCCGGCGTCCCCCGGATCCGGCCATGGGGGCAGGAGGATCGTCACCCGGTGGCCCCGTTGGGCCAGCGCCCGGGCCATCGGGAGCGCTCGCGCCCGCATCGTCCCCCGCGGGCGCAATCCGAAGGGGCCGATCATCACAATCGACCAGCGCTCGCCGTTCATCCCCACCCGCTTACTCCACCGTCACGCTCTTGGCCAGATTTCGGGGCTGATCGACATCGCAGCCCCGCAGCACGGCCATATGATAGGCCAGCAGTTGCAACGGGATCACCGCCACCATCGGCGCCAGCCACCGGGGGACGGATGGGACCTCAAGGACCACATCGGCGCGGGCGGCGGCCGTCGGATCCCCTTCGGTGATCAGCGCGATCACCTGCCCCCGCCGGGCCCGCACCTGCTCCATCTGACTGAGCATTTTCTCATAGGTCACCGGATCCCGAAGCGCCAGGGCCACCGTGGGCATCCGCTCGTCGATCAGGGCGATCGGCCCGTGCTTCATTTCACCCGCCGGATAGCCTTCCGCGTGGATATAGCTCAGCTCCTTCAGCTTCAGGGCCCCCTCGAGGGCGATGGGATACAGCAGCCCGCGCCCCAGATACAGGAAGTTTTCATAGCGATAGAAAGCCTGGGCCACCCTCTGCACCGCCTCCTCCCGATCCAGGACCCGACCCAGGAGGTCCGGGAGGCGGGCGAGGGCCTCGACGTGCTCCCGGATCGCCTCCGGGCTCAGGGTCCCCCGGAGCTCCGCCAGCCGCAACGCCAGCAGCAGCTGATCCACCAGAGAGGCGGTGAACGCCTTCGAGGAGGCCACCCCGATCTCCGGGCCCGCGTGCATCAGGATACAGGCATCGGCGATCCGATGCGCCTGGGAGCCGATGACATTCACGATGCTCCACAACCGCGCCCCCCGCTCCCGCGCCAGCTCCATCGCGGCCAGGGTGTCCACCGTCTCGCCGCTCTGGGAGATGGCCAGCACAACGTCCCCTTCCCCCAGCACCGGATCGCGATACCGGAACTCGCTTCCATAATCGACCTCGGTGGGAATGCGGGCCAGGGATTCGAAGTAGAATTTCCCCACAAGGCCCGCGTAGTAAGAGGTCCCGCAGGCCACGATCGCCATGCGGGAGATGCGACGGGCTTCGCGGTCTGTCAGCGGGACCTCCTCCAGCCGCACCCGGCCGTGCTCGAAGTCCACCCGCCCCCGCAGCGTGTCGGTCACCGCCCGGGGCTGTTCATGGATCTCCTTATGCATGAAATGCCGGTAAGGCCCCTTCGCGGCCGCCACCGGATCCCACGGGATGGTATGCACCGGCAACGTCACCGGTTCCCCTTCCAGCGTCAGCACCCGCACCTCATCCCGGCGCACGATCGCCATCTGGCGGCTTTCCAGGAAGAGCATGCGGCGGGTATGCTCCAGGATGGCGGGGATGTCCGAGGCGACGAACATCTCCCCCTCTCCCAGGCCGATCACCACGCCGCCCGCATTGCCGATGCGCACCGCGATCAGGCGGTCGGGATGATCCGCCGAAAGCACCACAACGGCATGGGCGCCCCGGAGGGCCTGGAAGGCCTGGCGGGCGGCGGTCTCCAGATCCGCGCTGTCCCGGAGGTGATCTTCGATCAGATGGGCGATCACCTCGGTGTCCGTTTCCGAAGTGAAACGATGGCCGCGGGACCTCAGCCGCTGGCGCAGCTCGGCGTAATTCTCCACGATCCCGTTATGGATCACCGCGATGCGCCCGGTGCAATCCCGATGCGGATGCGCGTTGTGGTCCGCCGGGGCGCCATGGGTGGCCCAGCGGGTGTGGCCCATCCCGATGGGCCCGGAGGCCGGTTCCGCCTCCAGCAGGTCAACCAGCTCCCGGATCTTCCCGGCGCGCCGTCGGATCTCCAGACGGCCATCCCGGCACACCGCCAGCCCGGCGGAGTCATAGCCGCGATACTCCAGCCGTCTCAGGCCCTCGATCAGGATCGGCACCGCGTCCCCACCCCCCACATACCCAACGATCCCACACATGGGAAACCTCCCAACGCTCGAGTGCAAGTCCTGAGGAATGGAAAGGCCGCAGGCGTTGCGGATGTCCGGATCGCGATCCGCGGCCCGCATCCGGAACGCCCGAGCAACGGACTCGAAACGCACGGATCCCCAGCCCCTGGGCGATGGATCCAAATGGAGCACAGGAGCAGACGCAGTTCCCGGGCATCCGGCTCTGGGGAACAGGGATGAGGCCGCCGCCGGCCGTTTTGTCCCATCGGTTGCCCGATGGTTTTGTCGGCCGGCTTCCATGGGGGGGAAGTGGGGGCCGCGGCCAGGCCCCCGGCGGCATCCGCCGAACCCTCGATTTTCCCCGGCTGGCGCCGGGTTAGCCCCGCCCACGCGGGGAACCGCCTCCCTCGTCACCCGCGAGGGATCCCTCACGGGCCAGGCGCTGGCTTCCCCCCGTTTTCCCTTTCACGATGCATCGCCGGACCTCCTTGGCAGCGATTGAAGTTGCAGGATTCGAGACGAGAAGAGATGACGAAACCATCCGCCCCGTTATCCTTACCCGTTCAAGCCCCTTCCTCCAGGCCGCCGGGGCCAAGGATCTGGCGAAGGCAGTCCAGGGCTGAAGGAAGGGGGTGCCTCCACAGCCATTCCACCTCAATCCAGAATCCGGGAACAGCGGTCGAGACCAGGCGGCCCTCCGAGATCGCGCCCACCCGATATCCCGGATGATCGGCCCGGTGGATCAGCACCTCCCGTCACTCGGGATCCACCACCCAGTATTCCATCACCCCTCCCTCCTGATAAACGCGGGCCTTCTCCTCCCGATCATAACGCCATGTCCCCGGCGAGCTGACCTCGATGATCAGATCCGCCGGGCCATCGACCCACTCCTCCCGGATGTTCGAACGGCGATCCCGATGGATGAAAAGATGTTCGAACGGCGATCCCGATGGATGAAAAACAGATCCGGTTCTTTCGCGGCTCCAGGCCTCAACCGCAGGACCGCCGGCCCGTTCAAGACTTCACCCAGCCCTCGCACTTCCACGCATCCCTTCAACAGGAAGGTTAAAAAGCCGACCAGAAGTTGATGGAGCAGCGTTGCAGGCGAATGCACAATCACCTCCCCATCCTCAAACTCCCAGATCCGATCCTCAGGGGCCTCCTGGAAGTAACGCTCCTCGGTCCACCCGCTCAGGCGCAGGAGGAACGGCCCCTCGATCTCCTCCCCGGTATCGGTCACCACGCGAACCCGCATCTTATCCCCCTATGCGCGCTCCCCCGTGGGTTCCGGCCAGTCCAGGAACATCGCCTCCAGGGCCAGCCGCGCGTTGGCGTTCCGCTGCAGCGCCAGCCAGGCCCGACGGGTGGCCTCCAGCGCCGTCCGCGCCCCCGCCCATCCAATCCGCTCGGCCACCTCCCGCAACGCCGGACGGTCCTCCTCGTGGGTTAAGGGGAGATCCGCGCCGCTGGCCAGGATCAGGACATCGCGCCACCACGCCATCGCGGCTTCCAGGAAAGCGGAACGCGCCTCCTCGTCCTCGTCGGCCATCCTCTCGGCGAAAGCGAAGCGCTCGGCGCGTCCCTGGGTCAGCAACCCATGGATCCACTGGATCCGCTCCTCATACGCCGACAGGATCTCCGGATCCTGCGCAGCCTGCACCGCCCATCCAATCCGCCCGCCCGACAATCGGGCCAGCCGATCCGCCTGATCCGGAGGGAGACCCCAGCGCTCCTGGAGAGCGTGGCGAACCGCCGGGGCCGGAAGGGGCTCCAGCGGGAAAACCTGACAGCGGGAAACCACGGTGGGCAGCAGGGACTCCGGCGAGGGGGCGATCAGCATCAGCACCGCGTAAGAGGGCGGCTCTTCCAGCGTCTTGAGCAGGGCGTTGGCCGCCTCCGTCGTCATCTCCTGCGCCTGATCGAACACCAGAATCCGATAAGGCCCCCCCACCGGTGTGTGGGCGAGAAGCCGTTGGGCCTCCCGCACCTGATCGATCTTCAGGCTGCTCCCCTCCGGGGCGATCAGGAAAGCGTCCGGATGATGCCCGGCCTGCATCCGCCGGCACGATCGGCACGACCCGCACGGCGGGTCCGGCTCCCGGCATAACAGCGCCATCCCCCACACCCAGGCCAGGGTTCGCCGCCCCACCTGAGGCGGTCCGGTGAAGAGATAGGCGTGGGCGATCCGCCCTTCCGCCCGCTGTCGCTCGAGGCGCTGAACAACGGACTCATGGCCCACCACGAAACGCGCCAGCGTCATCGCCCCCTCAAACGATCCGTATCCCCTGGCCAGGCGAAAGATTCGGAAAGGACTGCGCGCGCCTCTTCCACGAGAGGCCGCAGGTCCTCGAAGGGGTTGCCCGGAGCCTCTACGATCATCACCGTCCGAGGTGTCATGGAAGAAGAAAATGATCTCACAAACCGGAAACCCTTCTGGCGGTGAGGTGCGACCGGACCGCACCCCACCGCCTTCCTTTAAATTCGACTAAAAGGCGGGGCCACCCAGGAGCCGTTCGATCTCCTCTTTGTGCCGGGTCTCATCCTCGGCGAACATCTCCAGGGTGGCCTTCAGGCCGATATCCCCAACCGCCTCGGCCTGGGCCGCCCGCTCCCGGTAGCCCGCGATCGCCTCCAGCTCGAACCGGAGGGAGTCCTCCAGCACGCCCCGCCAGTCGGAGACCTCCGTGGGCGCCTGCGGCTGGACCCGCGGGGTGCCCCCCAGGGCCACGATCTTGTCGGCCAGATACATGGCGTGCTTGACCTCGTCCATCACCTCCTTCTGCAGAAGCTCCCGGACCTCGTGGCCGGCCAGGCCCTTGAGGACGCTGGCATGGCGGATGTAGCGGATGATCGTGTTGAGCTCCGCGTTGAGATCCCGGTTCAACCCCTCGATGAGCTGCGCCAGCTTCTCGTCCATGGCAACCTCCCGCAGGTATGGGAATGGAAGGGAGCCTGGCCCCTCCCGGAGATCCCTTCAGCGTGCCTCCTGGAGGATCCGCCGCAGCACTGCCGGAAGGATCCCGCCGTGCCGGTAGTATTCCACCTCCACCGGCGTGTCCAGGCGAGCGATGGCCGTGAAGGCGATCTCCGTCCCGTCCGCCCGCCGGGCCCGCACGGTCACCTCCTGGCGCGGCCGCAACCCGGCGGCGATCCCCTCGATGTCGTAGATCTCGAAACCCGTGAGGCCCAGGGTCTCCCGGTTCTCGCCGGGGCGGAACTGAAGCGGCAGCACGCCCATCCCCACCAGGTTGCTGCGGTGGATCCGCTCGAAGGACTCAGCCAGCACCGCCTTCACCCCCAGCAGCGCCGTGCCCTTGGCTGCCCAATCCCGGGAGGAGCCGCTCCCGTATTCTTTGCCGGCGATGATGATCAGCGGGATGCCGGCCTCCTGATACCGCATCGCCGCCTCGTAGATCGTCATCTTCTCCCCGGTGGGATGATAGACCGTGTAGCCGCCCTCCGTCCCCGGCACCAGCAGGTTCTTCAGGCGGATGTTGGCGAAGGTGCCCCGGATCATCACCTCATGGTTCCCCCGCCGCGCGCCGTAGGTGTTGAAGTCGGCGGGCTGAACCCCCCGGGAGATCAGATACTGCCCGGCCGGGCTGTTGACGGCGATGCTGCCGGCGGGCGAGATGTGATCCGTCGTGATGGTGTCGCCCA
>BEHY01000091.1 GCA_002898735.1 Candidatus Thermoflexus japonica
CCGATCCGCCGGAAGCAAGGGGGCGATCCATGGGATCCCGGCCGCCCGATAGATGGGCGCAGCCGCCCACGTGGTCTCGGGGCGGAAATGGCCGATCACCCCCATCAGGTGGGGATAGGCTACGATCTGGCGGGCGCGCCCCTGCGCCAGGATCGGATCCCCCTGGTCGTCCAGGGCAACCAGCATGACGAACGGCCCCTCCGGATGGGCCGCGTTCCATGCCCGTACCGCCAGACGCGCGCCGAAAATGACATCGTAACCGATGGCTCGATCCCGCCCTTCAAACGGGGCCACCAGGCCGATATACGCGACCTCCCCGGGCTGGCATGCGGTCCACCCCAGAAGCCCCAGGATCAGGAGCGGAACCATCCTCAGGGATGACCTTTGACCCATTCCTCTTTAGCCCGGCTGAGATATAATGGATAGCTGAGTTCGGATCCGGGAACCGGATGGCCCTCCCCTTTGTTTTTTATCTTTGGGGCCAGGCTGGACCCGGAAGCCCTGTCCGGGAAACCCGCTGCATCGCTTCTGTATCCATCCCATAACAGCGAGCGCGAGATCATGCCCGAGCGCAACTCGCCGGAATGGGAAACTTCCGGGGAACCCCCCATCCCGGAGGCAGAGCGCTGGCATACCGCTCCCCTCGCGGAGGGAGAAACAGGGCTGGAGGAGCCCCTCCCCGCCACCCCCGCGGCGCTGCTGCGCCTCCGGATCGCCCACACCGGGCGCACCGTCGAAGTGCGCTCCCACCAGGTTTGTGAAATCGGGCGCTCGGATCCTCATCTGGGCCTTGTTCCGGATCTGGACCTTTCGCAGGAGGGCCCGGAAGCGATCTGGGTCTCCCGCCGCCACGCGCGGATCTTCTATCACGACGGCCATTTCTACATCGAGGATCTGGGGAGCACGAACGGGACCTACCTCAACAACAAACGGCTGGTCTCCGGGCTGCCCTACGCGCTCCAGGATGGCGATGAGCTTCGCTTCGGGCGGATCATCGCCCATGTGCATATCGAATAGACCGGCCTTTCCCCTCAGAGCCACGGGGGGCCCCGGCGAACGATGGCATCCGTCATACGGACGACGCGGACGATGGGTTCGACGTCGTGGACCCGGACGATGTCCGCTCCGCGCACGATGCTGACGGCCACCACGGCCGCGGTCCCCTCCAGCCGCTCCTCCGGCGGCAGGTTCAATGTGTAGCCGATGAACGACTTGCGGGAGGGGCCCACCAGGATGGGAAACCCCAGCTCCCGCAGCTCCCCCAGCCGGTCCACCAGCTCCAGGTTCTGGGCCACGGTTTTGCCGAACCCCAGCCCCGGGTCCAGGATGATGCGATAAGACGGGATCCCCGCCGCGCGGGCGGCTTCCACCCGTTCCATCAGATGGGCCCGCACGGCCGCCACGATATCCCCGGCCACCTGTCCCTCGTAGCGAGCGCCCAGGCGGGGATCCCGCACCACCGCCTCCCGCCGGCTCCGATTGTCCATCAGGATGATGGGAACGCCGAGCTCGGCTGCGGCGTCGGCCATCTCAGGATCCGCTTCCATCGCCCACACATCGTTGATGAGATCCGCGCCAGCTGCCACCGCCGCCCGCGCCACACAGGCCTTGTAGGTATCCACCGAGATCGGGCCCAGACCCTCCGCCGCCAGCCGCTCGATCACCGGAAGCACCCGGCGCATTTCCTCCTCCGCCGACACCGGCTCCGAGCCCGGCCGGGTGCTCTCCCCCCCGACATCCAGCAGGTGGGCCCCGGCCGCCTTGAACCGTCGGGCCTGCTCCAGGGCCGCCTCCACCCAATTCGGCCCCTTCAACAGGCCATCGCCCGAGAAGGAATCCGGCGTGATGTTCAGGATGCCCATCACCAGGGTCTCCCTTCCCCAATACAGGAACCCCCGGCCAGCCCGCATCGGCGCCCGGGCCCAGCGACGGATCCCCGTGGTAAGCTGCTCCGCCGCCAGCTCCGCAACCGTCCGCCCCAGCCGGGGGTGCACCCACTCCGGGGCGATCTCCGCCAGCGGGATCAGGACGAAAGCCCGCTCCGCCATGCGGGGATGGGGAAGGTGGAGCGTTTCGTCTTCCAGACAGAGGTCATCGTAAAACAGCAGATCCAGATCCATCGGTCGGGGCCCCCAGCGGGGGCCGGGGCCCCGGCCCATCGCCGCCTCGATGGCCTTGCACGTCGCCAGGAGCTGATGGGGCGAAAGGTCCGTCGTGCCGATGCAAACCGCGTTCAGGAACATGGGCTGATCCACGTAACCGACGGGCTCCGTCTCATAGAACGAGGAGACAGCTTCGATCTCCACCCACTCCAGGAGGCGCTGGAGCGCCTCCCGCAGCGCCGCATCCCGATCCCCCAGGTTGCTCCCCAGGGCGATGCCCACCCGGTGCTTAAGGCGTCGCAGCGGCGGCATCCACCACCTCCCGGTAAACCGCGCTCTGGCCGAACGATTCCTCCACCTCCACCTCCAGGGCGTGCAGGCGCAGGTTCGATGGAAGACGCGCCCGCAGCTGGGCGGCCAGATATCGGGCCAGCCACTCGGCCGATGTGTTGGGGACGGGCAGGATCCGCACATCGTCGAGGGGGAAGAGATAGCGCCTGGAATCGATGGTGGCCTCCACCGCATCTTCCCGGATCGCCAGGCGAAGGCGGGGATGCTCCGCCGGGAGCAGCACCCGGTGATCCAGCTCGTCCACCAGCGCCTTCACCAGGCGCTTCAGGGCCACGAAATCCATGACCACATCGTCCTGCAGCGGACCCTCCAGGGACACAGCCACCCGGTAATTATGACCGTGGAGCGGCTCGCTCCCCCGGGGGAAGATCATGAAATGCGCGGCGCAGAACACCAGATGATCCTGGGAAACCCGCACGCGATCCATCGGCCTGCCTCCCTTTGGCGCTGTGAGGGGAAGGACGCGGGGATTTTCGCCCATCTCGGGGGCGATCACCCCCCTACTTCCCCGCGCTCCCTTCGATGACCTCCGCGGTGCGCTGCGCGCAGGCGATCCACGTAAAGGCCGCCGCGCGCCGGAGCCCCCGCTCGCGCAACGTCTGCCCCAGTGCGGAATCGACCAGCACGGCGATCAGCGCCCCCGCCATCCCCCGCGCATCCTCCGGGGGGATCAGATAAGCGGCATCCCCGACCAGCTCCATCAGCGCCGGGATCTCCGAGGCGACCACCGGGACCCCGCAGGCCATCGCCTCCAGCACCGGGAGGCCGAACCCCTCATACCGGGAAGGATAGAGAAAGGCGGAGGCCCCCCGATAAAGCGCTGGCTTGTCCTCCTCCGCCACCGGCCCGATGGTCCGCACCACATGTTCCAGGCCCCACGCCCGGGCCAGCGGTCGGGGATCCACGAACAGGCGGCTCGAACCCTCCGGCAGGCGCCCGGCGATGACCAGGGGGAAGTTCTCGCCGACGGCGTCCTGAGCCCAGGTGTAAACCGCGAGGAGCGTCTCGATGTTCTTCCGCCGATCGAAGCCCCCCAGATAGAGCACATACGCCGGAGGCAGATCGTATCGGTTCCGCACCCGCGCATCCTCCACCGGGTCCGGACGCGGGGTGAAACGCTCGGACACGCCCAGGGGGACGGCCGTGACCCGCTCCGGCGGCAGCCGCAAACGTTGAAGGAGGTCCTGTCGGGAGGCTTCAGAATCCGTCAGGAGATGCGCCGCACCCGGCGTGGCCGCAGTAACCAGAGCGGTATACAGCCGGGCGGCGAGGGTCGCCCGATATTCGGGAAACCGGAGCGGGATGAGATCATGCACGGTGACGATGGCCGGCGCGGGCGCGCGGAGCGGCGGCGCCCAGTAAGGCACAAACAGTCGATCCGCCCGCCAGCGGGCGGCTGCGCCCGGCAGGCCGATCTGCTCGAACCAGAGTTTCTGGAAATCCGGCGGAAGCCGGGGCAGCCGGATCCACACGGGCTCCACGCCCTCCGGCAATGGGCCCGCCCAGCCCTCCGGGAGGGCCACGCCGATCGTCCAGCCCGGCCGTACCCGGGGGAGATGCCCCAGGATCTCCCGGGCATACTGGCCGGTGCCCGTCGCCGGATATTGCAGGAACCACCCGCTGACCAGAACGCGCATCCCGATATCCTCAGGAGCTCCCCGGGATGGGGATCAGATCCTGGAACCAGAAACCGTCCCGAAACACCACCTCCCCCGGCGCGAACGCCACGGGAGAGCGAAACCCCGGCCCATCATACACGAAGGTGTGAAACTCCCCGTTCTCCCCCGCCGGATCCACCTCCGCCGGGAGATCCGCCAGGAAGGCGAGATCGAGGGTTCGCCCCAGGAACTTCGGGTCCAGCCGGTTCCCATCGATGCAGACCGTCACCGCCCGGAAGCCCAGGGCGATAAACCGCTGAACCAGATCGTGAGTGGGCTCGCCCCAGAGGGGGAACAGCACCTCCACCCCCAGGGGAAGCAGGTGGCGCAGCCGATAGGCCCGGACCTCCTCCAGGAACAGGTCCCCGAATGCAAACCGACGGATCCCCTGGCGCATCAGGCGCCGGGTCGCCTCCGCCATCCGCTGCTCATAGACCTCATTCGGGCAGGGATGGGGAAGCCAGACCTCATAAACCGGAAGGCCCAGGGCCGCTGCCTGGGCGTGGATCAGGGAACGGCGCACGCCGTGCATGGTCACCCGATCGAACGCCTCGTTCAGCGTGACCAGCAGCGTCGCCACCGCCTCCCCTCGCCGCCGCAATGTGTGCAGCGCCATCATACTATCCTTCCCGCCGCTCCAGGCCAGCGCGATCATCGGACGCCCCTCCTTCCCCCATTCGATGAGCCGATCCCTCCCCTGTGGATCACTACCCCAAAAACGCCCTCCCCGCAAATCGCCGGGATAGGTCCCCCGACCGCCCCTTCCATCCGGGGGATCCGGTTTGCTGGATCCCATCCCCGCAGACCCGATTGATGTAAAATCCTCAGAGGCGAATCCAGCGATCGGCTGCAGCAGGATCTTCAATCCGGATCCACGGAGGAAGCCTCGATGGGGAACCTGGAGGGGCGCGTGGCGGTGGTGACCGGAGCCTCCCGGGGGCTGGGACGGGCGATCGCCCTGGAGCTGGCCCGGCGGGGCGCCCGCGTCGTGGTCAACTACCGACAGAACGAAGGGGCCGCCCGCGAGGTGGTGGAAGCCATCCGGGCCGCAGGCGGGGAAGCCATCGCTGTCCAGGCGGACGTGAGCCAATACGAAGAGGCGGAACGGCTGATCCGCACCGCCCTGGAAACATTCGGGCGGGTGGACATCCTGGTCAACAACGCCGGGGCCACCCGGGATAACCTGCTGGCGATGATGAGGGAGGAGGACTGGGATTTCATCCTGACCACCAACCTGAAGAGCGCCTTCAACTGCACGAAGGCCGCCCTCCGGCCGATGATGCGGCAGCGCTACGGGCGGATCATCAACATCACCTCCATCGCCGGCCTGGTGGGCAACGCCGGGCAAACCAACTACGCCGCCGCCAAAGCCGGCCTCATCGGCTTCACCAAATCCCTGGCCAAAGAGGTCGGCTCCCGGAACATCACGGTCAACGCCGTGGCCCCCGGCCTCATCCCGACGGATCTCACGGAGCCCTTACCTCAGGAGTTCAAGGAGGCCGCCCTGCGGATGACCCCGCTGGGACGGCTGGGGACCCCGGAGGATGTGGCCTACGCCGTGGCGTTCCTGGCCTCCGATGAGGCCGCCTTCATCACCGGCCATGTCCTCACGGTGGATGGGGGGATGACCTGCGTATAAGGGGAGCTTCACCCGGACAGGCCCGGATCCGGGGACCACTCCGGAATGGAGGTCAGGGTGCTGGGGACATCGGAGGGAATCCAGGAAACGATCCCGGGGCGCATCATCGTGGCCCCCCAGGTCCTGCGGGACATCGTCCATCAGACGATCGCTCAGATCCCGGGGGTCGCCCGCCTCGCCGCAGCACGGGTGGGCCCCTGGTCGCTCTCCGGGGGAGTGCGCCTGACCATCATAGAGGATCGGGTGCGCATCGACCTGGCCCTGGTGGTGCGCCCCGATGTTCCCTTCCGCGAGGTCGCCCGACAGGTCCAGGAGGAGGTGGCGCGAGCCATCCGTGACCTGACGGGCCTGGAGGTGGCGGCCGTGAACGTCCTGATCGCTGATGTGGAGGTGGAGGACCGTGGCCCGTCGCCGGCCCCCGGATCGAGCGGAGGAGCCTGAGGAGAGCCGCCGGGCGCGGGAAGGGATCCCCCTGATGCGGCGGGCCCGCATGGTGGCCCTGCAGGCGCTGTATGAGATCGATGCCGCCGGCCACCCGCCCGGCGAGGTCCTGTCCGCCCGGTTTCAGGCGGAGCCGCTTCCGGCGGAGGCCCGGGCCTTCGTCCAGGAGCTGGTCACCGGGGTCCTGGCCCATCGGGGGGAAATCGATCGCCTGATCCAGCGCTACGCGCCGGCATGGCCGGTGGCCCAGATGGCCATCATCGACCGCAACATCCTCCGCATGGCGATCTTTGAGTTCGTCATCGCCCGACGAACCAGCCCGGCCATCGCCATCAACGAGGCGGTCGAGCTGGGGAAGCTCTTCGGCTCCGACAGCACCCCGCGCTTCGTCAACGGGGTGCTGGGGAGCATCGCTGAAGAATTCACAGGCGAGGGGAAGTAGCGATCCGGCGGGGATGGCAGGGCAACGGGCCGGGCCTGCCCGCCATCCAGAAGCCGGCTATACGGTCAGAGGCCACTGAGCGCGCGAAAGGACCCAGCGATGGACAGCCTGTTTGGCATCGGCCCGATGGAGCTGGCGTTCATCTTCCTGCTGGCCTTCATCCTGCTGGGGCCGCGGGATCTGCCCCGCCTGGCCTATCAGCTGGGCCGGTGGATCCGCCAGGCCCAGCTTCTTTACGCGGAGTTCCAGCGGGAATGGGAGGCCGAGGTTCGCGAGGTCCGTCAGGAGATCGAGCGGGCGGCCGCCGATTCGCCCGAGATCGCCCTCCCCCCCGAGGCAGCCACCTATCAACTCCCACCCTTGAGCGGGACCGCCGATGCGAATCCCTCGCCGACCGATCATCCGGAAAACCGGTAAAGCGCGAACACAGGATCAACCCCGCCCGCTGCTGGAGCATCTGGAGGAGCTGCGCCAGCGGCTGCTCCGGAGCCTGATCGCCCTGGGGGTGGGGACCGGGGTGGGGTTGCTGGTGGCGGATCGGGTCATCGATTTCCTGGCCGCTCCGGTCGGGGGGCGCGCCGGGCTGGTCTCCATCGACGTGACCGAGAGCATCGCCGCCTATATGCGGGTATCCCTGCTCTTCGGATTCACCCTGGCTTTCCCATACATCACCTATCAGATCCTGGCGTTCATTTACGTCGGGCTGCTTCCCCATGAACGACGGATCGTTCTTCTGCTGGTGCCGCTGGCCACCCTGCTCTTCCTGGGAGGAGCGGCCTTCACTTACTTTGTGATGATGCCGGTGGCCATCCCCTTCCTCACCACCTTCGCGGGCATCCGCACCGAGCCCCGTCCCTCCAGTTATCTCTCGTTCGTGGTCTCCCTGATGTTCTGGCTGGGGCTGAGCTTCGAGATGCCTCTGGCCTTTTTCGCCCTGGCGAAGGCCCGGCTGATCACCGCCCGTCAGTTGCTGAGGGCGTGGCGCTTCGCCGTGCTGGCGATCGCCGTCCTGGCCGCTGCCATCACGCCCACCGTGGATCCCGTGAACATGTCCATCGTGATGATCCCGCTGCTCGGCCTCTATCTGCTCAGCGTGCTGCTCGCGGCCCTGGCCTGAGGCAGGGGCACAGCACCGCTGTGCCCTTCCCCACGGCCGCGCCCTTCAGCACAGCGGAATGGCCCGCAGGCGCGGGCAACAAAGCATGACCAATCCTTCTGCGGAGGAACGGACGCCATGGCGGACCGCATCCGTGTGATCCTCATGGGCGCCGCGGGGCGCGACTTCCACAACTTCAACGTCTTCTTCCGGAACAACCCGGACTATGAGGTCGTGGCCTTCACGGCCGCTCAGATCCCGAACATCGAAGGGCGTCTGTATCCCCCCGAGCTGGCCGGCCCCCTTTACCCGAACGGCATCCCCATCTACCCCGAGGAGGAGCTCCCCGAGCTGATCCGCCGCTTCCAGGTGGATCGGGTGGTGTTCGCTTACAGCGATGTGAGCCACGAGTATGTGATGCACCGGGCCAGCATCGCCCACGCCGCCGGAGCCGATTTCTGGCTCATGGGCCCCCGGGCCACCCAGCTGAAATCCCGCCGGCCGGTGGTCTCCATCGGCGCGGTGCGCACCGGCAGCGGCAAGAGCCCCACCACCCGGCGGGTGGCCCGCCTCCTGCGGGAGCTCGGCTGGCACCCGGTGATCGTCCGTCACCCCATGCCCTACGGCGACCTGCGCAAACAGGCGGTGCAGCGGTTCGCCTCGTTGGACGATCTCGATCGCTACGAGTGCACGATCGAGGAGCGGGAGGAATACGAACCCCACCTGGCGAACGGCTTCACCGTCTACGCCGGGGTGGACTACGAGCGGATCCTGCGGGCGGCGGAGGAGGAGGGGGATCTCATCCTCTGGGACGGGGGGAACAACGACTTCCCCTTCTTCGTTCCGGATCTCCACATCGTGATCGTCGATCCCCACCGGCCAGGCCACGAGCTGCGCTATCATCCCGGCGAGGCCAACCTGCGCATGGCCGATGTGGTGGTGATCAACAAGATCGACACCGCCGCCCCCGAGGCGGTCCTCCAGGTCCGG
>BEHY01000092.1 GCA_002898735.1 Candidatus Thermoflexus japonica
AAAATTCGTAAAGGCTGTCAAGCGCTGGATGAGCGGCCTGTGTGGTCTCCATCAGGGGGCTGGAAGGAAGCCTCCCGTTTCTGAATCACGGGCGAACGCCACAACCGATGGTTTTCCTCAGCGCTGGTTTAGCCCATGACCGATGCTTTGAGTGGCACAAATGCAAAGCAGGCAGTCGTTAACGACCGGGGATCAGCTAGCTTGCTTATTTCGCCGTTCCGGTTAAAATCTTAAGTAAATCCGGCACCTGGAGAGAGTGTCCCCTGGCTAAGACGATCCTGCTCTCGTTTCCCAGGGGAATGAATGATCGGCGATCTATCCTCATGCAAGGAGCTCCCCATGCGCTCCTCTCAGGCCTTGCTGGCTCGCTATTCGGACGTGGTTGCTCCGGCGATTTATCGCTATACGGATCTGACTTTCACGCGGGGGGAGGGAGTCTACCTCTACGATGCGGATGGCCGACGCTATCTGGATTTCTCCGCCGGGATCGCCACGATGGCCGTCGGCCATCAGCATCCCCGTGTGGTGGAGGCGGTGATCCGGCAGGCTCAACAGCTCTTTCACGCCGCCGCCCATATCGGGGTGATGGAGCCTTATGTGGCGCTGCTGGAGAAGATCCGCTCCCTGGCCCCCGGCCGGTTGAAGGAGGGGAAGGGGATCCTGGTGAACAGCGGCAGCGAGGCGGTGGAGGCCGCCCTGAAGCTGGCCCGCTATGTGACCGGCCGGCCTGTGGTCATCGCCTTCCGACACGCCTTTCACGGCCGTCCGATGGGCGCCCTCGCGGCCACGGCCAGCAACGCGGCCTTCCGTCGACGCCTCTCGGGCTTGATGGTGGGCATCCATCATATGATTTATCCCACCCCGCGCGCGCCTTTTGGGAGCTCCCCGGAGGAACGAGGGCGCATCGCCCTTGAGCTGATCGAAGAAGCCTTTCGCACCGTTCTTCCGCCGGAGGATGTCGCGGGCATCCTAGTGGAACCCATCCTCGGGGAAGGCGGCTACTTTGTCCCTCCGCCAGGCTTTCTGGAGGGCCTGCAGGCCTTATGCAGGCGATACGGACTTCTGCTGATCGTCGATGAGGTTCAAACCGGTCTGGGGCGGACCGGGCGGTGGTTCGCGGTGGAGCATTGGGGGGTGGAGCCGGACATCCTGATCCTGGGGAAGGCGCTGGGGGGCGGGTTGCCCCTGGGCGCTGTTCTCGCCCGTCGGGAGCTGGCGGATGCATGGGATCCGGGGGCTCATGGGTCGACCTTCGGTGGCAATCCGCTGGCGTGTCAGGCGGGGCTGGCGACGATTGCTGTGATTGAGGAAGAGGGCTTGCTGGAGAACGCTCAACGGGTCGGCGCCTATCTGCGGGAGCGATTTGAGGAGGCCCGCACCTCCATGCCGATGATCGGGGATGTGCGGGGGCTGGGCCTGATGCTGGGCGTCGAACTGGTGGAGCCGGGGAGCGGGGATCTGGCGACCGCGCGCGTTGGAGAGATGGTGCGGGCGATCTCCCGGGCGGGCGTGGTGATCACCAAATGCGGGGAATCGACTTTGCGCATTGCCCCCCCTCTGATCCTGACCCGGGAACAGGCGGAGGAGGGGGTGGAGATCATCCTACAGGTTCTGCGGAACGGATGGAGCGCATGACGGAATCCTCCTCGATGCTGGCAGTGGTGAAGGAGCATTACGGCCCCGGATTCTCCCTGCGCTCGGTCCCCATCCCGGTGCCGCCCCCTGGATGGGTTCGGGTGCGGGTTCGGGCCGTGGGGATCTGCGGCTCCGACCTGCCGATCTTCGAGGGGATCCGCCCGGTGCCGCTCCCCCTGATCCCCGGCCATGAGACGGTCGGCGAGGTGGAGGCGCTGGGGGAGGGTGTGGAGGGATGGGCGGTCGGGGATCGGGTCGCCGTAGATATGGTGGTCGCCTGCGGCCGCTGCCGGTTTTGCCGGATCGGACGTCCGACATTATGTGAGCGCCTCATGGAGCTGGGGATCCACACCCATGGCGGATTTGCGGAATATATGATCGCCCCGGCCCGGAATCTCCACCGGCTTCCTGAGCCCCTAACGTGGGAGGAGGGGACAGCGGCCGACCCGCTGGCCTCGGCTTACCATGGGATGCGGATGGCCGGTCCGCTGGATGGGGCAACGGTCGCCGTGTTTGGAACGGGGGCGATCGGCCTCTACGCGATCCAGCTGGCCCGCCATCTGGGGGCCTGGCGGATCCTGGCGGTCGGCCGTCGGGAGGCCCCTCTCCAGCAGGCCCGGGAGCTGGGGGCGGATGAAGGGATCTCCATACAACGGGAGAACCCGGTGGAAGGGATCCGGGCCCGGACGGGAGGGCTCGGGGCGGACATCGTCATTGAGGCCACGGGGGCTCCAGAGATCTTTCCCCAGGTGATTGAGGCGGCCGCCCCAGGGGGCCGGATCCTGATCCTGGGGGTCTTCCATGAGCCGACCCACCTCGACGCGGGGCGGCTCGTTCGTAAGGAGCTTCAGCTCTGGGGGAGCCTGTGTTATACCTGGGATGAATACGAATATTGCCTGCAGCTGCTGGCGGAACGACGGATCCGTCCGCTCATCAGCCATGTGTTTCCTCTTCAGGAAATGGGGACCGCCCTGGCGCTTCTCCATCGACGGGAGGCGCTGAAGATTGTGATACGCCCGAACCCTTAGCGCCCGGATCGGGAGGGTGGGGACGGCTCCGTCCCAAAAGCCCCTTCAGGAGGTTGACCAGCGATCTTCTCTAATCTATCCCATATGGAGAGGAGGTGGCCCATGCGACCCCGGTGGACGATCCTGATCCTGATCGCTCTGGTCCTTGGGGCCTGTGCGCCCGCTGCGACGCCGACCCCTACGGCTGCTCCGCCCCCTGCCCCCGCGGCTTCGCCCACACCTTTGCCGCCATCCCCCACGCCTGCCCCTAAGGTCCTGGTGGTCGCCCGCGCCAAGATGGACATTCGCACCCTGGATCCTCATCGCCAGTATGAGATCGCGCCCCCGCAGATCATGCGCGCGGCCTATGAAACCCTGGTGACCCTGGGGGAGAAGGGGGCGGACATCACCAAGATCGAACCGTTGCTGGCGGAATCCTATGAGGTTTCGCCGGATGCGAAGGTCTACACCTTCCGTCTGCGCAAGGGGGTCAAGTTCCATACGGGCAACGAGATGACCGCCGAGGATGTGGTCTTCTCCTTCCGCCGGCTCGGGAACCTCAAGGACAACCCGTCCTGGCTGTTCAGCGATCACGTTGAATCCATTGAGGCCGTTGATCCCTATACGGTCCGCATCACCCTGAAGGAACCCAACGCCGCCTTCCTGGCCATGCTGGTCTCGCCCAACTTCGCGGTGGTGGATTCGAAAGCGGTGAGGGAGAAGGGTGGGACGGATGCCCCGGATGCAGATAAGACGGACAAAGCCACGGATTGGCTGAACCAGAACTCCGCCGGAACGGGGCCTTTCATCCTCAGGGAATGGAAAGAGAAGGAGCACGTGATCCTGGAGCGGAATCCGAACTACTGGCGAACCCCACCGGCGATCGACCGCATCGTGATCCGGGACATCCCGGATCCGACGGCGCAGCTCCAGGCCCTGGAGCGAGGGGAGGTCGATATCGCCCAGAGCCTGGACGTGGATCTGATCGCCCGCCTCCGGGCCTCCGGGAAGGCTCAGATCATCGAAGGATACACCCTGGATATGATCTACCTGGCCATCACCATGAACCCGGAGATCTCCAGGGAGCTGGCGGATAAACGGGTGCGCCAGGCGATCATGTATGCCATCGATTACGACGGGATCATCAAAGATCTGATGCGCGGCGCGGCGGTCCATCTGCCGACCGTGATCCCTCTGGGCCTGATCGGCACGGATCCGAATCTGGCTCCCAGGCGGGATCTGGAAAAAGCCCGCGCGCTGATGAAGGAGGCCGGATACGAGAAGGGCTTTACGGTCAAGATGGTCTTCCCCACTGCGACCTTTGTCGGGGGGCTGCCGGCGGAGACCCTTGCGGCCAAGCTCCAGGCGGATCTGGCGGAAATCGGCATCAAGCTGGAGCTGGAGCCGCGGGAGACCGTAGCCTGGCGGGCCGATTATCGGGCCGGCAAGCTGGCCATCACCATCGCCGACTGGACGCCGGACTTCCTGGATCCTCATGGCTGGGCCATCCCCTTCGCGGTGAAGGGGGCCAGCGCGGCCAAGCGGGTCTACTATGAGAACCCGAAGGCCGAGGAGCTGGCCGTCCGCGCCGGCCAGATCACCGATGTCGATGAGCGGGCGCGGATGTATCTGGAGCTCCAGCGCATCTTCCTGGATGACGCCACCTACATCGGGCTGATCCAGCCCAAGGTCTACATCGCAGCCGCCCCGGGCGTGAAAGGGGTGGTCTATAATCCGGTTTACTTCATCGATTACTACTACATCGAAAAGTAATCGGCGAGGTTCCGGTGGTTGGGTGGGGCGTGAAGGCGCCCCACCCAACCCTGGCTACGCAGCGGATCTCCTCAGGGGGCTTTTGGGGCCGGCCTTGAAGAATTTTTTCTCCCCCTTTCCCGTGGCCTGAACGGGCCGTGCCCAACTTTGAAAATGCGAGGCTGGTTGAGCGATGTCGCTGATCCGGTATGTGATCCGACGGATCCTGGTGACGATTCCGGTCTTATGGCTGATCACGGTGCTGGGGTTCGCCCTGACCTATCTGATCCCCGCGGATCCCCTGGCCATGGTGATCTCCGAGCGGGCGATGGCCAATCCGGAAATCGTTCAGGCCTATCGGGAGCGCTGGGGGTTTGATAAGCCTCCGCTGTTGCGTTATCTCACTTATGTTCGGAACCTGCTGCGGGGAGACCTGGGGGAATCCATCGCGACGCAGCGTCCGGTCAAAGAAGATCTGGCGCGCTTCTTCCCGGCCACCGTGGAGCTGGCCGTGGCCGCCACGCTCATCGCGATCCTCCTGGGCATTCCCCTGGGGGTCATCGCCGCCCTGCAGCGGGATCGCTGGCCGGACCACATCGCGCGCTTTCTTTCGTTGATCGGGGTTTCTATGCCCATCTTCTGGCTGGGCTTGCTGGCCCTGTCGATTTTCTATTATCGCCTTCAAATCCTCCCCGGACCGGGCCGCCTGGATCCCCGGTTGGTCCCACCTCCCACCGTAACCGGCCTGATGACGGTGGATAGCCTCCTAACGGGGCGGTGGGATGCCTTCTGGGATGCGCTGCGCCATCTGGTGTTGCCGGCCTCGGTCCTGGGAGCTTACAGTATGGGGCTGATCACCCGCATCACGCGTTCCAGCATGGTCGAGGTCCTCGCGCAGGAATACATCCGGGTGGCCCGGGCGAAGGGATTGCGGGAGTGGATCGTGATCGGGCGGCATGCTCTGCGCAACGCTGCGATCCCCACCGTGACCGCTGTGGGTCTGGCCTTCGGCAATCTCATGGCAGGGGCGGTGATGACCGAGACCGTCTTCGCCTGGCCGGGGATCGGCCGGTATGCGGTGGACGCGGCAAGCAAGCTGGATTTCCCGCCCGTGATGGGCGTCACCCTGCTGGTGGCCGGGATTTATATCCTGATCAATTTCCTGGTCGATCTCTCTTACACGTGGCTGGATCCCCGGATCCGCCTGCAATGATCTCAACCGTTTCCTTCTGGATGGGATGGCTTCGGTTTGTCGTCAGCGGGGCCAGAACTCTGGAGATCTGACTGAACAACCGCCGTGCGCAGCCTGGTCATTGCCCGCAACCGTCCATCACCGATCGAAGCGGTTCTCGGTCAAAGGCGGGGCTGGCTGAGGGATCTCCGTCGGAGCCCCACCCTTCTGATCGGGCTTCTGCTGATCAGCCTGTGGGCCATGGCGGCCCTCCTGGCCCCTCTCATCGCTCCCTATTCTCCGGTTGAGCAACGGCTATCCGAGCGCCTTTCACCCCCGAGCGCGAAGCATCTCTTCGGGACCGATGAGCTGGGCCGGGATGTTTTCAGCCGGGTCCTGTATGGGGCGCGGATCTCCCTTCCCATCGGCCTCGGGGTGGTGGCTTTAACGGCTTTGCTGGGAACTGCTCTCGGGGCGGTGGCCGGGTTTGTGGGGGGGCTGGTGGATGAGTTGATCATGCGGTTCTGCGATGCGGTCCTGGCTTTCCCTTCCTTAATCCTGGCCATGGCCATCACGGCCGCTCTGGGGCCCGGGTTGAACAACGCGATGCTGGCGATCGTTCTCGTCCTGTGGCCGGAATATGCCCGGCTGATGCGCGGGCAGGTGCTTTACCTTCGGGAGCTGGAATACGTGACGGCGGCGCGGGCCATCGGAGCGACAGAAATGCGGATCTTATGGCGGCATATCCTGCCCAACGCCTTCTCCGTGATCCTGGTGAAGGCCAGCCTGGATGTGGGGAACGCCATCCTGCTGGCCGCTGCGCTCTCTTTCGTCGGCCTGGGGGCGGTTCCTCCAACACCGGAATGGGGGGCCATGGTCGCCGCAGCCCGGCAGAAGTTCTTCGAGTGGTGGATCGGCACTTTCCCGGGCCTGGCGATCCTGACGGTGGTGGTTGGCTTTAATTTCCTCGGGGATGGATTACGGGATGTCCTGGATCCCCGCCTGCGGCATCTTCGATAGTCCCTGCGGGAAGGTCCAGCCCTCGCTTTGTCCAGGCGACGACGATCCCTCACGAAGCCCGAAGGCAGGTCGTCCTTTCTTTCCTCACCCTAAAGAAGGAGCTTCGGGATGGAAGGTTCTCGCCGTGTGGTGATCAAACCGGCGGAGTTCCTGAGCGGCGCTCCCATGGAGCGCATGCCCGGCGTCCGGGATTGGAAGGTGATCTATCCGGAAACCGGCTTTCCTGTAAAAACGTTGACGATGGAGATCGTCGAGATCGACCCCGGCGCTCACACCCCGTTGCACCGGCATAACTGTGAAGAGGTTTACTTCGTTTTGCAGGGCAGGGGCTACATTGAATCGGAAGGAGAGCGCTATGAATTTGAGGCGGGGGATGCGATCTACCATCGAGAAAACACGGCCCATCGGGTATTCAACACGGGGGCAGAGCCGGTGCGGCTATGTGTGGTGGCAGGCATTATGCTGATGGGGCTTCTCCCCCAGTGGCCTACCCCCAGCCCTTATGAGATCCTGGAGTCATAACGCGGGTCGTGCGGTCCCTTCGTCCGTTGATATGGATCGATCGGGATTTGGGGGTGGGGCCGCCTTTGGTGGCTTCTACCCTGGAAAGAGCCAGGATATCTCCCTGGCCCATTCAAACTGAGGAGGTAAGCCCATGGCGATTGGGAATTTCATTGCCGGCCGATGGCGGCCCGCGGAGCGAACGTATTCCCGGAAAAACCCGGCGCTTCCGGATCAGGTGGTGGCCGAGTATCCCCTTTCCGGCAGGCAGGAAGCGATGGAGGCTTTCCGGGCTGCCGCTGCCGCGTTCCCCGCATGGCGCCAGGTTCCGATCATCGAACGGGCGCGGATCCTGCAGCGGGCGGCCCGTTATCTGAGCGAGCATCTGGAGTCCATCGCCCGAGATCTGGCCGTAGAAGTCGGGAAACCGATTTTCGAAGCGCGAGCCGAGGTCCGGCGGGCGGCGGAGATCTTCGAGTATTATGCGGCGTGGGCATGGCATCCCCAGGGCTTCCTGCTGGCCTCCGCCCGGCCGGGGACGGAATTGCGGGCCCGGCGGGTTCCCCTGGGCGTGGTTGCGCTGATCACGCCCTGGAATTTCCCTATCGCGATTCCGGCCTGGAAGCTGGCCCCTGCTTTATTGCTGGGGAACACCGTGGTCCTCAAGCCTTCCACTCTGGGCCCATGTGGGGCTGTCCACCTCGTTCGAGCCCTGGAGGCTGCGGGTTTGCCGTCCGGTGTCCTGAACCTGGTCATCGGACCTGGGACCCCGTTCGGCCAGGCCCTCCGGGAGGTGGAGGATCTCCGGGCAGTTTCGTTCACAGGGTCTGTCGACACCGGTTTTCAGTTGAAGGCCGCGCTGGCTGACCGCCCGGTTCGCCTCCAGCTCGAGCTTGGGGGGAAGAACCCCTTCGTGGTGTGGGAGGATGCGGATCTGAGGGAAGCGGCCCGGCTGGCTGCGGAGGGCGCCTTTTTCTATGCGGGTCAGAAATGCACGGCCACCAGTCGGGTGATCGTTCATCGCGCTGTTTATTCGGAATTTCGGGAGGCGTTCCTGGAAGCGATCGGCAGGTTGAAAATCGGGGATCCTCTGGATGAGGCGACGCGGGTGGGCCCGCTGATCGATGCGGCGGCGCGGGAGAACGTGCAACGCTGGGTGAAGCGGGGCCTGGAGGAAGGCGGGCGGATCCTGATCGGCGGCCGGCCGCTGGATCCGGGATACCTTTATGAGCCCACCGTGCTGGAAGGGGTTCCACCCACGGCTTCCATCGCTCAGGAGGAGATCTTTGGGCCGGTGGTCACGCTTCACCCGGCATCGGATCTGGAGGAAGCGATTGCGATGGCCAACGCCGTCCGTTACGGCCTCTCCGCATCCATCGCGACCCGCCGTCTGGATGTCGCCGAGGCCTTCCTGAGCGGTGTGGAGGCCGGGATCGTTCACGTGAACCAGCCCACCGCTGGCGTCGAATATCAGGCTCCATTCGGCGGGGTGAAGCAATCGGGCTATGGACCCAAGGAACAGGGATGGAGCGCGCTGGATTTTTACAGCGACTGGAAGACGCTGGTGGTTCGGGTTTAGAATTCATCGCAA
>BEHY01000093.1 GCA_002898735.1 Candidatus Thermoflexus japonica
GGCCCCGACGGCCCATCCACCTGGCTGCCCCACCCGGCCGCGAGCGCCGAGCACCCGGGCCTTGACATGCCCCTCCGCGCCGAAGTAAGATGACTCCGCTCTATAAAACACCAGATCGCAGACCCTGTTACAACAAGGGAAAGGGGTTCGAGCCGGTGTCGGCGATCTCGCAACGGAAGGCAGACCATATCCGCATCAACCTGGAAGAGGACGTCAGCTTCGGACCGCTCACCACAGGCTTTGAACGGTTGCGCTTCATCCACCGGGCCCTGCCGGAGCTGGACCTTCGGGAGGTGGATCTTTCCACTACGTTTTTCGGGAAGCCCCTGAAAGCCCCGCTGCTGATCTCCTCCATGACCGGCGGCACGGAGGAGGCCGCCCGCATCAACCGGAACCTGGCCGAGGCCGCCCAGGCTCGCGGCATCGCCATGGGGCTGGGGTCCATGCGCGCGGTCCTGGAACATCCGGAGCTTCTGCCCACCTTCCAGGTTCGCCGCTACGCGCCGGATATCCTCCTCTTCGCCAACCTGGGAGCGGTGCAGCTGAATTACGGCTACACGGTGGATCACTGCCGGCGGGCGGTCGAGCTGGTGGAGGCCGATGCGCTGATCCTTCATCTGAACCCCCTCCAGGAAGCCCTCCAGCCGGAGGGGGATACCAACTTCGCCGGGTTGCTGCGGAAAATCGAAGCCGTGTGCAGGGCCCTTCCGGTCCCGGTGGTGGTGAAGGAAGTCGGCTGGGGGATCTCGGAGGAGATCGCCCGGCTCCTCGTGGAGGCCGGGGTGGCGGCCATTGATGTGGCGGGGGCGGGAGGGACCTCGTGGAGCCAGGTGGAGATGCATCGGGCGCCGGATGAGGTGCACCGCCAGGTGGCGGCCGCCTTCCGGGAATGGGGGATCCCCACGGTGGAGGCGATCCGGATGGCCCGGCGGGGCGCGCCGCATCTGCCGATTATTGCCAGCGGGGGGATCCGGGATGGGGTAGAGGTGGCGAAGGCGCTGGCCCTGGGAGCTTCGCTGGCCGGGATGGCCGGCCCGTTCCTGCGGGCGGCCGTGGTCTCCGCGGAGGCCGTGGTGGAGACCATCGAGATCCTCACCCGCCAGCTGCGGATCGCCATGTTCTGTGTGGGAGCCCGGAATCTGGAGGCCCTTCGTTCGGTCCCGCTGATGGAGATCTAAAGCGGGTCGGCTCCTGAGGGAGGCGCTTTCCGACGGCGCGTTCGCGGATCCCTCTCCATTTTCTGAATTCGAGGCGATCCTATGAGCTCATGGGAAGCGTTTTTCAACGAGTGGATGCCCCTCCTGGAGGCGGAGATGCGAGCCGCCGTGGGGGAGCCCGCCCACCCGTCCGAGCGGCTGTTCTACGGGATGCTCGCCTATCACCTCGGGTGGGCGGATGCGCAGCTCCGGCCGGCGCAGCAGGACGGCGGGAAGCGCGTCCGCCCGATGCTCTGCCTGCTGGCCTGCGCGGCCTGCGGCGGCGATCCCGCCCGGGCGCTGCCGGCGGCGGCGGCCATCGAGCTTCTCCACAACTTCTCCCTGATCCACGATGACATCCAGGATCGCAGCGAGACCCGACGGGGCCGTCCCACGGTGTGGGCGCTCTGGGGCATCGCCCAGGCGATCAACGCCGGCGACGCCCTGTTCACGATCGCCCATCGGGCCCTCTGGCGGCTCCGGGAGCGGGGAGTGCCCGCGGAACGGATCCTGGAGGTGGCCGAGCGCTTCGACGCGGCCTGCCTGATGCTGACCCGCGGGCAGCACTTCGATCTGCTGTTCGAAGGGGCGGAGCGTGTGTCCCTCGAGGAATACCTGGAGATGATCCGGGGGAAAACCGCCGCGCTGTTGCGGGCGGCCGCCGGGATCGGCGCGCGCCTCGCCGATGGCCCCGCGGAAGATCTGGAGGCTTTCGGGGAAGCCCTGGGGATGGCCTTTCAGATCCAGGACGACCTCCTGGGGATCTGGGGGGATCCCGTGGTGACCGGCAAGTCGGCCGCCGATGATCTGCGGACGCGGAAGAAGACCCTTCCCGTGATCTTCGCGATGGAGCGGATCCCGGGGTTCGCGGAACGCTACCGCGATCCCCAGACCCCCCTGGAGATCCTGCTCCAGGATCTGGAGCGCAGTGGAGCCCGCGCAGAGACAGAGGCCATGGCCGCCGTTTTCACCCAGCAGGCCATGGCCGCCCTGGAACGCGCCGGGCTTCGAAATCCGTATGGGGAGGCGCTGCGGGACCTCGCCCGGGCGCTGCTGTCCCGGACCCGATAACGCGACCCCTGGGGCTCCGGGGCCCCCGCCCTCCTCCTTCGCGGTGGAACCGCGATCCCCCCAATCTCCCGGGAAAAAGAACCCGTGGACCTGAAAACCCGGCTGAAAGCCCACGCGCAGGCGCTCGGATTCGATCTCGTCGGGGTGGCCCGGGCCGGGCCTACCCCTTCGGCGGACCGGTATGAAGAATGGGTCCGGGCCGGCCGCGCGGCGACGATGGCCTACCTCACCCGCCCCGACGCCATCGAGAAACGCCGGGACCTGCGGAACCTCTGGCCGGAGGCCCGCTCCGTCATCGTCGTGGCCATGAACTACTACGCCGGGGAACATCCCCCGCCGGATGATCAACCCCGCGGCCGGGTGGCCCGCTACGCCTGGGGGGACGATTATCACGAGGTCATCGCAGAACGCCTGCGTTCCCTTCTGGAGTTCCTGAACCGCGAAGCCGGCGGATCCGTCCGGGGAAAGATTTATGTCGATGCCGGGCCCGTGCTGGAGCGCGCCTGGGCCGTGCAGGCCGGGCTGGGATGGATCGGGAAGAACAGCATGCTGATCCATCCGCGCCTCGGATCCTATTTGTTCCTCGGGGTCCTCCTGGTGGATCTGGACCTGGAGCCCGATCCGCCCTTCCCCTTCGACCACTGCGGGACATGCACCCGATGCATCGATGCGTGCCCCACCGGATGCATCCGGCCGGATCGCACCCTGGAGGCGGGGCGCTGCCTCTCGTATCTGACCATCGAGCGGCGGGAGGGGATCCCGGAGGACCTGCGGCCGGCGATCGGGGACTGGCTCTTCGGATGCGATATCTGCCAGGAGGTGTGCCCCTGGAACCAGCGCTTTGCCCGCCCGACCCGGGAGCCCGCCTTCCAGCCCCGCGAGGGGATCGCCCGGATGCTGCTGGAGGAGGTCCTCCGGATGGATGAGGCGGCGTTCCGGGCCCGATTCCGCCGCAGCGCCATCCACCGCGCCAAATGGCGAGGGCTGGTGCGCAACGCCCTGGTGGTCGCCGGAAATCTCCGGGCGAGGGCCCTGGTCCCATGGATCCCGATGTGGCGGGAACACGAGGACCCAATGCTCCGGGAGCACGCGGAGTGGGCCATGCAGGCCATGAGCCGCTGAGGGGCTTCAGAAGCCAGGACCGCCTCCCCGATGGGGATCGAACGGCAAAACTCCCGCTCCCATGATGCCCTGAGCGCGAGCGCGTTCCTCTCTCTCCTGGCGGATCTTCGGGGGGTCGGGGAACCCCCCGAAGGGGCTCCCCCCTCCCGGGCCCCAAAGCGGACCCGACGTTCCGGATAACTTCCAAGAGGTATTGACAGGGCCTCCATCCCTGGGATAGAATGGCCCCGAATGGGCAGGTCCGGAAGGGCCTGTGCTTTCTTCCGCAGGCCACACGCAGCAGGGCGGAAGGGATCGGGAAGTTCATCCGACCCCGCGATCCGATCCGAAGCCGGAATCCTTTCTCAGGAGGGAAGCGATGACGCACATCATCACCAGCCTGTGTCTGCGCGATGGCGCGTGCGCCCAGGTGTGCCCGGTCGAGTGCATCGTCCCCGGCAAGCCCGAAGACCAGTGGCCCTGGTATTACATCGACCCCGACACCTGCATCGACTGCGGTGCCTGCGTCCCCGAGTGCCCTTATGAGGCCATCTTCCCCGAGGACGAGGTCCCCGAGGCCTACACGATGAAGCCCGGCCAGGTCCGCATGATCATGCGTGCGCCGGGAGACATCGAGCGCTACGAGGCGAAAGGGGGCGAGGTGGTCAACCTCCGGGAGGATATCCCCTTCAACTATAAGTTCTACAAAGAGGGCCCCGGCTACAATGCCCGCAACATGTAGCGCCTCGCCTGGAAGAGGCCCTCTGAGAGGAGCAGACAGGCCCCGACCCGATCTCAGGTCGGGGCCTTGTTGTAGAGAAGGCAACTTGCCTCACCCACTTCCTCCGCCGGGAGAAGGGGTTGGGAAGCGATGGCTTCGCCGCCCCCCGATTTTTCCTTTTCCTTGTGTCGCCTGCACCTGCGGGGGGAGGGGGCAAAGCGGTCCCTGTTTCACCGCTCGCCGTAGTTATAAAAGAAATGCACCAGGGCCTCGATCCCTCGAGACCAGGTGGGCAGATGCAGCTTCTCGTTCGGGGCGTGGTAGTTATCGTCGGGCAACCCGAAGCCGGTCAGCACCGATTCCACCCCCAGGATCTCCTTGAGCTGGGTGACGATCGGAACCGTCCCCCCCTCCCGCTTGAAGAGCGGGCGCCGACCCCACACCGCCTCCAGAGCGCGGCTCAGGGCCTGCACCGCCGGATGGTTGCGGTCGGTCAGGGAGGCCCGCACCCCTGCCATCCGGATCACCTCCCAGCGCACCGTCTTCGGGGCATGGGCTTCCAGGTAACGCAAGAGCTGCTGATAGACTTCCTCCGGATCCTGATCCGGCACCAGTCGCATGGAGATCTTGGCCATCGCATAAGCCGGCAGCACCGTCTTCGCCCCGGGGCCGGTGAACCCTGCGAGGAGACCGTTCACCTCCAGCGTGGGCCGCGCCCCGATGCGCTCGATGGGGGTGTAACCGGCCTCCCCCCACAGGGCCGGCGCGCCGGTCAGCTCCAGATAGAAGCGCTCATCCATCGGCAGACGGGCCAGCTCCGCCCGTTCCTCGTCCGTCAGGGGGCGCACCCGATCATAGAACCCGGGGAGCGTCACCCGGCCTTCTGAGTCATGCATGCCGGCGATGAGCTCACAGAGGGCCTGGGCCGGGTTGTGCACCACGCCGCCATAGAGACCCGAGTGCAGATCGTGGGCCGGCCCGTAGACCCGGAGCTCGAAGTAGGCCAGGCCCCGCAGCCCGTAGGTGATCGTCGGCAGATCCGGCGCGATCATCCCGGCATCGGGGTTCAGGGAGACCGTGCACTGCAGGCGCTCCCGGTTCCGCTCGATGAAGGCCGGCAGGTTGGGGGACCCGATCTCCTCTTCCCCCTCGATCAGGAATTTCACGTGGACCGGAAGCGGCCCGCTTTGGGCGACGGCCTCGAAGGCGGCGATGGAGGCCATCACCTGCCCCTTCATATCCGAAGCGCCGCGGGCGTAAAGGTTTTCACCCCGCACCGTCGGCTCGAAGGGCCCGCTCTCCCAGAGGTCCAGCGGATCGGGCGGCTGAACATCGTAATGGCCGTAGACCAGCACCGTCGGAGCCTCCGGCCGGTCCGCACGGGCTTCGCCGTAAACGACAGGATGCCCCCCCGTGGGAAGGACCTCCACGCGCTCCGTCCCGGCCCGTCGCAGCCGATCGGCCACCCATTCCGCAGCCCGCCGGACATCGTCATGATGGGCCGGATCCGTGGAGACGGAAGGGATCCGAAGGAATTCCTTCAGATCCTCCAGGAACCGATCCCGGTTCCGCCGCACATGCTCCAGGGCCTGAAGGCGTGGATCGGACATGGAAGGCGCCTCCCCATGATGGGATGGGTGAAAACCGCACAGTCAGGAACGTTCAACGACATGGGCTTCCTCTTGATGCGCGACACCGCCGAACTGGGCGGCGATCTCCCCGGAGGAAGGATAGCCCTCACATCCCATATAGGCCGCCAGCGTGGGGTGCACCGCGCGGATCGCCTCGTAGATCCGCATGGCGATATAGCGATAGGCGAAATGGCCGTTGGGCCCGCCCCGCAGCCGGCATAGATGATAAGCTTCCCGCAGGTTCATGGTCATCAGCACACGCCGGTAGACGGCGTTCGGGAGCACGTAGGCCGCCGCCTCCCCCACAGCCGGCCGCATGGCTTCCCACAACGCCATCGCGGCCTCGACCGCAGCCCGATAACGCGCTCCCATCCCGGCTTCCTCGATAGCCCGCGGGATCGCGTAACCGTAGGCGGTGGTCAGAACCTGAGGGGTCTGCGTCATCATCCGATGGCGCTTGAGATCATAATAAGCCCCTTCGTCCATCAGGCAATCGAAGGTGTAAACGATATGCTCCAGCTCCCGCACCGGGATGTCGAAGGGGCTCCGACCCCCGAGGGCATCCTCCAGGATCCCCCGCCGGTCCTCTGGACGGATCCCCCGCGCCCAGGCCAGGGCTTCCTCGAAGCTCACCGCCCGAAACCGATACACACAGGCGGCGATGAACCGAACCTCCGCATCCGGATCCCAGGACACCAGGCGAACCCCATCCCGGGGGACCGGGCCCTCCGGGAGAGCCTGGGCCCACTTCTGCAACCGGGCCGTGCTGGTCTGCAGATACGCATTGGGCTCCGCATATTTGAGCAGGGTGGGGACCTCCTGAAGGGCTGCGGCTTTCACCGCGCGGGCGATCTCGCGGACCTCCTCCAGGGGATGCGAGAGCCATTTCCGGAGCCCATGCTCCAGGGCGCGGGCGTTGACCGTCATCCCGATGTTGGTCAGGGTGGCGGTGGGCAACAGATACCGGCAGACGTCCATCGCCCGGATGCGCAGCCGGGTGCGATACGCCTTCTCGCTCTCCTCGGGGCGGCGCGGGAACCACGCTTCCACCACCCGCCCGACTGGCTCCAGGGCGGCGTGGTAGGTCTCGAAAAGCCGTTCCACAACCGCGCGGTAGGCGTCCTGGAAGGGGGAGGCGGCGATCTCCGGCGGCACGTAGAAGGATTCCCGGTCCAGGATCTGAAAGCGGGTGGATTTCTCGGTGAAGGAAGCCAGCCGGACCCCCTCGATGGCCTCGGCGGCCAGGCGGGAGATGTTCTCAAAAGCGATATGGAGGACGGCGTGTTCCGCCACCGAAGCGTGGCCATAGCCGACGACCCATTTCTCATGGAACTGCGAAGCGGTTTCCTCACTGAGGCTTTCGGCGATCACATCGAAGGGCTCCGGGCTGCGGCTGGTCTTCGCGAAGGCCACCGCGATGACCTCGGGGCGATACCGTCGCGGATCCAGCAGGTAAATCCTTCTCTCCCGCATCCCTCCGCCTCCCCGGGGCGATGCTCCCGCTCTTCTGCCGATTCTGCATACGAACTCCGGCGATGGCAAACCGATCGATGGATGGACTTCACCCCTCACCGGACGCAGGGGAAGTCCATTGTCTGGCCCGGCCGAACGTGGGTTAAGATTGAAAGAGAGAATCATGTTCTGCGAGGCCTCCTATGCGCGCCGTGGACATTATCGAGAAGAAGCGGGATGGGCGGGAGCTCACGCCGGAGGAGATCCGGTTCTTCGTGGAGGGGTTCACCCGGGGGGAGATCCCGGATTATCAGGCGGCCGCCTTTTTGATGGCGGTATATTTCCAGGGCATGACGCCCCGCGAGACGGCGGAGCTCACCCTGGCCATGGCCTATTCGGGCCGGGTGCTGGATCTCCATGACATCGCCCCCGTGGTGGTGGACAAGCACTCCACCGGTGGCGTGGGGGACAAGGTGAGTCTGGTGGTGGTGCCCCTGGTGGCCGCCGCCGGCCTCCCGGTCGGCAAGATGAGCGGCCGCGGCCTCTCCTTCACCGGGGGGACCATCGACAAGCTGGAGTCCATTCGAGGGTTCCGGGTGGAGCTGACGGTGGAGGAGTTCCGGGAGCAGCTGCGCCGGGTCGGCGCGGTCCTCTGCGGGCAATCCGCGGATCTGGCCCCTGCGGATGGCAAATTCTACGCCCTGCGGGATGTCACCGGAACGGTCCCCAGCATCCCCCTGATCGCCGCCTCGATTATGAGCAAGAAGATCGCCGCGGGAGCCGACGCCATCGTCCTGGATGTGAAAGTCGGCAACGGCGCTTTCATGAAAACCCTGGATCAGGCCCGCGCCCTCGCCCGACAGATGGTCGAGATCGGTGCCTCTCTGGGACGCCGTGTGGTGGCGGTGATCTCGGATATGAACCAGCCCCTGGGGGAAGCGGTGGGCAACGCCCTGGAGGTGAAGGAGGCCATCGCCACCCTTCGAAACGATGGGCCTTCCGACTTCCGGGAACACTGCTTGACCATCGCGGCCCACATGTTGCATCTGGGCGGGCGCGTGAAGCATCTGGAGGAAGGGCGTCGGCTGGCGGAGGCCACCCTGGCCTCCGGGGCCGCATGGGACAAATTCCGGGCCCTCGTCGCCGCGCAGGGTGGGGATGTCCGCCAGATCGAGGATCCCGAACAGCTCCCGCGCGCCCGGCTGATCCGCGAGTTCCCGGCCCCGGCGGAAGGCTACCTGGCCGAGGTGCGGGCCTATGAGGTCGGCATGGCCTCCGTCGCCCTGGGCGCCGGGCGAACGAAGAAAGGGGAGCCCGTGGATCCCGCCGTCGGGATCCTGGTGCACCGGAAGGTGGGGGCCTTCGTGCGTCGAGGGGAGCCGCTCTTCACGGTGCATGCGAACGATGAGGAGCGCCTGGCGGAAGCGGAGCGCTGGCTGGCCCGCGCCGTGCGCATCCAGGAAGCCCCCACCTCCCCCCTTCCTCACAT
>BEHY01000094.1 GCA_002898735.1 Candidatus Thermoflexus japonica
TCTCAGGGCTTACGCGGCCGGGCCAGGATCCGGAAAGCGGGGTGGGCCCATAAAGGGGTGCGGGGCGCCTTGAGCGCCCCGCACCCTTCTCGCCCTATCCCATTAATTTCGCCAGATCCTGAGCCGCCCGACGCATATCGAGGAAGACCAGGCCTAATTTGGCGTTCTCCCGGGCCAGCACCGTCAGCACCGCCTCCTGACCCACGGCCATCAGGATCACATAGCCGTTCGATCCGTGCACATAGACCTGATCCAGCGTGCCCCGCCCCAGCTCGCTGGCGATCCGTTCCCCCAGAGAGAGCATGGCCGCCGACATGGCCGAGACCCGATCCTCCTCCACATCCCGGGGCAGAGCGGAGGCGATGATCAGCCCATCGACGGAGACCAGCGCCGAGGCCTCGATGTCCGGCGTGCTGGCCTGGAGATCCTTCAGCCGCTGCACGATCAGCTCGGTGCGGGATCTGGCCATCGGGGACGCTCCATCGCTTGAGGATTTGCCGTTCTGAGCATACCATGGCCTTCCCAGGCCGTCAAAGGTCGCTCCATCAGGAGGGCACAGCACCCATGTCGGAACAACCCTGGTGGGTGATCGTCAATCCGGTAGCCGGCAATGGGCGAACTGGCCGACGATGGGGCGGGCTGGAAGCCCGCCTGCGCGTGGAAGGGATCCGTATGGAGGTCGTCTTCACCCAGGAGCCGGGCCATGCGACCCTTCTTGCCCGACAGGGCCTGGAGGCCGGCTTCACCACCATCGTCGGCGTGGGCGGCGATGGAACCCTCCACGAGATCCTCAACGGGCTCCCCCTGGAAGATCCGGGGCGCATGCAGGCCATCCGGCTGGGGATGCTCCCGCTGGGCACCGGCTCGGATTTTGTGCGCACCTTCGGGCTGCCCCGGGACCCGGTCGCCGCGGCCCTGCGGTTGCGGGAGGGACGGGTTCACCCGGTGGACGTCGGTCAGGTCACCTGCCGGCGGGCCGGGGAAACCGTCACCCGCTATTTCATCAACGCCGCAGGGCTGGGGTTCGATGGGGAAGTGGCCGATCGCACCAACCGGGGCATCAAGGCCTTCGGGGCCGCCGGCACCTATCTGGTGTATCTCTTCCTCACCCTGATCCTGTATCAGAACAAGACCGTTACGCTGCGGTTCGACGGGGAGGAACGTTCCGGGCGGATGAACTCGGTGCTGGTCTGCAACGGGCGATACTTCGGGGGCGGGATGTTCATCGCCCCCCACGCGGAGGTGGATGACGGGTGGTTCGATGTGATCCTCCTGGGGGATCTGGGGAAGGGGGAGATCGTTCGGAATCTCCCCCGTGTCTATCGGGGGACCCATCTGACTCATCCCAAGATCACCTGGCGGCGCGCGAAGGAGATCCATGTGGAGGCGAAGGAGCGGATGTTCCTGCAGGCCGAGGGGGAGCTGATCGGGGAGGCTCCGGCGACGTTCCGCATCCTCCCCCGGGCGCTGGCGTTTCTGGCGTGAAGGAAAGCGGGGATAGAGAAGATCCGGGATCGAGCCGGCCACCGAAGGCGGTCAGCCTGGCCCCAAACTCCCAGCCGGAGATGGGTCCTGGAGGATTCCTCCTCCGGTCCGGAAAAATTGAACAGGGGAAGCGCGCGCATGTTGACCATCCATGAATGCCGAACCCCGGTCGAGCGCCGGGCCTTTGTGACGTTCCCATGGCGGGTGTATCGGGGCGATCCCTACTGGGTTCCCCCATTGATCAGCGAGCGGATGACCTTCTTCGATCCGCAGCGCAACCCCTTCTATCAGCACGCGGAAGTCGCCCTCTTCATGGCGCGACGGGATGGGGAGCCGGTGGGCACCATCGCGGCCCTCATCAACCATCAGCACAACGCCTTCCATAATGAACGGGTGGGCTTCTTCGGCGCTTTTGAGGTGCTGCCCGATCGGGAGGCCGCCCACGCCCTGCTCGCCACGGCTCGGGATTGGGCTCGATCCCGGGGCATGGCGGCGCTGCGCGGGCCGGCCACCTTCAGCACCAATGAGGAATGCGGCCTCCTGATCGAGGGATTCGACGACTCGCCCCGCATCCTGATGACCTACAATCCTCCTTATTATCGGGATTTCATCGAGAGCTTCGGTTTCCAGAAGGCGATGGATCTCTACGCCTATGAGCTGACGGTGGAGGTCTTCAACTGGCCGGAGAAGCTGGTCCGGGTGGTGGAGAAGCTGAAGAACCGCGCGAAATTCCGGGTGCGCCGGGCGGATATCCGGCGCTTCCGGGAGGAGCTCGAGCGCATCAAAAAGGTTTACAATTCCGCGTGGGAGCGGAACTGGGGCTTTGTGCCGCTCACCGACGCCGAGATCGAACATATGGCGGCGCAGCTGATCCAGTTCGTGGACCCCGATCTGGTGTTCATCGCGGAGGTCGATGAGGAGCCCATCGGGTTCTCCCTGACCCTCCCGGATATGAACCAGGCCCTGCGAAAGGCCTACCCGCGCCCCGGCGTCCCGGAGTGGTGGACGCTGCTCAAGCTCCTCTATTACTGGAAGGTGCGCCGGGTGGTGGATACGATCCGGGTCTTCGCCATGGGGGTTGTGGAGAGCTGGCGTTCCCAGGGGGTGAGCGCGCTGTTCTATTACGAGACGGCGAAAGCTGCCCTGCCGAAGGGCTACCGGCGCGCGGAGATGTCGTGGGTGCTGGAGAACAATCTGATGATGAACCGGGATATCCAGGCGATGGGCGGGCGGATCTACAAGATCTACCGGATCTATGAGCTGCCGCTGTGAATCCGATGGGGGGATCCCGGCTGCGCGGGCGAGAGCTCTGGCCCTTTGGGAAGTCCTTCGCTCTGCTCTGGATGGGCCAGTTTCTATCCCAGATCGGCGATCAGTTCCTCTTCATCGCCGGATTGAGCCTGCTGGACCGCCTGACGAACTCCCGGGCCGCGTTCGGGGGGCTGGCGCTGGCCATCACCCTCCCCCAGATCCTCTTCGGGCTGTGGGGCGGGGTCTTCGCCGATCGCTGGCCGCGCCGTTATGTGCTGATCGGCTCCGATGTGGCGCGGGCGCTGATCGTCCTGGGCGCGCTGACGGTGCAGACCAACGCCGATCTATGGCGGCTGTATCCGCTGGCCTCCGCCCTGGCCATTGCGGGGCTCTTCTTTTACCCCACCCGCAACGCGGTGCTCCCCGCCCTGGTTTCCCCGGCTCACCTGCTCCAGGCCAACACCATGCTCCAGGCCAGCTACATCCTGGCCCTGATAGCGGGCGGGATCTCCGCCGGGTTCTTTGTGGATCGCTTCGGGCCTTACGCGGCCTTCATCTTCGACAGCCTGACCTTCCTTGTTTCCGCCCTCACCCTGGCCTGGATCCGCCTCCCCTCATCGGTGAATCGGCCGCAGCCAGCCCGGCAGAACTCCCCCGGCCGGGATCTGCTGGAAGGCCTCCACTTTGTGTGGACCCGGCGCTCCCTTCGGGGGGTGGCGGTCATCACGCCCTTCGCCACCATCGGGATCGGCGTGGTGCAGGTCCTCGGCCTGGCCTTCCTCGCCGAGGTTCTGAATGTGCGGGCTGGGGGGTTCGGCCTGACCATGGCCATGATGGGGATCGGCCTGGCCATCGGGCTGGGGATGGTGCCTTTGCTGGGCCGCTGGCTCTCGACGCATCGGATGGTGGGGCTCTTCCTGGTCGCCGCCGGCCTGGCCACAGTGGCCTTCAGCCAGGCCCAGACCTTCGCCTTCGTGCTCCTGGCCGCCTTCGCGATGGGGCTCTGTGTGGTGGGGGCCCGGGCCGGGTTGACCACCCTGATCCAGCAGATCACGCCGAACCCCCTGCGCGGGCGGGTGGACAGCCTGGTGAACCTCGTGGTGAACAGCGCCCTGGCCCTCGCCCAGGGGAGCGCCGGCCTCTTCGGGCAGCTCTGGGGGCCCCGGCCGGTGCTCATGGGGGCCGGATTGCTGATGGTGCTGGTAGGGGGATTCGCCGCCCTGAGCCTGCGTGGGATCGGTGCCCTCCCTCCCGAAGGGGTCGCCTCCGCCGCCTCCAGCCCGGAAAAAGAACGTTTCCTCCCCCCTCCGCGGTGAGGCGCGCCCGGGCCGGAAGATTCCGAATACGGAGTTGGGGCCAGGTGGCCTCACGTTCCCCCCGAGGAGATCCCTTGTGGAACGCTGGATCCCATTTGCGTTATGATGAGATCAGGATGGCCGTTGAAGACCCTGGGCCCCGGAAAGGGTGGGGCCGGCGGCTTTGCGCCCCCCCACCCCACCGGCCATCCGGCAGGGGAAAAGGGATCCTTTCGCCATAAGAAGAGCGATCCGGGGAGGCGGCAATGGAACGGCGATGGACCAACCAGGAGATCGCCCAGATCTTCGAAAACATCGCCGATATGCTGGAGATCCAGGGGGAGATCCCCTACAAGGTTATGGCCTATCGGCGGGCGGCGGAGAACATCGCCGCCCTGGGACGGGATATCTACGACCTCTGGCAGGAAGGCGCCCTGCGCACCATCCCCGGTGTGGGCGAGGCCATTGAGGAGAAGATTGATCAGCTGCTGCGCACCGGCCGCCTCGAGCTTTACGAGCGTCTGAAATCGGAAATCCCCCAGAGCCTCCTGGAGATGCGCCAGATCCCCGATATGGGCCCCAAACGCATCCGAGCGGTCTGGGAGAAGCTGGGGATCACGACCGTCGAGGAGCTGGAGGAAGCCGCCCGCGCGGGGAAGCTTCGGAGCCTGCCGGGCTTCGGCGCCAGGCTCGAGAGCAAGATCCTGGCCGGCATTGAGGCGGTTAAGCGCCGCAAGATCGCCGGACGGGTGCCTCTGGGCGTGGCCTGGCCCCTGGCCCAGGAGATCCTGAGCGCCCTTCAGGAGGTCCCCGGCGTGCAGCGCCTGGCCCCCGCCGGCTCCTTCCGCCGGATGAAAGACACCATCGGCGACCTGGATTTTCTCGTGGCGGCCGAAGACCCCGAAGCGGTGATGGAACGCTTCACCACGCTCCCCATCGTGGAGACCGTGCTCCTCAGGGGTTCCACGAAATCCAGCGTCCGCCTGCGGACCGGCTTACAGGCCGACCTGCGGGTGATCGAGGCCGCGCGCTGGGGGACGGCGCTGCAATATTTCACGGGCAGCCAGCAACACAACATCCAGCTGCGGGAACACGCCCTCAAACGCGGCTACAGCCTCAGCGAATACGCGCTCACCCGGGTGGAGACGGAGACCGAGATCCTGTGCGCGACGGAGGAAGAGGTCTACGCCCGCCTGGGCCTGGCCTATATCCCGCCGGAGCTGCGGGAGGGCCGGGGGGAAATCGAGGCCGCTCTGGAAGGCCGCCTCCCGCGGCTGATCGAGATCGAAGACCTTCAGGGCGACCTGCAGGTCCATAGCACCTGGAGCGATGGTCAGGCCTCGATCCGGGAGATGGCGCGGGCGGCGAAGGCCAAAGGCTATCGCTATATGTTGCTCACCGATCACTCCCAGAGCCTGGGGGTGGCGAAAGGCCTGACGCCGGAACGGCTGTGGGAACAGCGCCGGGAGATCGAGGCCGTGAACGCGGAGCTGGGCGATGGGTTCCGCGTGCTCCACGGAGCGGAGGTGGAGATCCGGGCCGACGGCAGCCTCGATTACCCCGATGAGGTCCTGGCCGCCCTGGATCTGGTGGTCGCCTCGGTGCACACCGGCCTGCGCCAGGAGCGAGAGAAGGTGACTGCCCGCTTCCTGGCCGCTATCCGCCATCCACATGTGCACATCATCGCCCACCCGACCGGACGGTTGCTGGGGGAACGGGAGGGGGCGGACGCCGACTGGGAGGCCGTTCTGCGGGCCGCCGCGGAGACCGGGACGTTGCTGGAAATCAACGCGAACCCGGCCCGGCTGGATCTCCCGGACGTCCTGGCCCGGCGAGCGCTGGAGCTGGGATGCAAGCTCGTGATCAGCACCGATGCCCACAGCCCCGGGGAGTTCGATCTGATCCACTTCGGCGTGGCGGTGGCCCGGCGGGCCTGGGCCACCCGGGAGGACATCGCCAACACCTGGCCGCTGGAGCGGCTGCTCGCCTGGGCCAAGGAGAAGCCGCGACGTCTGAGGCGCGCATGAACACCCGGAACCGGACAAAACGCCGGGGGTGGTCCGAACCTACGCCGCTGAGCCCGAATACGCGTTCAGCACCTTCAAAATCCCGGGGGTGAGATCGAGCAGCGAGGTGGCGTTTTGAAAGGCCTCGATCCCCGGCCCGGCGACCAGCAGGGGAACCGGATTCGTTGTATGCAGTCGGGTTCGCAGATCCTCCATGTTCCCGTGGTCGCTGGTCACCATCACCGTTGCCTCCGGCGGCCGATGCCCCAGCAAGGCATCCAGGAAACGATCCAGCGTCTCCAGGACCGGCTCCGGGGGCAGATGCCGATGGCCCACCAGATCGGTGAGGAAGCTCTCGAAGAGCACCAGATCCCCCTCTTCGAGCAACCCGAGCAGGCGCATCGCCGCCTCCTCCGGCGCCACGGGCGGCAGCTCGGGGAAAGGCCGACCGTGCCGCCGGGCCCACTCCGGGGCGAAAGCGTTCGTGATATCCCAGAGCAGCGCCCGACCCTTCTGCAAATCCTCGAAGGTCCGGAACGGCAGGTTCGCCAGCTGGTTCATCCAGGTTGTCACCGAAGGACGCAGCCGCCGCTGGGCGACAAGCTGCCAGTAGAGCTCCGAATACGCGTTGGCGAAAACAGGCCGGAAGCCCGCGGCCCGGGCCCGGCGGAACAGGCTGTGATCCTCCAGCAGGCGCACCAGCTCGGGGGAGGGATAGCCGGTTCGATGGCCGCCGATGAGCGCGGGAGCATTCAGACCCGTGAACAGAGCGGTTTGCCCGGTAGCGCTCTGAGGGAGACCCGGCACGCCCAGGGTGGCATCCAGCTCGCGGCAGAGCAGGTCCCCGTTTTTCCCCGCGCACCCGCGCACCAGCGGACGGCCCAGCCGGGCGGATAGCCGGGGAAGGCCAGGGAGGAACAGGGGGTTTGACGACTCGGGCTCCCCCAATCCCACGCCATCCAGAAAGACCAGCACCACAGGTCCCATCCGCCTATCCTCGATGGCAATCCGGCGGCCGGCCTCCTCCCGGGGATTTCGGAGGCCAATCCCGCCTCGAAGAAATTTTTCTCTTCCCGATGTCCAGGGGGCCACGGGGAGGCAAAGGGGATCGGATCCTCTGGGGCCGCGGGGGTGTCTTCCGCGCTCCCCGCGGCCCCCGAAGCCCCCGCGGGGGAACCCGCCACGCCGATTCAGACCCGGCGCGGATGGCCCCCGCTCACATCTTGTAGCCGATCCGGCGCAGGAACTCCTTGCGATGAGCGACATCCGCTTCCGTCTCAATCCCCCGGGTGGCCACACCGTCGATGACCCCGAGGATCCCCCGTCCCTGTTCGGTCTCGGCGATGATCACCTGCATCGGATTGGCGGAGGCCGCATAGATGTGACAGACCTCCGGGACCATCTTGATGGCGTTCAGAACATTGATCGGGTAGTAGCCTTTGCCCAGGACCACGATGAAGAAGTGGCCGGCGCCGACCGCCAGCGCGTTCTTCTTCGCCAGCTCCACCAGCTCCGGATCCGTCCCGCTGGCCCGAACCAGGGCGGGGCCCGAGGACTCGCAGAAGGCCAGGCCGAACTTGATGCCGGGGACGGTGTTCACGAGCGCCTCGTGGATGTCCTCCACGGTCTTGATGAAATGGCTCTGGCCCAGGATCACGTTGAGCTCGTCCGGCTTCTCGATCTGCACGATCTTCAGCTCGATCGCCATGGAGCACCTCCTGAAGGCATAGAGTGGTTCGGCGCGGACTGTGCTTCCATCCCCAGCGGGTCAGCCGGTTACGGCCAGGGTGAGCTCATCCTCAATCCCCGGCACCACGGCGCTCACCCCGGGCGTCCGCTCAGGGAAGCGGGCAGACCGCCTTCCCCTCTCGGGAAATCACGATGCGATACAGGGGCACCTCCCGGGCGCCGAAGCGGAATTTATAGGGCTCGTCTCCCCGCAGAAAATCGAAGGCTCGCTTCCCCCGCTCGATCGCCTGACGGATCAGATAAGCGAGCAGGACGATCCCGGGGCTCAGGCCTGCGAAATGGGGGTGGAGCCCCGCGTTATACAGCCAGATCCGATCCCGGTAATCGAAATCCAGATACGTCGCCGCCTTCTTGCCTTCGATCTCCATAAACGAGAGACGAGCCCACCCTTCCCGAAGGCCGTAACGGATGGCCTGGCGAAAGAAGGCGCGCATGCGCTCGCTCAGGAAGTCCGCCTTCGCGGGGCTGCTGGCCGCCATCAGATCCAGAAACGCTTCGATGGCCTCCCCGGCATCCGGACCTTCCTCCTGCAGGATATACCAGCGGGTGTTCTCCAGCGCCTCCACCCGGCGCATCTTGCGCCGCAGCTCGTGACGGTCTTTCCCGTCCAGCATCCGAAGATAGGCCTCCCACGTCGCGGGCAACTGCAGCACCGGGCACACCGTCAACCGCTCCACCTGAGCCATCAGACCATAAGCGGGCGCCAGGTTCGGCCACAGGGGATACATCGGGGAATCCTCCCGGATGTTCCACAGGATCAGGAGATCCCACTCCGGCGCCCCCGGGCTGGCCAGCCAGGCCAGAAGCGCA
>BEHY01000095.1 GCA_002898735.1 Candidatus Thermoflexus japonica
GCATCCCCCGAACGCTTCATTCCAGGAAACCGCAGGCCCGGTTTCCTCGGTTTAATATTTTGAACCGGGGGACGAACGCGGGGAGGAGGGCTCGATGAGCAAGGCACGGATTCTGGTGGTGGAAGACGATCCGGACATCGCCCGTATGCTCGAGGTGTATTTCCGCTCGCTGGACTATGAGGTCCAGACGGCCGCGCGGGGCCAGGAAGCGCTGGAGAGAACCCGCCAGCAACTCCCCCACCTGATCATCCTGGACATCATGCTCCCCGACATCGATGGCTACGAGGTCTGTCGGAGGCTGCGCACCCATCTGCGCACCAGCCACATCCCCATCATCTTCCTGACCCAGCGGGATGAGCGCAGCGACCGCATCGCCGGCCTGGAGCTGGGCGCCGATGATTACATCACCAAGCCCTTCGATATCGAGGAGCTGCGCCTCAGGGTCCAGAACGCCATCCGACGGGCCGAACGGGAAAGCCTCACGAACCCGGTCACCGGTCTGCCCAGCGGGCGCCTGATCGAGGATCAGCTGCGCGCCCTCCTCCGCCGCTCCGATTGGGGCCTGCTTTACATCGGGATCAACGGCCTGGATGCCTTCCAGGAAGTTTACGGCTTCGTGGCCGGTGATGAGGTCCTGCGGTGGACGGCCATGTTGATCGGGGAGGTGGTGGACGAGCTGGGGACGCCGCAGGATTTCATCGGACACGTCGGGGGCGATGATTTCGTGGTGATCACAGAGGCCGGGCGGGCGGAGGCCATCGCCCAGGCCCTCCGCCGTCGTTTCGCCGAAGAGGTGGGCACCCATTACGCCTTCCCCGACCGGGAACGGGGGTATCTGGTGCTCACCGATCGTGAGGGGAACGAGAAGCGGGTCCCGCTGATGAGCCTGGCCATCGGCATCGTTCGGGCAGGGGATTCGACCTTCAACGACATCCGGGAGCTCACCGAGGTCGCAGCGGAAGCCCGGCGGAAGGAGATCCTGCTGCTCTGAAGGAAGATCCCACCCCATGCCGCGAGGCGGCCCTATCGAGAAGCGGAGGGAAATCCCGGATGGTCTGGCGCCAGCGCCTGCGTGGGCTTTTAAGACCTGCTCGCCCGCTATCCTCCGGTTCCGCGGCGCAGATGGAGGAGGTCTCCTTTCTGGATCGGTGGGCGGAACCGGTGCTGTGGATCGAGGCCGGGAGCGGCCGGGTGCTTCCGAACGCCGCGGCCCGCGCCTGGCTGGGTGATCCCCTCCCCTCCTCCCGCCGCGATCTGGAGAGCCGTCTTCGCCCGCCGGGCGTGCTGGAACGCTGGCTGATGGGCTCCCGCGAGACGGCCATCCTCGGCCAGCGAAGCGCCCGGGCCAGCGCCCTCCCCCTGACGCTGGACGGACGCCCGGGCTTCCTGATCGTTCTTCAGCCGGTCCCCGAGGGGTCCAGATCCGCCGCGGAACTTCCGACCTACCCCCGGGAGCTGGCCCTGGTCACGGGAATCGCCCGCCTGCTCAGCGCCGCTCTGGATCTGGACTCCACGCTGGACGCCATCCTGTTCGCAATCCGGCAGGTGATCCCCTACGACCTCGCCGAGATCAACCTGTGGGAGCCTGGAGAACGCCGGCTCCACACCCGGGCCCGCGGCGGGGATCCGCAGGAGGTGGCCCGGCTCGCGGAGCTCGGGGGGGTCTACCGGCCCGATGAAGGGCTCACCGGATGGCTGGCCACCCACCGGCGCCCCCTGCTGATTCGAGATCTGCGCGGCTTCACCGGGGCGCGCCCGCGCCTGAACCTGGATCTCTTCCCCGCGCGCGCTTTTCTGGGAGTCCCTCTGCAAATTGGGGACGCGTTCATCGGGACCCTGGAGCTCATCGCGTATCGCCCGGGCGCCTTCACCGAAGAGCATCTGCGCCTCCTGGAGGCGATCGCCGCCCAGGCCGCCATCGCGATCCACAACGTCCAGCTCTATGAGGCCACCCGCCATTACGCCGAAGGGCTGGAGACCCTTTTCCGTATCGCCGCGATGAGCACCGCTTCCCCCTCCCTGGAGGATTTCCTCCGGCGCTCCGTATCGGAGCTCGCCGGCTGGTTCCGGGTGGAGCGGGTGGTGATCCTGCTCTACGACCCAAAGCGCCAGGAGCTGATCCCTCACCCGGCCGGCCTCTATGGCCCCTGGCCGCCGGAAGCCCTGGGGTTCCGTCTTCCGGTGCAGGACCCGGTGTTCGCGGAAAGCGTGTTCCGGAGCGGACGCCCCTTCCGCTCCAACCGGGCGCCGGAGGACCGTCGGGTGATCCCCCCGTATCGGGAGCTGATCGCCCGCTTCGGCGTCCGGTCCGTCCTCTCCATCCCCCTGACCGCTCGGGAACAGCCCATCGGGGAGATCCACCTGATCAACCGGATCGAGGGCCGATTCGCCCCGGATGATGAGCGCCTAGGGATGGCGATGGGCGTGGTGCTGGGCACCACCCTCCACAACCTTCAGGTGATCGAACAGGCCCGGCGCCGCGCCGCCCGCCTGCGGACCATGGTGGAGATCGGCCAGCGGATCGCCGCCGCGCTGGATCCGGACACGATCTTTGAAACCATCCGGGAGGCGCTCGGTCGGATCCTGGATGCGCGGAACTTCTATGCCGCCCTTTACGACGCGGAGAACGATGAGGTTTCGTTTGTGTTCTATGTGCATCAGGGGCAACGGCTGACGGAGCGGCCGAAACGGCGCGGCGGCCAGGGCCTGACGGAATACGTGATCCGAACGGGCCAGCCCCTTCTATTGCGAGGCGATGTCACCGCCCAGGCGCGGGCGCTGGGGATCGAGCCGGTGGGAACCCCCGCCCGGCTCTGGATGGGAGCCCCTATGCGGGTCGGCGACCGGGTGATCGGCATGCTGGCCATCCAGCACGAGGAGGACGAGAACGCCTTCGATGAGGAAGACCTGGAGCTCCTCCAGGCCATCGCCCACCATGCGGCCATCGCCGTGGAGAACGCCCGGCTTTACGGGGAGATCCGTGAGCGCCTGGAAGCCCGGATCCACCAGCTGACCGCGCTGAACCGCATCGGCCAGGAGCTGAACGCGAACCTGGATCTCGATCACATCCTGAACCTGGTGCTGGATTCGGCCTTCCAGGTGACCGGGGCGGATTACGGAGAGATCCTCCTTTACGAGCCGGAGAGCGATCTGTTGCGTCCCCGCCTGCTCCGCAATCTCTCCATGGAGCAATTGCAGGCCCGCGGGCTGGATCGCCAGCGACCCGGCGAGGGATTGATCGGACAGGCCTTCCAGAGCGGCCGCGTCGTGCTCGTCCCCGATGTCCGGCAGGACCCGCATTACATCGCCGGGACGCCGGACACCCTCTCGGAGGTGGCGGTGCCCATCTGGTATGGGACGCTGGTCGTGGGGGTGCTGGACCTTCAGAGCCGGCGGCCCCACGGCTTCAGCGAGGAACAGATCGCTTTTCTGGAAACCCTGGCCGCTCAGGCCGCGGTGGCCATCGGCAACGCGATGCGCCTGCAGGAGGAGGCGCAGCGGAGTGAGCGCTACCGCCAGCGCATCGAGCTGATGCGCGGGATGCTGGAGGTGGGCCAGGCGTTGCGCTCCGAGCGGCCGCTGGAGAACGCCCTGGATGCCGTCGCCCATACGATCCAGGAATCTCTGGGCTTCGAGCGGGTGCTGATCAGCCTGCTGGAAGGAGAGCCCCCCGTCCTGCGCCGGGTCGCCCAGGCCGGGCTTCCCCTGCCGGTGTTCGAACGGATGCGACAGATCCCCCAGCCGTGGCGGAATATGCAGATCTTCCTGCGGGAGGAATTCCGGCTGGGGGCCTGTTATTACATCCCCTATGAGCGTCAACCCGAGAACCTGAGCGAGCTCCTGGACACCTGGACCGCCACGCCGACGCGGGAGCCCCGTCCGGATCCCACCCGCTGGCATCCGGAGGATCTCCTCATTGTGCCCATCTACGGGACGGGCGGACGTCTGCTGGGGATCATCTCGGTGGATGAGCCGCGGGATGGGCGGGTGCCGACCCGCGAAACCGCGGAAATGCTGGAGCTCCTCGCCAGTCAGACCGGCATTATCATCGAGAACGCCCGTCTGTATGAGAGCCTGACGGCGCGGATCGAGGGGCTCACCCGTTTGAACGAAGCCAGCCGGCAGATCGCCACCCGGCTGGAGCTGGGCACTCTGCTGGAAGCCATCGCCCAGGCCGCCGCCTCCCTGAGCCATGCGGCCTGGGCCGCGGTGATCCGGGTGGGCGAGAACGAAGCCCTCCAGCTCGCTGCCCAATTCCCTCCCGATCGTCCGGAGATCTCCGCCTCGTCGGAAACCCTCCTGGGCTCCTCCTGGATCACCCAGGCGATCTCTTCCGGCCGGGCGATCTACCTCCGGGATCTGGAAGAGCTCCTGGATGAGGAGATTCCGGGCGTGCGTTCGCTGCTCCTCGTCCCCATGCGGGCGGGAGGAGAGATCGTCGGATGGATCGCGGTGGCCCATCCAGAGCGGGGCGCTTTCGACGAGACCGAACAGATCCTGCTCCAGACCCTGGCGGAACAGGCGGCGGTGGCCCTGGAGAACGCCCGACTTTACGAGCAGACCCGCCGCTTCAGCGAGGAGCTCGAAGCGCAGGTCCGCGAGCGAACGGAGGCCCTGGAGAAGGCGCTAACGGACCTTTCGTCCCGCCATCGCCAGCTGGAGCTGCTGTATCGGGCGACCCTGGCGCTGACCGCCAGCCTGGAGCTGGAGGCCACCCTGCAGCAGGCGCTTTCGCTCCTCGTGGAGGAAGGGGAGACCGCTGCGGTGATCCTGCTGGATCCCGAGCGGGGGCGCTTGCAGGTGCGGGCCGGGATCGGGCCGGGCAGCGCCCCGCTGATCGGGCATTCCTGGTTCCTTCACGAAGATCCCGGAGCGATCCGGACGGCCATTCGCCAGCGGCGAACCCAGAACCTGGTCGCGTTCTCCCCCGATCTCCTCCCGGTGCCCTGGCGGGCGCTGCGCCCGGGCGCCGCCCTGGTGGTCCCCCTCACCCTGGGCCTGGACGTCCTGGGCGCTCTCGTGTTCACCGGCCCGGAGCCGCGCCGGTTCGATCCGGAGCGGGTTCAGCTGCTGGAGACCGTGGCGGCTCAGATGGCCCAGGCCATCAACAACGCCGCCCTGTATACCCTGATCACCCAGCAGGCCGAGCAGCTGGGCAACACCCTTCGGGCCGTCCAGGAGGAGGCCTCCAAGCGCCAGGCCATCCTGGAGTCCATCGCGGAAGGGGTGATGGTGGCGGACGCCCGGGGCGAGGTCATCATGATGAATGCCGCCGCCGAGCAGATCCTGGGGCTGCGCCGGGAAGAGGTCCTCGGCCGGCCGATCCATCATTTCACCGGCCTTTATGGGCCCGCATGGCAGGAATGGATGGCCTCCCTGCGTCGATGGCTTTCCTCCCCCCGGGGCCAGCCGCCCACCCTGTTCATGCGCCACGAGCTCGCCCCCGAAGGCCGCTTCATCACCGTCCACGCCGCCCCGGTGATGATGGGCACCGAGTTCCTGGGCACCGTCTCGGTCTTCCGGGACATCACGCCGGAGGTGGAGGCCGATCGCGCCAAGACGGAGTTCATCTCCACAGTGTCCCACGAGCTTCGCACGCCCATGACCTCCATTAAGGGCTACGTGGATCTCCTGCTCCTCGGATCGGCCGGGCCGCTCTCGGAGATGCAGCGTCGCTTCCTGCAGATCGTGAAGGCCAACGCGGACCGATTAAAGCTGCTGGTGGATGACCTGCTGGATATCTCGCGCATCGAGAGCGGCCGCCTCCAGCTGGATCTCCGCCCGGTGCCCCTGGAGGCGGCGGTGGAAGCGGTGGTGGCTTCCCTGAAGGCCCGCCTGGATGAAAAGAGCCAGCGCCTGGAGCTCGATCTGCCGGCATTCCTCCCTCCGGTTCAGGCGGATAAGGATCGCCTGATCCAGATCCTGATGAACCTGGTCAGCAACGCCCACAAATACACGCCGGAGGGAGGGCGAATCTGCATCCGGGCCCGTGTGGAGGAGGAAGCTGTCCATGTCGAGGTCAGCGACACCGGGATCGGCATCCCACCGGAGGCCCTCCCCCGCATCTTCGAGCGCTTTTATCGGGTGGACGACCCACGGGTTCAGGAAACCCCCGGGACGGGCCTGGGCCTTTCGATTGTGAAAGCCCTGGTGGAGCTCCACGGCGGGCGGATCTGGGTGGAAAGCGAGGTCGGCCAGGGATCGACTTTCCATTTCACGATCCCCATCGCCCGTGAAGCGCCCTCTCCCGTCGATCGCCCTCCGGCCCCGGCGCCGATCCCCGCCCGGGCGAACGGCGCTTCGCCCATCCTGATCGTGGAAGATGACCCCCACATCGCCGACCTCCTCGTCCAGCACCTGGAACGTGCGGGATATCGAACCCTGGTCGCCCATCGGGGCGAGGAAGCCCTGCGCCTCGCCCGGGAGGAACGCCCGCAGCTGATCACCCTGGACATCTACCTGCCGGATCTGGATGGCTTCACGGTGCTGGAACGGCTGAAGGCGGATCCCGCCACCGCCGAGATCCCGGTCATCATCGTCTCCGTCCTGGCCGACCGCCAGCGCGGGGTCCGCCTGGGCGCGGTGGATGTGCTGGGCAAGCCGGTGGACGCCGAGCGGTTGCTGGAGGTCGTCAGCCGGTATGCCCGGCGCCATGCCCGCATCGTCATTGTGGATGATGACGCAGGGACCCGCGCGCTGCTTCAGGACACCCTGCGCCATCACGGGTTCGAGGTGACGACGTTCGGGAGCGCTGTGGAGGCGCTGGCGTGGATCGAAGCCCATCGCCCCGACCTGGTGCTGATGGATCTCAAGCCGGCCGGGATGAGCGGGCTGGACGCCCTGGCCCGCCTGAAGGCCAGCCCAAAGACGGCGGACATCCCGGTGGTGATCATGACCGCCAGCGCCACGGATCCGATGGGCAAACGCCGGCAGGCGCTGGCCATGGGGGCGGCGGATTTCTTCCTCAAGCCATTTCCGCTGGAAGAATTCGTCGCCGCCATCCGGCGTCTTCTCGGTGAACCTCTGGAGGGGGAATCCGGCAACGCAGGGTAAGGGGCGTGGGCCCCAACCCGCAGGAAGGCTTCACCGGATGCCCGTGGGACGGGTCCATGTTCCCGCCCTGTGTGGATTCAGGTAACCCAGCGTGTGATCCGGGGAGGGATCTGAACGATGGCCAGGATTCTGATCGCTGAGGATGAACGGGACATCCGGGAATTGATCACCTTCACCCTGGAGTTTGGGGGTTTCCAGGTGATCGCAGCCACGAACGGCCAGGAAGCGGTCGAACTGGCCCGCCAGCATCGTCCGGACCTGATCATCCTGGACGTCCGCATGCCCAGGATGACCGGCTACGAGGCCTGCCGCATCCTGAAATCTCAGGAAGAAACGCGCACCATCCCGGTTATATTTCTATCCGCCAAAGGGCAGGAGGCTGAGATCCGCCAGGGGATGGAGGCGGGGGCCGATGCCTATATCCTGAAACCTTTCGCCCCCGACGAACTCATCCAGCAGGTCCAGGCCCTTCTGAATCGGCATAACCCGAAATCGGGATGAAGCCGCATGGTCCCAGAGAACCAGGACTTACGCCGCGGAACTCGAATTCGGGGAGGTGGAAGGGGGAAAGCGCTCTCCCGCCCCTCCCGATTCAAGCCCGGGAGCACAGGCCCGATTCCGCTGGATTCCTGAAGCGGGGGATGGCAGGCCGTGAGCATCGCGACGGTGGGAGAGCATCTGATCCATTATGAGGCCTTAGGCCGGGGCCAACCGGTGATCTTCCTGCACGGGTGGGTTGGGTCATGGCGCTACTGGCTGCCCACGATGCAGGCCCTCTCCCATCGATTCCGGACCTATGCCGTCGATCTGATGGGGTTCGGGGATTCCGCCAAGCCCCGCCAGGGGGCTGACGCCGTTTACCGCCTGGAGCGCCAGGTGGAGCTGGTGCAGGGATGGATGGATCATCTGGGGATCCTCCGGGCACATTTCATCGGCCATACCCTGGGGGCGATCGTTGCGGTCCGGCTGGCCCTGCAACATCCTGACCGCGTGCAGCGGATCCTGGCCGTTGGCTATCCGATCTCCCTGGAGATCCCGAAGAGCGTCCTTGGGCCAGCAGGGAAAGGGGTCCTGATCGAGCGCCTGAGCCGTCTCGCCCAGGAGTATCCCGAAGTGCAGCGGGAACATCAGCGGGCGGATCCCGAGGCGATCCGCCTCAGCCTGGAGGAAGCCCTGATGCATCCGGAGGCGCTCGGGGAGTGGCTTCGCCTGGCGGATTGCCCGCTGCTCCTGGTCTACGGCCGGCGGGATCCGCTCATCGCCCCCCCGCTCTTCCTGAACGGCACCCTGGATCCCTCCACCCGTCTGATCCTCCTGGAGGAAGGACGCCATTTCCCCATGCTGGATCTCCCTGCCGCCTTCCAGCGCCTGGCGGAGGATTTCCTCACCCTGCCCGATCCCTCGCAGATCGCCCTGAAGGAAGAGTGGCGCCGGCGGTTCCGATAGAAGGGCCATCCTGTCGGATCGACGCGCCACCGCACCCCATGATCTTCGCGGCTCCCACAGGGCGCTCT
>BEHY01000096.1 GCA_002898735.1 Candidatus Thermoflexus japonica
ATCGGAGCCGGACGGCGAAGGTCCTGAAGGGGGGAGGACGGAGGATAGGCGTGTGGGTGGAGATCACCTACTTCACCGATCCCTATTGTTCCTGGTGCTGGGCGACCGAACCGATGCTCTACCGGATCCGGGAGACCTTCCGGGATCAGATCCGGATCCGGTATGTGATGGGGGGGCTGGTCCGGGATATGGCGGAGTTCTACGATGCCCTCAACGACATCCGCACGCCCGCCCAGGTCGCTCCGCACTGGCGGATGGTGTCCCAGCGTTCCGGCCAGCCGATCGACGAAAGGCTATGGCTGGAGCTGGACGATCCCCATTTCTCGACGTGGCCGGCCTGCATCGCGGTCAAGGCCGCGTTCCTCCAGGGGGAAGAGGTCGGGGAGCGTCTTCTTCGCCGCTTCCGCCGGGCGGCCCTGACCGAGCGGAAGAACATCTCCCGGCGGGAGGTGCAGGAGGCGCTGGCCCGGGAGGTAAAGGGGCTGGATCCGGCGCGCTGGCGGGAGGATCTGGAGAACGGTCGCGCGGAAAAGGCGTTCCGGGAGGATCTGGAGGAGTGCCGGCGTTACGGGGTGACCGGGTTCCCCACCCTGCTTTTCCGGTATGCAGGGCGGGTGGCGGTTCCGGGGGCCCAGCGGCCGGTCCTGGTGGTGGGCCACCGTTCCTACGCGACCTATCGGGAGATCCTCCGCCGTCTGGCCCCTGCACTGGAGGAGCATCCCCCGCGGGCCGTAGAGGAGCTGCTCCAGATCTACGGCCCGCTGACCACCCGGGAGCTGGCAGAGATCTATGGGAAGGATCTTCAGTCGATGCGAGCGGCTATGGAAGCCATGGAGCGGGAAGGGCGAGCCCGGCGGATCCCCGCCACGGGCGGTGAGTTCTGGGCCCTGACGGCCTCCCCGGCTTCTCCGCATGCCGAGCCGGACCCCCTTTCCTCCTGATACAGGGCCTACCCGGTTGGGCCCCAACCCGGAGAGCCGGGATGGCTTCTCCCCCAGAAAGACCCGGGAAGAGGCCAGCTGCCCAAGCCTCGCTGAAATTGACAGCCCGTGGAGCTCTGGCGACAATCGGCGTGGGCGCTCCATCCTGGGGAGGCAGGGCGCGTGTTCACGATCTGGACCCTGGGGCATTCGAACCGGGGGCTGGAAGAGTTCCTGAGGCTCCTTCGGATTTACCGGATCGAGCAGGTGATCGACGTGCGGCGGTTCCCCGCCTCCCGGCGGCATCCCCATTTCTGCGGGCCTGCCCTCGCCGCCGCCCTGGCCGACGTCGGGATCGGTTATCTCCACCTGCCGGAGCTGGGTGGGCGGCGCGTCCCCCGCCCGGACTCCCCTCACATCGCCTGGCGGACGCCGGGGTTCCGCGGGTATGCGGATCACATGGAGAGCGAGGACTTCCGACGCGGGCTGGAGCGGGTGATCGAGGAGGCCGGGCGCTCCCGGACCGCGCTGATGTGCGCCGAGCGGTTCCCATGGCGCTGCCATCGACGGCTCATCGCCGATGCGCTGACGGTGCGGGGGGTCCGCGTGGAGCACATCCTGGATCAGGACCGCTGGGTTCTGCATCAGCTTCCCCCGTGGGCGCGTCTGGAGGAAGGACGGCTGATCTACGCCGGAGCCTCCGAACCATGGGGGATCCAGGGAGAGCTGTTTTCCGGAGGTTGATCGAAGATGCCAGCGTCCTTCGGAGAGCTTACGAAGGCGGAGCGCGCCCCTCACCGCCTGCGGGTCACGGCCGGCCTGATCCTGGGGCTGTTCCTGGCGGCTCTGGAGGCCACCGTGGTGGCTACCGCTATGCCGCGGGTGATCCAGGATCTGGGAGGGGTTCAGCTCTACAGCCTGCCCTTCGCCCTGTATCTGTTAATGGCGACGGTCTCCGGGCCGATCTGGGGCCGGGCCTCGGATCTGTATGGCCGCCGGCGTCTGTATCTGACGGCGGTGGGGCTCTTCCTGCTCGGTTCCGCCCTCAGCGGGGCGGCGCGCTCGATGCCGATGCTGATCGGGGCGCGGGCGCTTCAGGGGCTGGGCGGTGGGGGTCTGCAAACGCTGACCTTCACGCTGGTGGGAGAGCTTTACCCGTTGCGGGATCGGGCGCAGGTGCAGGGCTGGATCAGCGGGGTGTGGGGGTTCTCCGCCCTGGTGGGGCCCCTGGTCGGCGGGTTGATTGTCGATCATTTCTCGTGGCGATGGGTGTTCTACCTGAACCTGCCCTTCGGGCTGGCCGCGATGTCGCTGGTGGGCGGGGGGATCCCGGAGGCCCGGCCGAAGTCGGGGGTGTCGCTGGATCTGGGGGGTGCCGCGTTGTTCGTCCTGGGGGCTGGCGCTCTGATCTACAGCCTGGAGCTGGAATCCCCTCCCGCCCTGATCCTGGCCGCTCTGGCGATGGTCGGCTTCGCCATCTTCGAACGGCATCAGGCCCTCCCTTTGATTCCCTTTCCCGATCTGCGTCGGCCGTTTGCCTTCCGGGGCTTCCTGGGGAACCTCCTCGGCGGGATGGCTTTCTTCGGGATGACCGCTTATATCCCGCTCTTCGCCCAGGTCGCGCGAGGGCAGAGCGCGACCGTCGGCGGGCTCCTGCTCTCCCCGATGACCGTGGGCTGGACGGTGAGCAGTGTCCTGACCGCCCGGTGGTTGCCCCGCTGGGGGCCCCGGCCGCTGGCCCGCTGGGGACCGGTGGCGATGATCGCGGGGTTCGGGGCGTGGGCGATGGCGCGAGGGGCGCCCCTGCCCCTTCTGGGCTTTGCGGGCCTGGTGGTGGGTGCCGGGATGGGCGTGATGATGCTCGCCCTCCTGGTCTGTGCCCAGGAGGAGGCCCCACGGGAAGTGCTCGGGATCGTCACGGGCATGTTGCTGTTCGCCCGGAATATCGGCGGGTCGATGGGGGCGGCGGTGATGGGGGCGGCGCTGGGCCCCGCCCTCACGGTGGGCGGGGAAGCGCTCTTAACGGCGTTCTGGAAAATCCCGGCCCTGGCCCTGGGGCTATCGCTGGGTCTCCTGTGGATCGGCCTGAGCGTGCCGGACCTTCCGGGGCGGGCCGCCGGGCCTCTGGGAGAACAGGAACTTGTGGTGGGGATGGAGAAGTAGCGCTTCTGGTTACCCGGAACCTGTGAGGGTCCGATATGGATCAGGAAGAGCGATTGTGGACGATTGGAGAGGTGGTTCATCACCTGCAGCAGCGTTTCCCGGACGTAACGCCGAGCAAGCTGCGCTACTGGGAGAAAGCCGGCCTGATCCGCCCCCGGCGCACGCAGGGGGGGCATCGGCTGTATTGCCCGATGGATGTGGAGCGGCTGGCGCTGATCCTGAACCTGCGGGCGCGCCATCGACTTCCCCTCCCCGTGGTGCGGGCGCTGCTGGATCGTCTGGAAGAGGACCCGGCGCTGAACCTGGGCGCGGTCGAGGCGCTGCTACAGGTTCTTCAGGAATCCGGGGGGGAGAAGCTCGTCGCGCTGACGGCCGAGGAGGCCGCTCGACGGGCGGGGATCTCTATGGAGCAACTCCGTCGGATGGAGGCCCTCGGCCTTCTGCCGGACGGAAAGTCGGATGAAGAACGGCGCTACAACCTGGAAGATGTGGCGCTGATGCGGGTGGTGCGGGATCTGGAGGCGATGGGGATCACATGCCAGAACCTGGCTTTCTATGTGAGGCTGGTTCGCGCCCAGGTCCGCCACGATCTATCGCTTTATACCCCGCTGGTGGGGGATCTGGATACCGATGCGGAGCGCATCGGGCGCTTCCGGGAGCTCCACCGCCTGATCCAGACGCTGATCGGCCTGCTTTACCGCAAGTATGTGCGCCGGGCGCTGATGCGACGCTGGATGCGCCGCGCAGCCCGCTCCGTGTAGCATGGCATGTGGACAGCTTTTTCCCCCTCCCGGAGGTTCGAAGGGCCGTGGGGAGGGATCCTCCGCCTCCTGAGCGATCCCGGGGAGGGCGCAGTGCGCGAGGCCCTGCAGGCCTTCTTCGAAACCAATCGGATCATCGTGTATTCTGTCTACGGCCAGGTTTTTTTCACCATGGGCGTGATCCTGGCCATTCAGAGCCTGCGCCACAGCCGGCTGCGGCTGGCCCAGGCCCTCCCATGGCTGGCGCTCTTCGGGATCCTGCATGGCCTCCATGAATGGGGCGATGTGTTCATTCCCATCCAGGCGACCTACCTGCCCGCCTTTCTGGTTAAGCTGCTGCACATCGCTCAGGTTTTCCTTCTGGCGCTCTCTTTCTTCTGCCTGTTCCAGTTCGGGATCGGGATGCTCAGCCCGCTGCCCTCCCCATGGCGATGGGCCTTCTGGATCCCCACCGGGGTGTTCCTGGTGTGGTTGCTGGGCCCCTTCTACCTCGGCCTGACGGTGATCCCGGAGATCGAGGACTGGCACGCCTTCGCGGGGGCTCTGGCGCGCTACAGCCTGGGGCTTCCGGGCGGGTTGATGGCCGCTTATGGCCTCCGGATCCACGCGCAGCATCATATCGCCCCGCTGGACCTGCCCCATATCTTTCGAACCCTCCGGATCGCGGGGCTGGCGATGGCGGGGTATGGGATAGCGGGAGGGCTTCTGGGGCCCGCGGTGCCCTTTTTCCCGGGGAACCTGCTCAACGAGGCCGTCGTGTTCCAGGCCACCGGTGTTCCGATGCCGGTCTGGCGCTCCGTTCTGGGCCTGATCCTGCTGATCGCTCTCCTCCGTTCCATAGAGGTTTTTCAGGTGGAAATCGATCGCCGGCTGGAGGAGATGGAGCGGGCGAATATCCTGGCCCTGGAACGGGAGCGGATCGGGCGGGACCTCCATGACCGCATCCTTCAGCAAATCTATGCGGCCGGGCTGCTGGCGGAGGTCCTGCGGGAACAGTGCGGGCCCGACACGCCGATGAGCGAAGTTCTGGATCGAATCCTGCTCTCCCTGAACCGGGCGATCGAAGACATCCGGGTTTACATCTCCACCCTGCAGGGCGTCTCCCGGCCCGGGCATCTGCGTTCGCTGCTGGAGGAGATGGCCCGCGATCCCCGCTTCCGGAGCCTGATCGATATTGAGGCGCGGATCGAGGTTCCGGATCTGCCCCTGGAGCCCGAGCAGGCGGCTCATCTGGCGGCTATCCTGACCGAGGCGTTCAGCAATGTGATCCGTCACGCGCACGTCCGCCAGGCGATCCTGGAGGCCCGGGTGGAAGATGGCCGCCTGCGGATCGGAGTCCGGGATGAGGGCGTGGGGATGGGGCCGGATCATCCGGTGGGGATGGGTCTGCGGACGATGCAGGAGCGCGCGCGGTTGCTGGGAGGGGTCCTGCGCATTGAGAGCCAGCCGGGAGAGGGGACGACGGTATGGCTGGAGTTGCCGGTGGAGCGGAAAGGATGAGGCGGCTGAGGCTCCTGGTGGTGGATGATCACGAGGTCGTCCGGCTGGGGCTACGATTGTTGTTGCAGAACCGGCCGGAGTTCGAGCTGGTGGGGGAGGCGGAGAGCGGGGCGCAGGCGCTGGCGCTGGTGGAGCGCCTGCGCCCCGACCTGGTGATCCTCGATGTCCGCCTTCCGGATCGGGATGGCCTGGAGGTCTGTCGGGAGATCACGGAGCGGTTCCCCGGGGTTCGGGTTCTCATCCTGACTGCCTATCCGGATGAAGCGTTCATCGTGCGGGCGATCGAAGCGGGAGCTTCCGGCTACGTTTTGAAGCGGGCGGGGAGCCGGGAGCTCGTGCAGGCGCTGGAAGCCCTGGCCCGGGGCGAGGCGATCCTGGATCCCGCGGTCACCCGCAAGGTGCTGGAGCAATTCCGGCAGCGGGCGCGGGCGGCGCAGGCGGATGCCTTCAAAGATCTCACCCCGCGGGAACGGTTGATCCTGGCCCGCATTGCGGAGGGCAAGACCAATAAAGAGATCGCGGAGGAGCTGTTCCTGACCGAGAAAACGGTGCGGAACTATGTCAGCATCATCCTCGACAAGCTGGGCGTCTCCAACCGGGTCGAGGCGGCGGCCTACGCCCTCAAGCATCGCATTCATGATTTCATCTCGGAGTGATCAGAACACATAGGGGGCTGTGATCGGGTTCCGCTTCAGCGCCCGCCACTCGTCCTCATCCACCGGCCGGGGCGGGTCCCGTTCCGCGTCCACCGGGCACAGGAAGCCGAAGGGCTCGTCGCTATCGTTGATCCAGCGATGGGGGACCTCGGGGGGCACATACACCACGTCGAAGGGGGTCACCTCGAACACCTCCTGGCCCACCAGGGCCTTGCCCCGACCCCGGAGGACGATGATGAAATGGATATGCTGATGTTTCTCCAGGCTGGAGTAGCCCCCCGGAGCCAGCTCGAAGTATCGGAGCTGGAATCGGCACGGGGCCTCGGGGGGGCCACCGATGACGAACCGCGTAACCCCCCGCCAGCCGAACCCCCGTTCTTCCCCGAGGCTGAATTTGTAGGCCTGGGGTTCGATCCCTTCCCACCGGAACCGCTCCGGATGGAACGGGATCCGACGGCCGGTCCCCAGGATCTCCTGAACCGCGGGCTCGCTCATGGTGCGGACCTCCATCTCGGGATCGATGGCTTGAGCCATTTTAACGCTCCTGCTAAAGTGATGGGAAATGGCGAGGAGGGAGCGGATGGCCGAGCGGATGCTGGCGGCGCGTCTGTATGGGCCGGGGGATCTGCGGCTGGAGGAGATCCCTGTGCCGGAGCCCGGGCCGGGAGAGGTGCTCCTCCGGGTGGAGCGCGCCCTCACCTGTGGAACGGATGTGAAGATCTTCCGCCGGGGGCGTCATCCCGCCCTGGGGCCGCTGCCCTCCCTGTTCGGCCATGAGGTGGCCGGGGAGATCGTCGCGGTCGGGGAAGGCGTGACGGATTTCCGCCCCGGGATGCGGGTGGTCGCAGCCAATTCCGCGCCCTGTGGCTCCTGTCGGTTCTGTCAGCGTGGGGAATTCAGCCTGTGCCCGAACCTGACCTTCTTCTTCGGTGCCTTCGCCCAATACGCCCGCATCCCCGCGCCGATCGTCCGGGTCAATCTGTATCCGATCCCCGATCATCTCCCCGCGGCGGCCGCGGCGCTGGTGGAGCCCCTGGCGTGCGCCCTGCGCGGCGTCGAGGCGGCGGAGATCGAGCCCGGATCCTCCGTCCTGGTGATGGGTGGGGGCGCGCTGGGGTTCATGCTGGCCCACCTGGCCAAATCCCGGGGGGCGTGGGTGGCCCTTTCAGACCCCCATCCGGAGCGCCGGGAGGCCGCCCGGGCCGTCGGTGTGGATCTGACGCTGGATCCCCGGGAGGACGTTCGCGCCGCGCTTCAGCAGGCCCTTGGGGAGCTGCCGGATATCGTGATCGAGGCGGTCGGGCGCGTGGAGGCGTGGGAGGCCGCTGCGGACACGGTGCGGCCGGGGGGGCGAGTGATCCTGTTCGGCGGATGCCCGGTGGGCACCCGGGCTTCCTTCGACACGGCCCGCCTGCACTACCAGGAGCTCACCCTGCGAGGCGTTTTCCACCATCACCCCCGGTTCGTCCGCGCGGCGTTGGGCCTCCTGAGCGCCGGGCGGGTGCCGGTGGAACGTTTCATCAGCGGGGAGCTTCCCCTCACCCGTCTCCTGGAGGCCTTCGAGCGGATGGAGAGGCGCCAGGGGTTCAAGTTTGCCATCAACCCCTGGGCCGGTTAAACCGGGAGACGATCGAACTCCCCTGCGGATCCGGATCGCCCGGACCTCCGGCCATCATCTTTTCTACACCTGGGAGGGAGGGAACCCGAATGGGCGCCCTGGGGAAGGTTCAGTGGCAGGATGTGGCGGAGGCGATCGCCGAAGCGCTGGCGCGCTTTCCGCCATCCGCGTGGGAGAAGATTCTGGAACGGCAGCCGGAGTATTGCGAAATGCGGGATCTCGCCCGGCGCTTTCAGGCGGCCGGGATGGAAGGGGCTTTCCTGACGGTCGAAGTGATGGCGGCCCTGAACGATTACGCCGAGCGCTCGGAGCGCTACTGGCAGGATCTGGCTGGGAGCCTCAGCCAGGCGCTCCCGCGCACAATCGAGGAACTCAAGGAACGATTGAAGCCCATTTATGCTGGGAAAAGGTTCTGGCCCGCCAAATTGTCTCGCCTGGATCGGTTTCTGGAAAGCGAGGCGGCCCGGGCGCTCTGGGCGGCCACGGCCAGGGAGGTGGCCTCTGAGTTCAGGGCATGGCATGACCGGATCGCTCAGGCGATGGGGCAGAGGAAAACGGACAAAACCATCATTACGGCCGTGAAAGCCCTGGCGGCTGGCCTCCTGCTCCTGGGGGAGCGCGGGGTGGCTTTCTCGGGCATCCCGGTGGCCGTGGATGAACGGGTGCAAAGCCTGACGCCTTTCCTGAAGTCCAAATCGGAGATCCAGCGCTTCTGGGATGATGGGTTAGATCAGGTTCGGAGGAAAGGCCTTCCCCTGACCGCCCTGGAGCTGGACAGCCTGCTCTGGCAGATCGCCAAACACGATGAGGAGGGGC
>BEHY01000097.1 GCA_002898735.1 Candidatus Thermoflexus japonica
CCAGGCCGCCGCCTGTGCCCCCCTGGCCCGGGCTTTCGCCGCCGATCTGGAGACACCCGCTCCCGTCGAAGAGGGGGAGACCATCGCCGAGGGCGTTCGTATCGCGGCACCCCCCCGCGGCCCGGAGATCCTGCAAGCCGCCCGGGCCACCGGAGGCGCCATCCTGGCCGTTCAGGAATGGGAAATCCGGGCCGCCCAGGAATCCCTGGCCCGCCAGGGATTGTTCGTGGAGCCCACAGGCGCCCTGGCCATGGCCATCTGGCCCCAGGTCCTTCGGAAGACCGACCGCGCCGTTGTGCTGATGCTCACCGGGAGCGGCTTGAAGCGCCTGGGTTGAATCTCCGGCACAGCCTGCGCAGCGGGGCTCCAGGGGAAGGACGGGGGATCCTGCACCGTGTCCCCATATTTCCTCCTCGCTATCATAACTACAGGGGAGGAAACATCAGCCCACCGAACAGGGGATCACCGGGATGGAGCCCCATTCCGCCCACCCATGGCTCACGATGAAGGACCTTCCGGAAAGCGAGCGGCCCCGGGAACGCCTGATCCAGCACGGGCCTGGCGTTCTCTCTACGGCGGAGCTGCTGGCGATCCTGCTTCGAACCGGCCGGCGAGGGGAGAACGCGCTGCACCTGGCCCATCGGGTGCTCCAGGCATGCGGAGGGCTGGCCGGCCTGGCCCGAACCCCCACCCATGAGCTGGCCCGGATCCCGGGCGTCGGCCTGGCCAAGGCGGCCCAGATCCATGCGGCTCTGGAGCTGGGACGTCGGGTGGCCGCCGCGACCCCCGGGGAACGCCCCCAGATCCGCTCCGCCCACGATGCCTATCTCCTGCTGGCCGACATGGCCGATCTGGAGCAGGAAACCCTCCGGGTCCTCCTCCTGGATACCCGGGGGCGGGTCCTCGCCGCCCCCACGATCTATGTGGGCAACGTCAACACCACGCTGGTGCGGCCCGCGGAGATCTTCCGCGAAGCCATTCGGCGCAACGCGGTCTCCATGATCCTTGCCCACAATCATCCTTCGGGGGATCCCACCCCATCCCCGGAGGACATCGCCCTTACACGGGATCTGGTGGCCGCCGGGCAGCTGCTGGGGATCCGGGTGCTGGATCATCTGATCATCGGCCGGGGCCAGTACACCAGCCTGCGAGAACACGGGGTCGCATTCCCCACCGCGTAGTGTCCAGGAAGGCCGATTTCAATCGGCGTGAGGGGCCGACGCGGGATGGGCGCCGAATGAATTCGACCTCACGGACCTTCGGCCGATGGCCGGCCTTCGCCGGCCAAAGATAGCTCGCGTCGGCATAGGCCGACGCCCGGCGCAAAGCGCCTCTGGAGGCCGATTTTAATCGGCGCGAGAGGCCGACACCCCGGCGCGAGGGCGTGTCGAATGAATTCGACCTCCATGGGCCTTCGGCCGATGGCCGGCCTCCGCCGGCCAAACGACATCCCGCGCCGGCATAGGCCGACGCCCGGCGCAAAGCGCCTCTGGAGGCCGATTTCAATCGGCGCGAAAGGCCGACGCGGCGCGCGGGTGGATGTCGAATGAATTCGACCTCGATAGGCCTCCGGCCGACGGCCGGCCTTCGCCGGCCAAACGACATCCCGCGTCGGCATAGGCCGACGCCCGGCGCAAAGCGCCTCTGGAGGCCGATTTCAATCGGCGCGAAAGGCCGACGCGGCGCGCGGGTGGATGTCGAATGAATTCGACCTCCATAGGCCTTCGACCAGCGGCCGGCCTCCGCCGGCCAGAAGGTGATTCGCGCCGGCGTAGGCCGACGCGCGGCGCACCCGCCTCTGGAGGTCGATTTCAATCGGGGTGATGGGCCGACACCCGGCGCACACGGGGAGAGTGGGGTTGGGATCGGGCGCCCGACCCCAACCCCACCCGGTCAGGGAGGGAAAGGAGTCCGGGAAGAACCCTAACGGGTTTCGATCCGAGCCGCCCGCTCCTTCAGAGCGGCCTGGGCCGCCGCCAGACGGGCCACCGGAACCCGATACGGCGAGGCGCTGACGTAGTTGAGCCCGATTTCATGGCAGAACTCGATCGAGGAAGGATCCCCGCCGTGCTCCCCACAGATGCCTACCTCCAGGTCCGGACGGGTGCGGCGGCCCTCCTCCACGGCCATCCGCATCAGCCGGCCCACGCCCTTGCGATCCAGCACCTGGAAGGGGTTCTCCGGGAGGATCTTCTCCTCCAGGTATCGCAGCAGGAACTTGCCCTCCGCGTCGTCCCGGCTGATGGCCCATACGGTCTGGGTCAGATCATTGGTGCCGAAGGAGAAGAACTCCGCCACCCGGGCGATCTCGCCCGCCAGCAGGGCGGCCCGCGGGACCTCGATCATGGTCCCGAACTTGTATTCGATCTCCATCCCCTCCCGGGCCATCACATCCCGGGCCACCTCATCCACAATCTCCCGGACGATCTGGAGCTCCTTCACATCCGCGCTGAGGGGGATCATGATCTCCGGCCTCGGGGTGATGCCCCGCCGCTTCACGTTGCAGGCGGCCTCGAAGATCGCCCGGACCTGGAGGCGGATGATGTCCGGATACAGGATGCCCAGGCGGATGCCCCGCAGGCCCAGCATGGGGTTCATCTCCCGCATGGCGTTGACCGCCCGCAGGAGCGCCTCCTTCTCCGCCAGCTCCTCCTCCATCTGCCTGAGGGATTTCTCACCCTTGCGCGGGCGGTAGCCCTTGATCTTGCGACGCTCCTCGATGCGGGCCCGCAACTCCACCACCTCGGCCAGGAGCTCCTCATGGCGCGGCAGGAACTCGTGCATGGGCGGGTCGATGAGCCGGATGATCACCGGCAGCCCGTCCATGGCCTCGAAGAGCCCCTCGAAGTCCTTCCGCTGGACCGGCAGCAGGCGGTCGAGGGCCTTGCGATAGGCCCTGACCGCTTTCGAGGCTCGAACGGCCCGCTCGGCCTCGCGGAGGGCCTTCTGAGCCTTCGGATCATCGGGCCGGGCCTGAACGGCCAGTTGCGCCGCCCGCAGCTGGTCCATCAGGCGCTGGGCCTCGGAGGCGTTGAGGATCATCTGGCGCACGTAGGGCAGGCGGTCGGTCTCGAAGAACATATGCTCGGTGCGAGCCAGGCCGATGCCCTCCGCGCCGAACTCCCGGGCCTTGCGGGCATCCCGCGGATAATCCGCGTTGGCCCAGACCTGGAGGCGGCGGAACTCATCGGCCCAGGAGAGCAATTCCGCCAGCTCCCGCTCCTCCGCCAGGTTGGGATCGATGGTGGGGATCTGGCCGGCGAAGACCTCGCCGGTGGAGCCGTCGATGGAGATGAAATCGCCCTCGCGGATCACCCGGCCGTTGACGGAGAACTGCTTGCGCTCCAGGTCGATCTGCAGCGCCTCACAGCCCACCACCGCCGGCTTGCCCAGGCCACGGGCCACCACCGCCGCGTGGGAGGTCGCCCCGCCCCGCTGGGTGAGGATGCCGCGGGCGGCGATCATCCCGTGCACATCGTCCGGCGTGGTCTCCGGGCGCACCAGGATCACCGGGCGGCCATCCCGCCCCCAGGCCTCCGCCGTATCCGCGTCGAAGACCGCATGGCCAGTGGCCGCGCCCGGGGAGGCGTTAAGGCCCCGCGCGAGCAGCTCGCCCTTCTCACGGGCCCGCTCCTTGGCCTTCTCATCGAAGCGGGGCAGGAGCAGCTGGTTGATCTGCTCGGGCTCCACCCGCATCACCGCCTCTTCCCGGGTGATGAGCCCCTCATGGACCATGTCCACGGCGATCTTGACGGCGGCCTTGGCCGTGCGCTTGCCGGTGCGGGTCTGGAGCATCCAGAGCCGCCCGCGCTCGATGGTGAACTCCAGGTCCTGGACATCCCGGTAGTGGCGCTCCAGCAGGGCGGCCACCTCCAGGAACTGACGGTAGGTTTCAGGCATCCGCTCCTCGAGGCTGGGATACCGCAGAAGGCGCTCCTCCTCGGAGATCCCGTGCTCCCGGGCCCATTCCTGGGAAGCCTTCTTCGTGATCTTGAGGGGCGTGCGGATGCCGGCCACCACATCCTCGCCCTGGGCGTTGGGGAGATACTCCCCGTAAAGCTCCTTCTCGCCCGTGGCCGGGTTGCGGGTGAAGGCCACGCCGGTGGCCGAGTCGAAGCCCATGTTGCCGAAGACCATGGTCTGGACGTTGCACGCGGTGCCCAGGTCATGTGGGATCTTGTAGAAGTTGCGGTAGTCCACCGCCCGCTTGCCGAACCAGGAATCGAACACCGCCCGGATCGCCTGGCGGAGCTGCTCCAGGGGATCCTGCGGGAATTCCTCTTCCAGCTCCTTGCGGTAAAGGGCCTTGAAGTCCTCCACGATGTCCCGGAGCATCTCGGCCGTGAGATCCGTGTCCTGCTTGCCCTTCGTCTTCGCCTTATAGCGGTCCAGGATGTGCTCGAACTTCTCGCCGGGGATGCCCTTGACGATGCGGCCGAACATCTGGATGAGACGGCGATAGGCATCGTAGGCGAAACGCTCATCGCCGGTCTGGGCAATGAGGCCGTGGACGGTTTCATCGGTCAGGCCGACGTTGAGGACGGTGTCCATCATCCCGGGCATGGAGAACTTGGCGCCCGAGCGGACCGAGACCAGGAGGGGGTTCTGGGGATCGCCGAAGCGGCGGCCGACTTTCTCTTCCACCCGGTGGAGGGCCTCCAGGACCTGCTCCCACATGCCCTCAGGGAACTGCCTGCCCGCTGCGAAGTAGGCGTTGCAGGCCTCGGTGGTGATGGTGAAGCCCGGGGGGACGGGGAGGCCCGCTCCCGCCATCTCCGCCAGCCCCGCGCCCTTGCCGCCGAGGAGATCCCGCCGACGCTCGGCCGGGATCTCCCGATAGCCTTCCTCGAAGAGATACACCCACTTCTTCATCCCGCTTCCTCCTGTGGAACTGGATCGGGGAGCGCTGGCAACAAATTTCAAAAGAGAATGATAGGACATTTGCCGGATTTCAGCAACCGGATGCCTCCCCCTTTCGCTGGGATCAAATAGTGAAATTTTTCACAGACTGGGCTTGCCCCGCCGGACGTGGGATCGTAACCTATGATCGAGTGCCTGAACGGGAGAACACTTCGCCGGTGAAAGCGCCAGAACTCCACGCGCCGACCTCCCATGGCGCGGCGAGGTGAAACAGGGGGCTCTCCTGCGATGAGGCGTATCTGCTCCATGGAAATCTTCAGCAGGATTATCCTCGTTCTCTTCTACGCCGCCGCAGGGGCATGGGTCCTCCTGCGCCATTCGCCGGTCGATTATCCCCCTTATGCGATGGCCGCGTGGGGGTTTCAGCGCGGGGAGAACGTCTATCGGTGGGGCGAAACCGATTATGCGCGGGCCGCTGCGACCCTGGGGTTCGAGCACTACGCGCCGCCCTATCGCTATCCCCCGCTCACCGCGCTGCTGGTCCTCCCCCTGCTGACGCTTCCCGATCGAGGGATGGGGCTGTGGATCTTCCTCCAGGCCCTATGCGCGCTGCTGACAGCGGAGGCCCTGGCGCGCCTCTTCGGGGAGCCGGGGCGCCCCTGGCAGCGGACGCTGATCCGGATGAGCGTCGGGCTCTTCCCGCCCTTCCTGGTCAGCCTTTACGCCGGTCAGGTCAATCCGCTGGTCGTTCTGCTCGCCACCCTCACCCTCCAGACGATCCGGCGGGGACAGGAGGGGAGGGGAGGGTTTCTGCTGGGGCTGAGCCTGATGTTGAAGCCGCTGGCCGTTGGGGTGGCCGGCCTCCTGCTCTGGGAGGGTCGATGGCGGGCGCTGCGAGGGATGGCGCTGGGGATCGCCATCGCCCTGGGCATGAGCGCGCTGGCCTTCGGCCCGCCCGCCCTGGAGTTCCTCCGGGCGCCGATGGCCAGCGCCGGGGGCGCCTATCCGCCCGCCCAGAACCTGCCCTCCATGGCCATCCGCTGGTTGACCCGCCATCCCTACGGATCCGCCCTGATCGATGCCCCGATCGCGGCCCAATGGATGGGCGGGGCCCTGGCCGGCGCGATCGTCCTCCTTACCCTGGCCGGCCTGGGCCGGCCCGGAACACCCCGGGAGCCCCTGGAGGACCGGGCGGCATGGGCGACGGCCGCCGCCTTTCTGGCCAATCCGGGAACGTGGTATCATCACGGCGTTATGCTCAGCTTGGCCCTCGGGGTGCTGCTCCGCCGGGCCGGCCGGCGTCCCCCGCTCTGGAACGCCGCCCTGGCCATCAGCGTCGGCGCGGTCGCCCTCTGGGGGCTGGCCTGGCACGCCTTCGTCGGGTGGACCTTTATGCTGGACCTGGGAACGCTGGGCGCACTGGGGCTGTGGATCCTGCTCGCCCGGGAGATCGGGAGGAGGCGAGCCCTATGAGGGAGATCCGCCACCGGTCGATCCTCGTCGGCGTCTGGTTTGGGATCCTCATGATCCTGTTCCGCCCCCAGCTGCACGGGATGGACACCGTCGCATATTACGCCTGGCTGCGCGCGGCGGCGATCCGCCACAGCCTGGATGTCAGCGAGGATGGCCCGCCGGATCGCTTCGCCGGCCTGCGCCCTGGGAGGGGTGCTGACGGCGTGGCTGGCCTCGCCGCTGGTGTTCTACATGTCGCTCATCCCTTTATGGCCCACGCGGTGGATTTCTTTGTGAACGCGCTGTTCCTGTGGGAATGGGCCCGGGTGAACCCGCCCAGCGGCCGGGACCGGCTGCGGCTGGGGCTGATCGGCGGGCTGGCGGCCACCGTTCGCTATCAGAACGCCTCCCTGCTGATCTGGCCGGCGCTGGAGGATCTGGCGAGGCTTCGCCGGGCGCCCCGCGAAGGGCTTTCCCGGCTGGCGGCCCTGGGGATCGGGGCGGGGATCGGCTTCCTGCCTCAGATGATCGTCTGGCGGGTGGTGTTCGGGCAGTGGGTGGTGGGGAATCCCTACGGGATCGCGGGGGCGGGATCCTTCGACGGGCGCGCCCCGCACCTGCTGGAGGTGTTGTTCTCCACGAACCGGGGGCTTTTCCTCTGGACCCCCATCGCCACCTTCGCGCTGCTGGGCCTGATCGGGCCGCTCCGGCGCACCTGTCCCCGATGGGCCCATTTCATCCTGGCGCAAACCGGAGCCCAGATCTATATCGTCGGCTCATGGAGCGCCTGGTCCGGGGCGGCGGCTTTCGGACCGCGGCTCCTGACCGGTTTGTTCGCGGGGTTCGCCCTTGGGCTCGCTGCGCTTTACGAGGCCATACGGGCCCGCTGGGGGATGCGGCCGGTTCTCGCCCTCAGCGGGGTCGCGGTGGCCTGGAACCTGATCCTGCTGGCCCGCTATGGGCTGGGGGATGTGCCGCGCATGGGTCCGGTTCCCCTGACGGACCTCTGGCTGGGCCAGCTGACGTTTCCCATGCGCGCCCTCGAGCGGGTGGGATGGCTGATCCAGGGGCTTCTCCGGCAGGATCCCCTGGATGGAGCTCCTCCGGGTTTGTAGGACAACGGCCTGTCGTCGTCCTGCCTTCGATTTCAGAGCCCGAAATTCGATTCCCACAGGAGGTCCCGCCATGGCCACAGCGGAATGGGTGTGGGAGATCCGGAAGGAGTTCCCCGCCCTCGGGGAGGAGATCGAGGGGAAGGTCCCCGTGTTCCTGGATGGGCCGGGGGGATCCCAGGTGCCCCGTCGGGTGATCGAGGCGATGGCCCGGGCGATGGTGGAGGCGAACGCCAACACCCACGGGGCCTTCCCCACCAGCCGGCGGGTCGATGCCCGGATCGCCGAAGCTCGACAGGCGGCGGCGGATCTGATCGGCGCCTCGCCGGAGGAGATCATCTTCGGCCCGAACATGACCACGCTGACTTTTCACATCAGCCGGGCAATCGGTCGGATGCTGCGCCCCGGGGATGAGATCGTCGTCACCCGGCTCGATCATGATGCCAACGTCGCCCCATGGCTGGCCCTGGAGGAACGCGGCGCGATCATCCGCTGGGTGGATTTCCAGCCGGAAGACGGCACGCTGAATCTGGAGGAGCTGGCCCGGGCGCTCTCCGAACGCACCCGGATCGTGGCGGTGGGATATGCCTCAAACGCTTTGGGGACCGTGAATCCCATCCGCCGGATCGTTGAGATGGCTCACGCCGTCGGCGCCTGGGTCTACGTGGACGCGGTGCACGCCGCGCCCCACCTCTTCATCGACGTACGGGAGCTGGATTGCGATTTCCTGGTCTGCTCCGCCTACAAGTTCTTCGGGCCCCACGTGGGGGTCCTTTACGGCCGGAGGGACCGGCTGGCGGCGCTC
>BEHY01000098.1 GCA_002898735.1 Candidatus Thermoflexus japonica
CCTGAGCGCGGGCGCTTCCGTCGTCTATTCCTGGACCTATTAGAGGGGGGATTATGTTGAAGAAGCCGTTCTCGTTTGCGGCCGTATGGTTTGTCACGTTTGCGCTGGGCTGCATCGCCGCGCCGCCCCAGAGCACGTCTTTCACCCCGCAGCCACCAGGCGACAGCTTACGGCAACCACCGCCCACCATCCCCTCGGGATCTCCCACAGGCTCTCCCGTTCGAACCCTTCCCGCCGAATCCCGGCCCCTGCAACCGGTGATCACGGCCGCCCGCCTGCTGCCTCACCGCTGGTCTCCCACGAACGGCGTGCTGGCCTTCTGGACCTGGACCGCCCAGGAGGTTCAGGTCGACTACCTGTATCCGCCGGGCCGTCTCTTCTTCTACGACGCAGCAACGGGCCGGGTGTGCCCTTCACCGGTCCAGGTGGGCTACCCCTACTTCGTCAGCACCCTGGTCTGGATGCCCGACGGAAAAGCCTTCCTGCTCTCCGAGGAGAACCGGCTGGTCGAGCTCACCCCATGCCGGGACCTCTCGCCCGAGGCGGTTCGGGATTTGCCGGAACCCATATTGAGCATCGAGGGGGCGCCCCACCACCGCCTCCTCCTCCGAACCGCCGCCGGCGAGCTGACCGTGCTCGAAGTGCCCGCTCCGGAAACCACCCTGATCCTGACCGGCCAATCCCGCGATTACCTCTACAACCGGGAAACGCACACCCTGCGCTGGCTGGATGGCCGCCTGGTGGCCGGCAGCTTCTCCCCGGATGGCGCCTACCTGGCCATCTCCGGCGATACCCGCACCGCGATCATCAACCTGAGGACAGGGAAGGTTGAGGCGGAAGCCCCATGGCATCCCCAGCCGGCGGAGGGCGCGCCCGGCCCCGCTATCTGGCTAAGCGACCGGGAAGTGCTGGTGGCTGCCCCGGCGATCGGCGGACCGGTGATTGTAACGCCCGGAAAAGATCCGGTGCGCGTTGCCCCGGAATATCTCGGCCTCGACTGTTCCGGCCGGGCCTGCCGGGCGCTGGGCGCGCGTTCCGCCAGCGCCCACACCTATCACCTCCTCGTGCAGGCTCCGGGGGCGCCGGGTGAAGCGCGGGACACCTGGTTCCTCTATCACCCGGAGCTGGGTCGGACGGAGAACCTGGGGCCGCTCACCGATCCCCATTTCTCCCCGAACGGCGAGGAGTTGGCCGCGCTGCAGGACCTCAACGGCCAGGAGGCCTCCGCCGCCTGGCTGCGTCCCGCCGATCCGCCGGGCACCGAACCGCTGATCTTTGCTCCGGTGCGCCCGCACGGCTTCCTGACCTGGTCTCCGGACTCCAGGATGCTGGCCCTTCACCTGGAGGATGGAGTGGCCATCCTGCAGGTGGCCGGCGAATGGCGCTGGGTGGGGCGCTGGGTCACGACAGGACACGAACCCGTGGCGGCGCTGTGGTCGCCTGACGCTCGCCATCTGGCTGTTCAGGCATCGTCCCCGCAGGCCAACGCGCTATTTGTTGTGGAAGTGCCATGAAGATTTCTATCCCCCAAATCCTTTCCGCCGGCCTGTTCCGGAAAGGGGCGAGCCGTCTTCCAGGGCATGCATGAAATCGCCCTGGCCCTTCTCTTCGCCATGCCCGCCGAGTTCCCTTCCGATCGAGGATCAACGGTTCGGATCGAAAGTGCCGCACTCCGATTTCGAGTAAGGGGGCAGAGCATACAGCTTCTCGACCTGAGCGTGAATGGTGGAAAGGTTGTGGGCTCATCTACGAAATGTGTGCAAAGCGATCACCCTTACAGGCAAGCAAAACGCACACTTTCGGAACATGAGCCGCCATGATTGACCTCGCCATAATCGGGACAATCCTGGTTCCAGCAGAGGGAACCGACCGAAACCAGGCGCTTCTCTTCCTTCATACATCAACACAATCGAGGGAGACCCCTAACCGCCGCATCCCTGCGATCTCGCCCACATCGAGGCCTGCGCCGGCGACATCCCTGTGACCGTTTGTAGGGAGAAGCGGACTCCCTTCCACCACCGGCAGAAGCCCCGCGGGGATATCAGCTGGAAGAGGCGGCGCCACCGGTGGCGACGGTTCCCGGAGGAGGGATTACAGCGGGAAAAGACGGACGGGTGATCGTGTGGGATGCCCGTGCTCAGAACACGGCGAAGGATCGACCGGATTCCCCCTGCGCCACCCCATGGACCTGGCCCGGATCGCGCGGGAATCGGCCCCGCATCCGGCGAACGCCACCGGAACCGCCATCCCCCCCGCCTGATCCCTTCGGCAACCCCCCGCCTTCCGGTTAAAATGGGGGAAAACGTCCTGCACGGAGGCTCCCATGCCGGAACGCGTCGCCCTCTATCTTCAGGACGCCCACGATCTGCGGGAGGCCATGCGCTATGTGCAATACGCGGAGCAGCGCGGCTTCGAGGCCGTCTGGCAGGCCGAATCCCGGCTGGTCCGCGACGCCATCGTCCCCATGGCCGCCTACGCCGCCGTGACCGAACGGATCAAAGTGGCCTCCGGCGTGATCAACAACTGGACCCGCAACCCGGCCCTGATCGCCGCCACCTTCCTCACCCTGGACGATCTCGCCCCTAATCGCATCATCCTCGGCATCGGCGCCTGGTGGGATCCCCTGGCCTCCAAGGTCGGCATCAAACGGGAAAAGCCCCTCAAGGCCATGCGCGAGGTGGTCACCGTGGTGCGCGACCTCCTGGCCATGAAGCGCGTGACCTTCCACGGGGAGTTCGTGCATCTCACCGATGTGGAGCTGGACGTGGTGTATGGACGCCGGGAGCCTCGCAACGTCCCCATCTATATCGGGGCCACCGGCATGCAGATGATGGAGCTGGCCGGCGAGATCGCCGATGGCGTGCTGCTGAATTACCTGGTCTCGCCGAGGTATAACGAGATCGCGCTTCAGCACCTGGAGATCGGCGCGAAGCGGGCCGGCCGCCGCGTCGAGGACATCGACCGCCCGCAACTGGTGGTGTGCTCCGTCGACCACGACCGCAGGAAGGCCCTGGACAGCGCCCGCAAGCTGGTGACCCAGTATCTGGGCCAGCAGCCGCACATCATGAAGGCCAGCGGCGTCCCTCAGGAGCTCCTGGACGAAATCGGGCGGGTCCTCACCTGGCCGGCGACCCCGGAACAGATCGAGCGGGCCATGGCGCTTGTGCCCGATGACATCGTCCAGCTGATCACCGCCAGCGGATCCCCCGAGGAGGTCCGCCGCAAGGTGGACGAATACCGCGCCGCCGGATGCACCTGCCCGGTCCTTTACCCCCTGGGGGACGTCCGGTTGATGATCGACATCTTCGCCCAGGCATGAGGCACGAAAATGGAGGGGACACTCCAGCCGAACTCCCGCATGTGCTTCATCTGCGGCGTGCAGAACCCGGCCGGCCTGAAGGTCCGCTTCTATGAGGATGGGAAGACCACGGTCCGGGCCGAGGTGGTGATCCCGGAGGTCTATCAGGGATATCCGAGGGTGGCCCACGGGGGAGTGGTCGCGGCATTGCTGGACGAGGCGGCCGGACGCGCGGTGATGATCGGAGCCCCGGAGCGCTTCATGGTCACCGCCCAGCTGAAAGTCCGGTATCACCATCCGGTTCCCATCGGGCAAACCCTTCTCCTGGTCGCCCATCCGCTTCGCGTGGGAACACGCCTGGCCCGGGCGCGAGCGGAGCTCCGCCGATCGGATGGAACGCTCTGCGCGGAGGCAGAAGCCATCCTGGTGAACGTCCCCCCCGAGATCCAGGCCACCTTCGACGCGGAACGGCCGTTCTGGCGGATCTACCCACCGTAATGAGGAAAGCGGAAGGGCCAGGACTTCTCGACCCTGGAATCCGAATCGCGCAGGAGGCCCGTGTCATGTTGCTGAACCTGCGAGCGTATCACCGTCCCAAAACGCTGGCAGAGGCCCTCGCCCTGCTCCGGCGTCCGGACATTCGAACCGTGCCCATCGGCGGAGGCACCCAGGTCCTGGCGGAGGGGGCGCGAGAGGTGGAGGCCGTGGTGGACCTTCAGGACCTGGGGTTGAATTTCATCCGGCTGGAAGGGAACACCCTTCGGATCGGGGCGACCACGCCGCTGCAGGCGGTGGTGGAGGCCCTGGAGAGCGCCGCCTATGGAGGAGGCATCCTCGCGGTCGCCGCCCGGGAGACCGCGCCCCTCCCCCTGCGGAACCAGCGCACGGTGGGCGGGGCGGTGGTCGGCGCCTCCGGCGAGCAACCCCTGGCGACCGTGCTGATCGCTCTGGAGGCCGAACTGGTGGTGTTCACCGAACCGGATTCCCCACGGGCGCTGCGCCTGGAGGCTTTCTACGATTACCGGGAGGCCCTCCGACGCCAGGGGATGATCGCCACGGAGATCCGCCTGCCGCTCTCCGCCGCGCCGATGGGAGCATCCTTCCATAAGGTGGCCCGGACGCCGGCCGATGCGCCCATCGTGGGGGTGGCGGTTCGATTGTTCCGGGGCGTGGATGGGGCCTGTTACGGCGTGCGCGTTGCGGTCGGTGGGGTGGCCTCCCGGCCGGTGCGGCTGATCGAGGTCGAACACCTCCTGGAAGGGCGGCCGCCGGATCCGGAGCGCTTCCTCGCGGCCGCCCGGCTGGCCCGCGAGCAGGTGAACCCCCCCGGGGATTTCCGGGGCTCCCCGGAATACCGCCGCGAGATGGTGGAGGTCCTGCTCCGGCGGGCGCTCGCGGATGCCGCCCGGCAGGCCGGGTTCACCGGGTGATGGACGGCCCGAACCAAACTGGCCTCTTCCCAGGGGCGCTTTCCCTCCTCCCTCCCCGTGACCAGAGAGCGAGGGGGAGGGGTCATCTCGCCTCCCGGATGAAAGCCGAACGGCCTGAGCCCGGGGAACATCGAGCCCGGACGCCAGGCCCGCATGCCGCATTCAGGGGGATGCGGGCGTCCTCCGTCATCCAGGGTCCCGTTCAAAAGCCCTGCGGGTTGGGATCGCCGGGACCGGGGATCCGGCGAGTTGAGCTATAATTAGACAAAAAAGAGGAAAGGCGGTGGCGGCATGGTGGGCGTGCAGAATCCCACGACCCTGGAGTTCCTCCTGGAACAGATCCGGGACCCCCTGAGCCCTTCCGATCGAGAGCTGATCGAGCGGGCCTATCAGGTTGCGGAGCGGGCGCATTGCCATCAAACCCGCGCCTCCGGGGAACCCTATCTGTATCACTGCCTGGCCGTGGCCGGCATCCTGGCCGAGCTCCGCATGGATCCCCCGGTGATCGCCGCCGGCCTGCTGCACGATGTGGTGGAAGATACCGGCGTAACCCTCGAGGATATCCGGCGGGAATTCGGGGAGGAAGTCGCCCGTCTGGTGGATGGGGTCACCAAGCTGAAATACATCGATCGCCTCCGCGCCCAGCCGGAGGATGGGGAAGGCCGGCGCACGGCCCGGGATGAGCAGAGCGCGGAGAACATCCGCAAGATCTTCTTCGCCATGGTGGAGGATCCCCGGGTGGTGCTGATCAAGCTGGCCGACCGCCTGCACAACATGCGCACGCTGGGCGCGCTCCCCCCCGAGAAACAGAAGCGCATCGCCCGCGAGACCCTGGAGATCTACGCCCCGCTGGCCAACCGCCTGGGCATCTGGCAGCTGAAGTGGGAGCTGGAGGATCTGGCCTTCCGCTACCTGGAGCCGGAGAAGTATCGGGAGATCGCCCGGGCGATCGATGAACGGCGGGCGGAGCGGGAGCGCCACATCCAGCAGATCGTCGAGCGCATTAAGGCCCGCCTCGCGGAGGAGGGAATCCAGGCCGAGGTCACCGGCCGGGCCAAACACATCTACAGCATCTACCGCAAGATGCTCCGTAAGGGCGTCTCCTTCGACCAGGTCTACGACGTGCGGGCCGTCCGCATCATCGTGAACACCATCCCCGAGTGCTATCAGGTCCTGGGCATCATCCACTCCATGTGGCGCCCGATCCCCAAAGAGTTCGACGATTACATCGCAAACCCCAAAGACAATTCCTACCGCAGCCTGCACACGGCGGTGATGCTGGAGGACGGCAAGACGCTGGAGGTGCAGATCCGGACCTGGGAGATGCACTGGGAGGCGGAATACGGCATCGCCGCCCACTGGATCTACAAAGAACAGGTTTCGAAACGCGACCTAGCCTATGAGAAGAAGGTGGCCTGGCTGCGCTCCCTGATGGAATGGCGCAACGAGGTGACCTCCGCGAAAGAATTCGTGGAGTCCCTCAAGACGGACGTCTTCGAGGATCGAATTTACGTGTTCACCCCGAAAGGGGACGTCATCGACCTGCCCCGGGGCAGCACCCCCATCGATTTCGCTTACCACATCCACACCGAGCTGGGGCACCGTTGCCGCGGCGCCCGGGTGAACGGGAAATGGGTCCCCCTCAATTACGTCCTCCAGATGGGCGATCAGGTGGAGATCATCCCGGCCAAGCAGGGCGGCCCCAGCCGGGACTGGCTGGATCCGGCCAAGGGATATGTGAAGACCTCGCGGGCTCGCCAGAAGATCCGCCAGTGGTTCAAGCAGCAGGGCCGTGCGGAGAACATCCTCCACGGCCGGGAGATCCTGGCCCAGGAGATCCGGCGCCTGGGCGTGCCGTTCTCCGTGGATGAGGCCGCGCGTCGGCTGCACGGGGAGTTCGGCTATAAGGAGCCGGAGGATCTGCTGGCCGCCATCGGCTGGGGAGATGTCTCCCCGGAGCAGCTGGCGCCCCGTCTGATCCGGATGGAGGAGGAGCGGCGCCGGGAGGAGCAGAAGGCCGCCCCGGAGCTCCAGGCTTCCCCCGAACGCTACGACGCCTCGCGGCCGGTGCTCGTGGAGAACAACCCGCAGGGGCTCCTGATGCAGCTGGCCCGCTGCTGCAACCCGGTGCCCGGGGATGAGGTGATCGGCTACATCACCCGCAACCGTGGGATCACCATCCACCGCCGGAACTGCCCGAACATCCTGAACATCCGCTCCCCGGAGCGTCTGATCGAAGTGCAGTTCCCGGCCGGGGAGAAAGGATACCCGGTTGAGGTGGAGATCGTGGCCATCGACCGCGTCGGCCTGCTCCACGAGATCAGCGGCGTCTTGAAGGACGAGCAGATCAACATCGCCCGCATCAGCGTGGACACCCGCAACGGATTCGCTGTCTTCCAGGCCACCCTGGAGGTCCGCTCCGCGGCCCAGCTGCACCGGGCCCTGGCGCGCATCGAACAGATCCCGAACGTCCGTGAGGCCCACCGCCGTCGGTGAGGAGGGCATCCCGGCCTGCCCTGCCGATCTGGAACCACAGACTTTCTCCAGGATCGCAGTCGCCCCGCTCCCGCCGGGGGCTTCTTCCTCTCCCTCCCTGAATCCGAGCTCAATCCCTCAGCCCCTGCTCTCATGAGCCGTCGGCGGAGTGGGGCGGGCGCCCCCCTTCGGGTAAGGCGCGTGGCGGATGCGGACCACCGGCTGGCCGTAGAGGCGAAGGCCCATCTTGTCTTCCACCACCACCCGGGCCATCTGCAGAACTTCCTGGGCTTTGCTGGGGACTTCAATCTCCGGCGTGGTCAGCACATCCAGCTCCACGCGCAAGCCCTCCCGATGGGGGATCACCCGGGGGTGCACCTCGATCACATCCGCCAGCTGATCCAGATGATACTTCAGACGCTCCCGGATGGAGTCCACGGCCACCGCCACGATCGCGCCGCTCACCGCCGGCACCCGGACGATCCGGCGCGGAGGCCGCACCTCGAAAAGCAGCCACAGGATGAGCAGGGCATCCAGCACCAGCGCCAGCAGGATCCCCACCCCGTAACGGATCTCCGGGCGGATCTGGCTGAGGGTTTCGATCGCCGTGTTAGAAGCAGACTGGATCAGGCGGGCGAGCTCCACGGGGGTGATCAACAGCACGTTGCACAGGGGAATGGCCACCAGGAGCATCAGCACCACGATGATACGGTTCAGCGCGTTCATCCCAACCTCCCGGAGTGGGCTGGTGCAGCAGGTATACGGTTCGTCACCTGATCGCGTTTCGCCATGAATGGCCCAGGAACAGCGGGAAAAGCTTCAGGAAGCCTGTCCCCCTCCTTCTCCCTGCGCCGCGTCGCAGGGGATGGGCAGGGGCGCC
>BEHY01000099.1 GCA_002898735.1 Candidatus Thermoflexus japonica
ACCCCCCGCCGCCCATTCCCCGGGTTTGCGGGCGAGCATGTCCCCCATGGCGGACCTGCAGGCTATACTGGAATGGAGCGTGGAGACCTCCCCATTTCCAGGGAGCGAATGCGCCACCATCTCCGGGCTCACGCTCCTCGCCCTCCCTGACTCTTCCGGACGCGGAAAGGGTTCCCTTCCCGAGGCAGGATCTGCGTGGAATCCTGTCAGAGCAGGGAAACCGGGGAGCCCGCGCCTGGCGATGGAAACGAAAGGAAACCAGGATGCCCCGCAACGGCGCGATCGCCCGGAGGATCATGGCCTTCATATGGGCCGCCGAACTGCTGGCCTTCTGCCAGCGAGCGCCCGGGGGGCCGGCGTCCCCCCCACCGTCCGTTCCCACCCCTCTCATCGGTGAAAGCCCCTTCCTCCCGCCCGTGCCCGCCCCGGCCTCTCCGGAGCCCCCGCTTCAGCCGACCCTTCTATTCCAGTGGGGCTTCCACGATTACCCGCTCCACATGGCCTGGTCCCCTCGCCGTCCCTGGCTGGCGCTGGCCTCCTCCAACCGTCTTTATGTCTATCACTTCCCCTCCCTCCGGCTGCTGGCGTTCTTCCCCATGGAAGGGCGCCTGCAGGAGCTGATCTTCACCGCGGACGGCCAGCTCCTGATCGGCCGGCTGGAGGATGGAACCCTGAAGGCATGGGAGATCCCCTCCCGTCGGGAACGCTGGTCCCGAAGCGACATGCCGGGCTTCGGCCTGGCGGTGGCCCCGGATGCCCGACGGCTGGCCGCGGGCCACCGGGAAGGCTTCGTTCGATTGCTGGATCCGATGAGCGGATGGGAGATCCGGGAGCTCCCCGGCCGCGTCCCTCTGACCTTCTCCCCGGATGGGACGTTCCTGGTGACATGCACAAGCCCGGAGTGGCTCGACCCGCTCCGCATCCGGTGTTCCCCCACCGAAGATCTGCTCCTGGTGGATGTGGCAAGCGCCCGGGTGCGGGCCACCATCCCCAGCGTGGTCCCCCCGATATGGATCTCCGATGGGCTTCGGGTGATCGTGGGTCGCGCGGATGGAACCGTTCGAACGCTGGATCTTTCCACGGGTGCAGAAGAGATCCTGTGGCAGCGCCCCGGCGCGCGGATCCGCCAGGTGCTGCTCTCCGCGGATCAGCGATGGCTGGCCATCCAGTATGGCGGATCGGTGGATATCGTGGCCCGGGCGACCGGCGAGATCCGCTGGTCCGGAGCGGGCGGGCCCGCCGCGTTCTCCCCGGATGGATCCCTCCTGGCCTGGGTGAAAGGGATGCCGCCAGCGCTCTCCCTGCTGGACCTGAAGACGGGGGCGGAGCGAGGGTTCCCCTCCGGCGTCATCGAAGCGCACTGGCCTCTTCAGCTGGTCTTCTCCCCGGATGGCCGATGGCTGGCCTTCCAGGGAGAGGAAGCGGGGGATCGCGCCGGGACCATGCCCCTGGTGCAGATCTGGGATGTGGCGACGGGCGCCGAGCGCTACCGGTTCCTCCCCCGGCTGATGCCCATCTGGGATCTCCGCTTCTCGCCGGACGGGGGGACGCTGGGGGTGCTGGAGGGCGCGCTGGTTCGGCTTTATGACCTGGATTCGGGACGATCCCGGTGGCACCTCCCCCTCCGGGTCGCCGATGGGCTGAGCCTGGCCTTCTCACCGGACGGCCGATGGCTGGCGGTCGGGCTGGCGGATGGCCCCATCCGGCTCTACCGCCAGATCCCCCGGGGCGGATGGATCACGGATCGCATCCTGATCGGCCATGAGGGCCCGGTGCGCGGCGTGGCGTTCTCGCCGGACAGCCGGCTTCTGGCCTCTGCCTCGTGGGATCGGACGGTGCGGGTCTGGGATGTCCTCCAGGGACGGGAGCGGATCCGGCTGGAAGGACATGCCGCGGAGGTCTGGGATGTGGCCTTCTCGCCCGATGGGCAGACGCTGGTTTCCGCGGGGGGAGATGGGTCGCTGCGCCTCGGGTGGGAGACGGCCATGGGCGGTCAGGGCCAGCTTCTCATGGCCTATGGGGTGCGGATTTACCGGGTGGCCTTCTCGCCCGATGGGCGCTATCTGGCCGCCGGGCTGGAGGATGGGACCGTGCGGCTCTGGGACGCGACGGCCCGCTCCGAACGCCAGGCGCTGACGGTGGGTCCAGCGCCGGTGCGGGCGCTGGCGTTCTCCCCCGATGGCCGGCTTCTGGCCGCCGGAGACGCCGAAGGCCGGCTGGTCCTGTGGGCGATCCCGGAAGGGAGGGAACGGCTTCGGTGGGCGAAGGAAGGCGATGCCCTTTACAGCCTGGCCTTTTCCCCGGACGGCACGCAGCTGGCGCTGGGTTTCCGGAGCGGGATCGTGCAGGTATGGCGGATCCGGTGATCCGACGGATTCCCCCAGGAGCTTCATGACATCTCCATGTCGCCCGGAGAGCCTGGGGGATCGCCCCCACTCCCTATCGGAGCCCGATGGGGTAAGCCCTGTTCTAAACTCGCGCGTCCGGTTCCATCACCCGCCGCAGCCCCCACAACAACACGAGCGCCAGCGTATAGAACCCGAAAGAGAGGGCGAACAGTCCCCGATAACCGATGAGATCGGCGATCAGGCCCCCCAGGGACGTGGAGAGCAGGGCGATCCCCAGGAGGGTGTTCGTGAGGCCGATCGTGAGGGGCCGGTCGTGGCCCGGGGCGATCTCCAGCAGCATGGACATCCCGCCGATGGCCGCCCCGGACGCATAGGCCCCGCTCCCCACAAACACCGGAAGCATCAGCCAGCCGGACACACCGGGCCACAGCCCGCTCAGGGGTCCCACGAGCAGAGCCCACAGCGCGCTCAGCAGGCCGCACAGGGTGGCCCCTTCCAGCACGGCCCGATGTCCCTGACGGAGGCTGATCCAGCTCCACAACACGTTCGAAACCAGAGAGGCCCCGACGTTGAAACCCAGATAGAGCCCGATCATCGCGTCGGGCACCCTCAGCTCCCGGACCGCATAGGCGGTGAAGAACGGCGTGGCGATGGCCGCCCACATCAGGGCGATCCGGGCTCCCAGAAAAAGACGATAAGCGGTCCGTCCCCACAGGGCCCGGATGGCCTCCCGCCACGGCGTGAGGGGAGCGCGCCCATCCGGCACGGGGCTGGGCGGCTCCACCACCCCGGCGAAAACCGCCATCCCGATGGAGGTGAACACAGCGAAGATGAAGAACAGAAGGACCACGTTATGCGGGAAGGACAGGCCGGCCTGCTCTTCCAGGAGCAGGCGAACCATTCCGCTGGCGGCCAACCCCAGGAGCCCGCCGAAAAAGAGCCGGGCCGCGAAGAACACCCCGCGCTGGCGAGGGGGGATGGTCTTCCCCACGATCTCCATGAACGGCAGGCCGGAGATCCCGGAGGCCAGGGAGATCACGAAATACGGGATAAAGAAGGCGAGGAGCATCCCCGTCGGATGGGGGGCGGCCAGCCAGATCCCCAGCGCCATGGCGAAGGCACCGAGGGCGCGCACCAGGGCCATCCGCCGGTAGAGACCCATGTGGTAAACCTGATGGCGCATCCACCGGGAGACCAGCAATTGCGGGAGGAACCACAACCCATCCCGCATGGGGGAGACCAGCGCCAGCAGGAAATTGGGCGCGCCCAGGCGGGAGAGGAACCAGACCAGCACCAGATTGGGATCCAGGATGGTCTCGGCGAAGATGAAGAGCGTTCCGTTCACCACCCCTGCGGTGAAATTCCGCCGGAGATGGGGATCCCGGGCCCCCTCCGATGAAAGCAGGGAGGCCCGAAGCCGCGCCGATCGCATCCGCCAATCCCGCCAGATCCGCATGGCGCTCATTCCTCTTCCCCCAGCATGGGCAACACCCATCCCAGCCCCCCGATCACCAGAAGCACCGCCATCCCCATCCCGATCAGCGCCGGGAGGAGCATCATGGCGCGGACTTCGGGGGGGAGCGGGATGAGGAAGGTGCCGCTCATGAGGATCGCCCCCGCGTTCCAGAGGCCGTGCAGGAGCCATGCGAAAAGATAGGCCCCGGCTCCTTCGAGGAAGCGGCCCTGGCGCACGCGGCTCCAGGCCCATCCGGTGATCCCTCCGTTCAGGATATGGAGCGCCGTCGTGCCCAGGCGGCCGATCGCCGTGAACGTCCATGGGATCCCGGGTTGCCAGCTCAGCATGTTCTCCGTCAGGGCAAAGCCCGCCCCCCCGATCGCCCCATACAGAATCAGCGAAGCCCCGGAGACCGCCGGATCCCGCATCCGCAGCGCGGCGGGGAGGGGCTTGAGGGCTTCCTCCATCGCGGGAACCAGGGCAACCGCCCCGATCAGGATCCCGATCCAGAGCCAGGGATCCGCCACCAGGGCCTCGGGGAGCATCGAAAGCCGCTCCGGCGAGAAGCCCGGGGGAAACCACCGGTTGAAAAACCCGGGGCCTTCCAGAAGGACGCGCAGCATCAGCAGGACAAGAACCAGCATGGCGCCCGCGATGCCTTCCAGGAAGATGGCCAGCGCCGGGACCAGGAGGCTTCCCAGGCCCAGGGCCCACCATCCGGCGCGACGGGACCATGGGGCGTGCAGGCGCCAGCGCAGGAGGTTGAACCCCAGGAAGGGCCCCAGGGCGGCCACCCCCACGTGGAACGGCAGGATCAGCGCCGGGAACCGGGGGCTGAAGGCTTCCGCGATCGCCCCGCATCCGATCAGGATCAGCAGCAGGAGCAAATTCCGCCCCAGGGCCCGGGCCTCCGCTCCAGGCAGGGGAGCATCGGGCTCGCCCCGCGCGATCCGCATCCCCTCCCGGAAAATCCCGCCCCCGACGAGCAGGCCGAGCACCAGCAATCCAGGGGAAGGGATCGGAAACCGGAACGTCGCCGCAAGGGCCGCCAGAGCCAGCCAGAGGCTGATCAACAGGCCCCCTGCCAGCACCCCCGCTCCCATCCACAGGAGCCCCATGGATGGGAGATGCGGGGGAACGCGTTCCGGGATCACCGGTGGAGAGGCCTCGGGGCGCGAAGGTTCCATCACGGGTTCCATCAATGGGGCCGGCCTCCTCCAGGGGATGGGAGCGCAAGCCGGATCGGTTTATTTTTCCTCGATGATCACCTTTAGCAGCCGATCGCCGGGCGGCGCTCCGGGATCCGTCTCCGGATCCCGCGGACGCAGCATCCGGACCACCTCCAGCCCCTCGACCACCTGCCCGAAGACCGTGTAGCGACCGTTCAGCTGAGGCAGCGGCGCCATCGTGATGAAGAACTGGCTCCCGTTGGTGTTCGGGCCCGCGTTCAGCATCCCGACCATGCCCGGCGCATCGAACGTCAGGGTCCCGGTGATCTCATCCGGGATCGTATAGCCGGGCCCGCCGAATCCCGTCCCGCTGGGATCCCCGGTGATGGCGACCACGTCGGTGATCACGTAATGGAAGGTGATATCGTTATACCATCCGCTCCGGGCCAGGAAGACGAAATTGTTGACGGTGAGGGGCGCCCGGTCGGCGAAAAGCTCGATCACGATATCCCCTTTCTCGGTCTTCAGCACGGCCCGGTAGCGGCGGGATGGATCGATGCTCATGGCCGGCGGGGCCTCGAATTGCCGATCCCGAAGCCGGGCCAGCTTCACCATCGCCTCCAGATGGGCATACTCCAGATAATTCAGGGTCTGGGGCCATGGCCGGCCGTTCACCAGCAGGAAAGGCGTGCCGGGGAGCCCCAGGGCCACCGCTTCGGCATAGGCCGCTTCGACCTTCGCCCGATAACGGCCCTCCTCCAGATCCCGGCGGAATCGCTCCACATCCAGGCCCAGGGATTGGGCGGCCGAGATCAGGGTCGCGGTGATGTTCGGGCTGGCAACCCATTCCGCCTGATGATCGAAAAGCCAGTCATGCATCTCCCAGAACTTCCCCTGGGCGCCGGCGGCCTCGCTCGCCTCCGCCGTGATCATGGCCTTATCGTGGATGGTCCGCAGGGGGAAGTGCCGGTATACCACACGAACTTCATCGGGATAGGCGTCTACCAGACGCCGGAGCAGCGGCGCGAGCTGCCCGCAGTAGGGTCACTGGAAATCGCCCCATTCGATGAAGGTGACCCGTGCCGCTGCGGCCCCCTTGCTCCAGTCCTCCGGCCTCGGGAAGAGGATGCGCTGGAGATCCGGCGTCGCCGCCGGGGTCGCCCCGGCAGCCGGTTCCGGCGATGGGCTGGGCGACGGCGAGGCCGTCGGGGAGGGAGCTGGCGTCGGTGCTGGCGTCGGGCGAGCGCACGCCGCCAACGCGATCAGGAACCCGGCCGTGATGATCGGAAGGATCCTTCGCATTGGATGCTCCTTTCTTAATCTTAAGAAGGGTGGCCACTGCTCCTGACAAAGGGAGCCTGGCGAGGGCGGCTTCGCCGCCGGTAAACCCCTCCCCCCGCAAGCAGGAGAGAAAGGAGCCGATCCGCCGGCCCACCCGCGAGGGCAGGCCGTTGCCCCTTCACGCCGGAGCGCATGGCCCCATGTCCTCGCCGCTTGCAGCGGGAAACCGGCCTCAGTATAACACAAACGGTGAGATCCTCTGGCGGTTCGGGGGCGGAGCAGGCCGCCTTCGGCCCGCGCTTACCATGGAGCAGAGATCCAGCCCGTTGCCTCCCGGAGGTCCATCGATGTTCGCCACAGGCTTCCGCTGCGGACGCTGCGGCGCCACGTATGATCTGGGCGAGGTTCGTTATGTCTGCCCCCGCGATGGCCCGGAAGGAACCCTCGACGTGCTGTATGACTACGATCGCCTGCGAGCGAGCGTAAGCCCGGGACAGTTGTGGGAACATCCCTCTCGTTCCATCTGGCGCTACGCGCCCCTGCTCCCCTTGCGCCCGGAGACCCTGAACCGGGTGGAGGGCGCAGGGGCCCTGCAGGCCGTCGGATGGACCCCGCTGTATCGAGCGGAGCGGACAGCCCGACGGCTGGGCGTGCGGGGGATCTACATCAAGGACGACGGGCGCAATCCCACAGCTTCATTCAAGGACCGCGCCAGCGCCGTGGTGGCCCTGAAGGCCATCGAGGAAGGCGCTTCCGCGATCACCACCGCGTCCTCCGGGAACGCCGCGGCGGCCCTGGCGGGCATGGCGGCAGCCCTGAATCTGCCCGCGATCATCTTCGTTCCCCACACGGCCCCGGAGGCGAAAGTCGCCCAGCTGCTGATCTACGGCGCCCGGGTTTTCACGGTGGAAGGCACCTATGATGAGGCCTTCGACCTGACCCTGGCGGCAGCGGAGGCCTTCGGCTGGTATTGCCGCAACACGGCCTACAATCCCTTCACCCGGGAGGGCAAGAAGACCGCCGCCTATGAGATCTGGGAGCAGCTCCAGGGCTGGGTTCCGGATCGCGTGTTCGTCTCCGTGGGGGACGGCAATATCCTGAGCGGGCTCTGGAAAGGCTTCCGAGATCTGGCGGCCCTGGGCTGGATCGAACGCCTTCCCATCCTGATGGGGATCCAGGCGGAGGGAGCCGCCGTGCTGGCCTGGGCCTGGGCGGAGGGGAGGGAGGAAATCCGACCCGAGCCACCGCGCACCATCGCCGACAGCATCGCAGTGGGCCATCCCCGGGATGCGCGCTTCGCCCTGCAGGCGGTGCGGGAGACCGGCGGGGCGTTCCTTACGGTGACGGACGAGGAGATCCTGGCTGCGATGCGGACCCTGGCCCGCGAGGTCGGGGTGTTCGCGGAGCCGGCGGCGGCGGCGGCTTTCGCCGGGCTGGAAAAGGCCGTTCGGGAAGGCCGGATCGGGGAGGAGGAAAGCGTCGTCGTGGTGATCACCGGCAACGGCCTGAAGGACATCTCCAGCGCCCTGCGCGCGGTGGGACAGGCCCATCGGATCTCTCCGGAGGTCCCGACGGCCCTTCGGCAAGTGCAGGAGGCCCTCCGATCGCACCCCCTAACATGACGCGTGGGGCACGGGATATCCCGTGCCCCACAGCGCCAGGAGGTGAGCCATGGGCCTGCC
>BEHY01000100.1 GCA_002898735.1 Candidatus Thermoflexus japonica
GCCACGGGCAGCTCTAAAGCGGAAGGCGGAACAGATCGACCGCGCGCTGGAGGCCTATTATGGGATCCCGGCCCGCTGGCGGCTGGATCCGCTCTCGGAGCTGATCCTGACCGTCCTCTCTCAGAACACCAGCGACACCAATAGCTGGCGGGCTTTCGAGCGGTTGCGCGAACGGTTTCCCACCTGGGAGGCGGTGCGGGATGCCCCGGTGGAGGCGGTGCAGGAGGCCATCCGGCCGGCCGGGCTTTCCGCTCAGAAGGCCCCCCGTATCCAGCGGATCCTGCGGCGGATCACGGAAGAGCGGGGGGAGCTATCCCTGGACTTCCTGGCGGAATGGCCGGTGGAGGAGGCCAAAGCCTGGCTGCGGAGGCTGGATGGGGTGGGGCCGAAGACCGCGGCCATCGTGCTCCTGTTTTCGCTGAACCGGCCCGCATTTCCGGTGGATACCCACGTTCATCGCGTGGGAACCCGCCTGGGCCTGATCCCGGAGGGGATGTCCGCGGAGAAAGCCCACGACTGGATGGAAGCCCTGATCCCACCGGAGCGCTACCTCCCCTTCCACCTGTTACTGATTCGCCACGGTCGGGAGATCTGCAAGGCGCAGCGACCGCGCTGCGATCTCTGCCCGGTGCGGCGATGGTGCGATTTCTACCGAAGGCACCAGCGGAAATCGGGCGAATGAACGTTCGATGCGGGGCGAACGCCTCTCCGCGGGCTCCGAAGATCGGCTCGGGCAGCCCCGGTGGTGATCCTACGAGGAAGGGCGCGTCGGATCCGGGAGGATCTGCAGGTTCGCGAACCCGGCCAGGAGCCGTTTGAGTCCCGCTTCCTCGAACATCACCACCACCTCTTCGTCCGAGCCAACCCACCGGCTCTCCAGGACCAGCCCTTCCCCGAACCGGGGATGCTGCACCCGTGTGCCCGGTCGGAAACGCAGGCGGGCGGGAGGGGCCACGGGGGTTTCCCGTAAAGCTTCCGTTTTGCGATCCCGTCGGGATGGGGGGACCCGTGGAGTGCGGTGCCCAGGCACCGCGCTCCACAGCTCCCTGGGGATCTCCCGCAGGAAACGCGAGGGCGTGCGGATCTCATCATACCGGCGGAAGGCATAGGTCAGGAACAGGAGATCTTTGGCCCGGGTCATCCCGACGTAAAACAGGCGCCGCTCCTCCTCCAGGGCGGCCGGTTCATCGATGGAGCGGCTGTGCGGAAGCAACCCCTCCTCCAGGCCGGTGATGAACACCACCTCGAATTCCAGCCCCTTGGCGGCATGGAGCGTTAACAGGATCGGCGCGTCCACATCGTCCCGCAGGGTGTCCACGTCGGAGATCAGCGCCGCCTCGCCGAGGAAGGCCGCCAGAGGATCCTCGAAATCGCCCGGGCGATAGGAGGCGGCGACCCGCAACAGCTCCAGCACGTTATCCCAGCGCCGCCCTCCGATCTCCCGATCCACCTCCTCCAGGCTTTCCAGATACTCCGCGTAGCCGACCTCATCGATGATGCGCCGCAACAACTCCGCCACGCCCATGCGCTCGCGGACCGCCTGCCAGGCCCGGATCTGCCCGATGAGATCGGCAAGGGCATGGCGGATTTTCTGGGAAAGGGATAGCCCGGCGGTGCCACCCGTGGCCTGTTCGATAGCCGTGAACAGGGAGATCTTCTGACGCTGGGCCAGCGCCGTTAATTTGGCGAGCGTCGCCGGGCCGATCCCCCGGGGAGGAACGTTCAGGACGCGGACCAGGCTGAGATCGTCATGGGGGTTCAGGACCAGGCGAAGGTAAGCCAGAAGGTCCTTGATCTCACGGCGCTGATAGAAGCGGACGCCGCCCACCAGCCGGTAAGGGAGCCCGGCCCGCACGAAGGCTTCCTCCAGCGCCCGGGATTGCGCGTTGGTCCGATACATCACCGCGATCTCCTGGGGCCGAACCCCACGGGTCTCGATGAGCTCCTGGATCCGGCGGACAACAAAGTCGGCCTCATCCTCCTCATCAAACGCTTCATAGACCGCGATCGGAGAACCAGGCCCGCGGGCGGCCACCAGGCGCTTTTCGTTATACCGTTCCGTGTTGAAACGGATCACGGACTGGGCCGCCTCCAGGATGGTCCGGGTGGACCGGTAGTTCTCCTCGAGAACGATGATGCGGGCGTCGGGGAAATGCTCCCGGAAGCGGATGACGTTGCGGAAGTCCGCCCCGCGCCAGCCGTAGATGCTCTGATCCTCATCCCCCACGCAGAACAGATTGCGATGCCGGGAGGCCAGCTGCCGCAGCAGGAAGACCTGCACGGTGTTCGTATCCTGGAACTCATCCACCAGGATATGGCGGTAACGATCCTGATAACGGGCCAGGGCTTCCGGGTGGTTTTCAAACAGCTCGACCGCCCGCAGCAGGAGATCGTCGAAATCCAGCGCATCGGCGGCCCGCAGGCGTTCCTCGTAGCGGCTGTAAACGCGAGCGACGATCTCATCGAAGTAGGTGCGAACGGGATAGTCGTCCGGACGGATGAACTCGTTCTTGGCGCGGGAGATGGCCGCCCGCAGCGCCCCGGGCCGGTAACGCCTCTCATCCAGATTGAGATCCCGCAGCGCCTGGCGGATGGCCTCCAGCTGGTCCTCCTCGTCGTAAATCACGAATTGGGGGTTCAGGCCCAGAAGCGAGGCCTCCCGTCGCAGGAAGCGGGCGCAGATGGCGTGGAAGGTCCCCAGGGTGAGCTCGGCCGCTCGCTCGCCGAACATGGCCTCCAGGCGGGAGCGCATCTCCTCCGCCGCTTTATTGGTGAACGTGACGGCCAGGATGTGAAAGGGGGAAACACGGCGAACCGTGAGCAGATAGGCGATCCGGTAGGTCAGCACCCGCGTCTTCCCGCTGCCCGGGCCGGCCAGCACCAGGATCGGCCCGTCGGGCGCGGTGACCGCCGCCTGCTGGCTCGGGTTCAGGTCCTTGAGAAAGGATGGCCGGTGGCTCATAGGCGATGGGTCACCTTTCGCAAGACTTACTCCCGGATACGCGCCCGCTCGCGGGCGAGGATCGGCTCCAGTGTCTGGATCCAGAATGCCAGGCGCTGAGCGAAACGCCCCAGGCTTTCCTCGTCCAGCGGCGGAAGCGGGTGGCTGGAGTGGCTGGAGTGCGGTGCCTCGGCACCGCACTCCTCCTTGCACCGCACTCCTCCTTGGCCCGCTCCAGGGCGTCCCGATTCCGCTCTGGATCCCGGCTCTCAAAATGCAGGCCGATCTCTATGCGCCCCCGCCGTTCCCCCAGGTGCCATACCTCGTAGTGAAACGCCGGGTCGCGATCGTAGATCTGCACCAGCCACGGCCGGGCGGACCAGCGGAACCCGCTGAGGTCCGGTGGGAGGAGCGGCCTGAGTCGTTTGGGAAGCGCCTCCATCCACTCCCGCAACCGCATGGGCGCCTCCGCGGCATCCAGGGGAAGATATCCCCGCCGCCTCATTTTAACGGACTTTGAACAAAGGCGTAGTCGCGCGACAAGAGGAGCCTGCCGTTTCCCTCCGCCCCAACCCCACGCTGCAGGGCGAAGGGCGACGCGGGATGGGTAGGAGATCTGCGCCTGTATGGAGGCGGGCCACCGGCAACGCTTTCCCTGGAAGCTCACATGGGTTTGCCCGCCCGGGCGGGTGGGCGGGCCAGGAGCAGGCTGCCCAGGAACAGCAGGCCGGCCAGGCCGTAGATCACGTCGTAACCCAGCATGCTGCCTGTCGCCCGATTCAGCGCGTCAATGGCCGGGCCGCTCAGGCGGGCGATGGCGCTGCCCACCGCCGTGGCGATATTCCCCAGCCCCAGGTAACGGGCCGCTTCGTCGGAAGGCACGATACGGGTGATCCAGGTCCAGCTGGCGGCCACGAACAGGGCCACGCCCACCCCGATGATCAGCGAAGCGGCCACCAGCGCCGGAAGCTCCGGCCGCCCATACAGCCGGGAGACACCGAGGAAACCGAAGGTCCCCAGGCTGGCCAGGAGCCCGGCGCCCTGCAGCAGCGGGCGCACCCCCCAGCGATCGGCCAGGGCGCCGGAAGGCACCATCAGCAGCAGGATCATCGCCCCTAGGATCGCGGAAAGGGTTCCGTTTAAAGCCTGAGCCTGCCCCATCGTCAGGCCCATCGTATCCTGGAAGAAGAAGATCAGGAAGGTGCGCAGGGTGAGGAGAGCCCACCAGAACACGAAGCGATGGGCCAGCCAGAACGCGAACGTAGGGGCGCGGCCCCATTCCACCTGATAGATCCAGGTGGGGCGACGGGCAGGGGGAGCGGCCAGGGCCTGGGAGGGGACCGCAACCGCCGTGATCCATCCCACCAGGAGGTAGAGCATCAGGAGCACCGGATAGGGCCCCCAGATTTGCCCCCGGCCCAGGAAATAGCCGGCGATCAGCGGGCCGATCACCACCGCCGGGATCTCCATAAACCCTTTGATCCCGGAGGCCCGGCCCCGCTGATCCTCCGGCACGTGATCGGGGATCAATCCCTGATAAGCGGCCTGCACCATATTGGAGAACGTTTGCACCAGGAGCAGGGCCAGGATGAGCAGAGGCACGGAAGGCGCGGCGACCAGGAAGGCCAGGGCCAGGGCGAGGAGCAGGCTGCCCAGCCAGAGGAACGGCTTGCGGCGCCCCCATGGGCTGTGGATCCGATCGCTCCAGGCCCCGAAGATCGGCTGGACCAGGGCGGCCCAGATCAGGCCGATGAAGGCCACGCTGCCCAGCAGGGTGTTCTGCCAGCCCGGGCCCGCCAGCTCGCTCGCCTTCTGGCTCAGCCACGGGGGATCGACCACATTGGAGGTCATGGTTAAAGCCAGGCCATACAGGCTCAGGGCGATCCACTGGGGCCAGGTGGTGGCAGCGCCTCGCGCGGTCGTCCGCATTGAATCCTCCAGCTGGAAGGAATGAGACCCTCCCCGTCTCCGCATATGATTCTAACTCAGGGGGCGGTTAAAAGAACTTGTGCATGGCACGCCTGGTCGGTTACACCTGAGATGGTTCCCATTTCTGGGGGGCGGGCTGGCCCCCAGGAATCCGGGAGGCGATCCCGCTTTCCCGATCCAGGCCGATCGCGCAAACCCTGCTGGAGTATCCGCGAATGAAAGACCTCGCTCTGCTCATGATGGTGGGCCCGATGGGGGATCATCCGCTGGAACAGCAAATGGGACATATCCTCCGGGTGGCGGCCCGGGAGACCATCCGCCGGATCATGGATACCGGACAGGTGGCCCGGGTCATCCTGGCCGCTCCGGATCGGGAGGGCCTGGAAGATCTGGGAAGGGCTCCGTTCCCCCTGGAGGTGGATCTGGATCCGGGGAATCGGCCCTTCGAATTCGGCACCCGCCTGGCGGAGCTGATCCAGCGCCATCGGATCTCCCGTCTGCTGTACGTGGGGGCCGGCGCTGCGCCCCTGATGAGCACGGCGGGCTGGGAGGCCGTGCTGAGCGCGTTTGCGGAAATCGAGGAGGGCCTGCTGACCAACAACCTGCACTCCAGCGACTGGATCGCGGTGGCTCCGGCGGAAATCATCCCCACCCGGGCCCGGCGGCTTCCCACAGACAATGCCATGGCATGGGTGCTCCATCGGGAGGCCGGGCTTCCGGCCCGGGTCTGGCCCCGCTCCACCGCCTCCCTCCTGGATCTGGATACACCCGTGGATGCCCTGATCGCGGCCCAGCATCCCCAGGCGCCGGCTGCCCTCCGGGAGGCGGTGGCGCGAACCGGATGGGATCCTTCCCGGGTGCATCGGATCCAGGCCCTGCTGCGGACCCCCGGGAGCCGTCTGATCCTGGCGGGGCGTGTCCCTTCGTGGGCCTGGGCGGCCCTGGAACGACACGCCCAGGTCTGGACCCGCGTGTTCAGCGAGGAACGGGGGATGCAGGCCAGCGCCCGGATGCAACGGGGCGAAGTCCGTTCCCTGGTGTATGCTTATCTTCAGACGATAGGGCCCCAACGCTTCTTCGAGACGCTGGCGGAACTGGCCGATGGGGCCCTGCTGGACATCCGGGTCTGGATGGCGGCCGCCGGTCGCTGGCCATCGCCCGCGGATCGCTACGCCGCGGATCTTTTCGCGGTCTCCGAGATCCGCGACCCGGTGATTCGGGAATGGATCGAAGCGGCTGCCCGAGCGCCCCTGGCCATCCTGGTGGGAGGCCATACGCTGGTGGCCGCCGGCCTGGTGGCGCTGCTGGAAGCAGCGCTCCATATCCCGCATATTTCCATAGAATAGGGCCTGCACACCCACGATCCGGAAAGGGGGCACCGGATGGAAGTTCGCTGGAAGTGGATCGGGCTCAGCCTGCTGGTGGCGTTCCTGAGCCTGGGGGCGATCTGGGAGGGCCTCCATCGCCTTCCCCCACGCTATATCGCTCGACTGGTCCCGGAGCCGCTTCAGCCATGGTTCTGGCCGGCGCATCCGGAAGAGGTGCCCACGCCGATGGCGACGGTGCCCCCGGAACGGCTGGCGGTTCTCCTGACACCGGTTTCTCCGCGCCCTTCCCCGGCGTGGACCGCACGTCCTTCCCCAACGCCGGCGCCTTCCCCGTCGCCATCCCCCACCCTCGCGCCGACCCTTACCTCCCTTCCCTCGATCCCGACGCCCACCGTTACCCGGCCGGTGTTCCCCGGGCCGACCCAGGCGGCACGCAACACCCCGGCGGCGCTGGATCAGGCGGACGTGTTGCTCTACGGGGTGCGCCACGCCTTCCAGACCTGGAACAACTGCGGGCCGGCGACCCTGGCGATGGCCCTGAGCTTCTACGGATGGCGGGGCACTCAGCGGGACGCCGCAGCCGTCCTGAAGCCGGATCCGGAGGACAAGAACGTCTCGCCCGAGGAAATGGCGGCCTTCGCCCGGAGCCTGGGGCTCGGCGCGCGGGTTCGGGTGAACGGGGATCTCGAACTGCTCAAGCGGCTGCTCCGATCCGGTTTCCCGGTGATCATCGAGACCGGTTTCGAGCCGGATCCCAAACAGGGATGGATGGGGCATTACAAGCTCCTGATCGGCTATAGCGAGCGGGCGGGACAGTTCATCATTATGGATTCCTACATGGGGCCCAACCAGGGGGTCCCGTATGAGGAGGTGGACCGCTACTGGCGGCACTTCAACCGCACGTATATCGTGATCTACCCCCCAGAGGCAGAGGGCCGCCTCCGGGAACTGATCGGCCCCTCCTGGGACGATGACCATCGGATGTGGGAGGAAACGCTGGCCCGGGCGCAGGAAGAGCTGGCGGCGAATCCCCGGGATCCTTTCGCCTGGTTCAATGCGGGCGCCGCGTTGCTCCATCTCAGGCGAGTGGAGGACGCGGCCACGGCGTTCGATCAGGCACGATCGTTACGGTTACCCTGGCGGATCCTGTGGTATCGATTTGAGCCCTTCGAGGCCTATCTAACGGTGGGCCGTTACGCCGATGTGATCGCCCTGGCGGACGCGAACCTGCGGGTCACCCCTTACGTCGAGGAATGGTATGACTATAAAGGTCAGGCGCTGCTGGCGTTAGGGGATCGAGAGCGGGCCCGGGCGCTCTTCGAGCAGGCCCTACGGTTCAACCCGAACTTCCAGGCCGCCCGGGCCCATCTGGCGGCCGTGTCGCCATAGCCGTTCTGCAGGGCATGGTCATTCCTTCCCATCCACTGGAAGGCTCGAAACGATCTCCGTTCACGGAAGGGAATGCCGTGAAACCCAGGACGCTCCCCCGGAGGCGTTTTATGGGATGACTGCTCGGCGGGGTTTCCGGGATCCTCTCAGGGCGAGGATCCCTGCATTCGGCGCCCCAGGCGGATCATCCATCCACCGACCTGGAACCAGAGGGTCTGCCCCATCTCCCCCTGTTCAGCCTCTCGATATAGCCCCTCACGCCGGATTTCGGCCAGTCGATCCTGACGATAAAGCTGGGCCCAAAGTTCGGGATCCAGGAACATTTTATCCCTCCCAATTTTATCAACC
>BEHY01000101.1 GCA_002898735.1 Candidatus Thermoflexus japonica
CCTGCGGGCTCCACGGATGAAGGGGATAGATCCTATGCCAGGGAAGCTCAGGGGGAAGAGGGCCCCCGGTCGTTTTCCGGGCCTCCGGAGGGCGGCATGGTGGGGGATCGGGCTGGCGCTGATCGGCCTTTCCGGGCTGTGGGGGCTCGATCGGGCCCGGGCGCAGGGCGATTTCCAGGCCCAGGTGATCTCGCCCCCGCGAGATCAGCCTGTCTGGGGCACCGTGGATATCGTCGGGGTTGCCACCCATCCGAATTTCGCCAAATATGATGTGGCCATCCTGGATGCGCGCGACTTCACCAGGGAATGGCGCTGGCTGGTTCAGGGCCGTCCGGTCCGCGCGGATGCTCCCACGGTGCTGGCCACATGGGATACCCGGCTCTTCCCGGATGGGGAATACGTGATCCTGATCCGCATATGGGATCAGGGCGGGGGCCATCGGGATTTCCTCTTCCCGGGATATCGGGTCGCGAACGCCCAGCCAACCCCTACCCCCACCGAGGCCATCGCTCCAACCATTGAACCGGAACCGACCGGTTCCTTCATCGTGACCCCGACGGTTCAGATCGAGCTCCCACCCACCGCCACCCCCGGCCCCACCCCTACACCGGCTGCAGGGGTCGGATCGCCCCCCACAGGGGATCGCCTCGGGCCCGAGGCGATCCTCGAAGCCTTCTTCGCGGGAGTCCGGTGGACGTTCGTTCTGTTCGGGATGTGGGGGGGGCTTCTGATCCTCCGCTGGGGATGGCGTCAGTGGCGGCATCGTGGAGGACGGATCTGAGAGCGACCGGACATCCGGCGCTGGGCTCTGATCGGGAAAACGGCTGGAGCTCCGCGGCATGATCCCTCCCCGGGGAAGGGGATTGGGCCAGCCGGAACCCCAGACCCTCAGGGGAAGGCGCACCCTCTGGATTCGCTCCGCTGGAGGAAGCCCGTGATGACTGGGGAACCGATCCGGGTGCTTCACTTCGCGGATCTGCACATCGGCATGGAGGCCTACGGTCAGATCGATCCCCAGACCGGCCTGAACCGGCGGGTGGTCGATTTCCTGCAGGCCTTCGATCGCGTGGTGGATCACGCGATCCAGGGGGAAGCCGATCTGGTGCTCTTTTGCGGGGATGCCTTCAAGAACCGGGATCCCTCCCCCACCTATTTGAGAGAGTTCGCGGCCCGCCTCCGCCGCCTGCTGGAGCGCGGCATCCCGGTGTTTCTGCTGGTCGGCAATCACGACCTGCCGGGGATGGAAAAGCGGGCCACCCCCCTTGACATCTTCGGGGAGTTCCGCCCCCTGTTGCGGGAAGGAGAGCGCCTGATGGTCGGGCGCCGGGAGGCGGTGCATCGGATCCAGACCCGTCGGGGCCTTCTCCAGCTGATCGCCATGCCGTTCCCGGTGCGGGCGCGGCTCCTGAAGGACGAGGCGTGGAGGAACCTTCCCGCCGAGGAGCTGGATCACAAACTCCGCGAGGCTCTCCGCCTCCTCCTGCAGCGCATGCTGGAGACCGAGATCGATCCCGCTCTGCCGACGATGGTGGCCGGTCATTTCTCCGTCGAAGGGGCCACCTATGGCTCCGAACGCCAGGTGATGATCGGCTACGATGTGGTGCTGCCCCCCTCCATGTTCCAGCATCCGGCGATCGACTACGTGGCCCTGGGCCACATCCACAAGCATCAGGCGGTGGGCAACGGTTCCCCCCCCATCGTATATAGCGGGAGCCTGGAGCGGGTGGATTTCACGGAGGAAGGGGAGCCGAAAGGCTTCTGCTGGGTCGAGGTGCGGCGAGGGGATACGGAGTGGCGTTTCGTGGAGCTTCCGACCCGTCCGTTCACCACGCTGTCGATCGATCTCCGGAGCGCCTCCGATCCGGAGATGGCCGCGATCGCCCAGATCTGTCGCGCCGCTCCATCGATCCGGGAGGCCGTGGTGCGGGTGCACGTGCGCATCCGCCCGGAGCAGGTGGAAGGGCTGCGGGAGACGAGGCTGCGGGAGGAGCTGGAGAAAGCGGGCGCCTTCTATGTCTCCGGCATCCGGATGGAGAGGGAGGAAATCAGCCGCACCCGCATCGCGCTGGGCGAGGTCGAGCGCCTCACCCCGCTGGAGCTGCTGGAGCGTTATCTGGAGTCCCGGGACCCGCCACCGGATCCGGAACGGCGCGCTCGACTGCTCCGCGCGGCGGAGCAGCTGATGAAAAGGGAAGCCGAGGCGTGATCGGGGGAAATGGGAGGGCCTCATGGAGCTGGTCCGATTGGAGCTGAAGAATTTCCTGAGCTACCGTGAGGGGGAGCTGGATTTCACCGGCCTGCATATGGCGGCCCTGGTGGGGCCGAACGGCGCGGGCAAGAGCAGCCTGCTGGATGCCATCACCTGGGCGTTGTGGGGCAGAACATCCCGCCTGGATCGGGATCAGGATCATCTGGTCCACCGCGGGGAGAAGGAGGCCCGGGTGAGCCTGACGTTCCGGCTGGGGGAGGCCGTTTATCGGGTCACCCGGGTCCGACGGCGGGGGAAGGGGAACATCATGCTGGATTTCCAGATGCTGGTGCCCCGTCATCGCGTCCTCTCCGGGGCCGGGATCCGCGAAACCCAGGAGGAGATCAACAAGGTCCTGCAGATCGATTTCGATACGTTTGTGAACTCGGCTTTCATCCGCCAGGGACGCGCCGATGAGTTCACCACCAAGACCCCGGCGGAGCGCAAGGAGGTTCTGGCCGAAATCCTGCGGCTGGATCAGTGGAGGGAGCTGGAGGAAAGGGCCAAGGAGAAGATCCGCGAGATCGATGCCCGGCTGGACAATCTGAAATGGCGCATGGAGGAGCATGAACGGGAGCTTCAGCAGCGGCCGGAATATGAGGCGGCCTTCCAGCGGGCTTCGATGGAACATCTGGACCGGCAGGTGGAGCGGGAGGCCGCGGAGCGGGAGTGGGAGGCGTTGCGGCGGGATGAGGAGCGGGCGCAGGCGGTGCGAGACCGGCTCCGGGAGCTGGAGGGCGAGCGGGAGCAGGTGGAGCGTCATCTGGCTCGCCTGGAGGAGCAGATCGCCCGGCTTCAGGAATCCCTGAGCCGCTGGCGTGCGCTGACCGGCCGCCGGGAGGCCATCCTCGCCGCGTGGGAGGAGCTGCAGCGAGCGCGGGAAGCCCTCGCGCGCCTGGAGGAGGCCTCCCGGGAGGCCCACGCGCTCCAGGCACGCCGCGCGGAGCTGGAGACGCAGATCGCGGTGGCCCGGGCGCGGATGGAGGGAGAGCGACGGCGGCTGCAGGAGGAGATCGAAGCCATCACGGCCCGGGCCGCGCGCCAGTCGGAGCTGGAGGCGGAAGCCGCGGACATCCGGAGGCAGATCAGCGAGCGGCCTGCGCTCGAGGAGGAGATCCGGGCGCTGAGGGAACAGTTGCAGGCCTTACAGGCCGAGCGGGGGGAGCGTCAAAACGAGAACCGGCAGCTCTATCAGGAGATGAAAGATCTGGAGGCCCGGATCCAGGCCATCTCACGGATCGGCGCCGAATGCCCAACCTGCCGGCGTCCGCTCCCGGAAGCGGAGCGGATGCGCCTTCAGCGGGAATGGGAGCTGGAAGGCCGTCGTCGGGGCGACCGCTACCGGGAGAACCAGGCCCGCCTTCAGGCGATCGATCAGGAGCAAAGCCAGCTGGAAGCCCGGCTCCAGGAGCGCCAGCTCGCCCTGGAGACCCTCTCCCGGCTGGAGCTCCGCATGGAGCAGATCGAACAGGAGCTCCGGGAGATCCACGGGGAACTGGATCGTCTGGAGGAACGGCGGCGGGCGCTCCAGGAGCTCGACCAGCGCCTCCAGGAAGACCGTGTCGCCCCCGAGGAGCAGGCGGCCCTCCAGGAAATCGATGCCGCTCTGAAAGCCCTGGGTTACGACATCGAGGCGCATCATGCCCTCCTCCGCCGCGTCCGTGAGCTGGAGGAAGCCGGGCAGGAATGGCATCGCCTTCAGGAAGCGGAGCGGCGAATCCCTGAGGAGGAGGAGGCGCTTCATCGTCTGGAGGAAATCCGCCGGGGGGAGCTCGAGCGCCGGCATCGCCTGCAGGAGGAGCAGGGGCGCCTGGAGCGCGAAAAGGAAGACCTGGAGGGGCGGCTGAAAGCCCTACCGGAGGCGCAGCGGCGGGTGGAGGCGGCGCGTCGGGCGGAGCGTGAGGCCCGGGACCGGATGATCGCGGCGAAGCAGCGGCTGGAGAACTGCGACCGCCTGGCGGAAGAGCTGGCCCAGATGCGGAAAGAAAAAATCCAGCTGGAGGAGGAAAAGGGCCTCTACCGCGATCTCCAGATCGCCTTCGGGCGGAACGGGATCCCGGCGATGATCATCGAGGCGATCCTCCCGGAGATCGAGGAGGAGGCCAACCGGATCCTCCAGCGATTGACGGATGGACGGCTCACCGTCCGCTTCCGCTCCCAGCGGGAAACGAAGAGCGGCACGGTGCAGGAGACCCTGGATATCCTGATCTCGGATGAGGGGGAGGAGCGTCCCTATGAGAATTTCTCCGGCGGCGAGAAGTTCCGGGTCGATTTCGCCATCCGCCTGGCCCTCTCCCGGGTGCTGGCCCGGCGCTCCGGAACCCCGCTGCGGCTGCTGGTGGTGGATGAGGGGTTCGGCTCCCAGGATCAGGCCGGGCGGGAGCGGTTGATCGAGGCGCTGAACGCGGTGAAGGATGAATTCTCCACCGTCCTGGTCATCTCCCACCTGGAGGAGTTCCAGGACGCCTTCCCGGTTCGGATTGAGGTCCGTAAAACCGCGAACGGATCCCAGCTCCAGCTGGTGATGTGAAGAGGCCCCCCGGCCCGGGACCGGGGTCGGCCTCCTCCGGCCTCCGGTCGATCGTTCGGGAGGCGCATTTCCATCGGCACCCGGAACGGCCCAGCGAAAACGGGGTCCGCCCGATTCCGGGCCGGGATCGCCCGGGCGACCCCAGGGGATCGCAAACGCGATGGGGAACTGCCGGTCAACCTCTCGGGCAACCCTTCGATACGGTGGGCAGGCTGTCCTGGAAGGGGTGATGATCCGTGGGCCGGCCGGCATCGCGGTCGCCGTGCGGGCCCCGGATGGACAGATCGTCCTCCGCGCCATGCCTCTCCCCCCCCGACGGACATGGCAGCGCTGGCCCTTCCTCCGGGGCGTGTTCATCCTGTGGGAGACCCTGCGCTGGGGCATGGAGGCCCTCTGGTTCTCCGCCACGGTCGTGGCGGGGGAGAGCGAGGCCCGGGAGGTCCGGGAAAGCCCCATCGCCGTGCTCACGATCGCCGCTTCCTTCGTCCTGGCACTGGGGATCTTCCTGTGGCTGCCCGCGCTTCTGGCGGAAGGGATCAAGCGGATGCTGGGGCTATCGGCGGGGATCGGGACCGCGCTGGAGGGGATCTTTCGTCTGGGGCTGGTGATGGGCTACCTGGTTGCGGTAGGGCGTCATCCGGAGATCCGTCGGGTGTTTGCCTATCACGGCGCGGAGCACAAGGTGGTGCACGCGCTGGAGGCGGGGGCCCCATTGACGATCGAGGGGGCGCGCCCCTTCCCGACCGCCCATCCCCGCTGCGGGACGGCCTTCCTCCTCACGGTGATCGTGATCGCGGCCCTTCTCTTCGCCTTCCTTCCTGCCTCCACCCTGCTGGAGCGACTGGGCCTCCGGCTGGCCCTGCTTCCGGTCCTGGCGGCCCTCTCCTACGAGGCGCTGTGGCTCAGCGCGCGGTATCAGCGCGTGGGGCTGGTGGCGGCGCTCTCCGCCCCGAACCTCTGGCTGCAGCGGCTGACCACCCGGGAGCCGGACGATGCCATGCTGGAGGTCGCCCTGGCCGCCCTGCACGCCGCGCGGGAACTGGAAAACCTGTCCGGGGAGTGTAAGGGAGAATGAGAGGTTACCCCCCGCATCCTCCTGCATGGTCCATCGGGTTGCTTCTGGGGGCGCTGTTTCTGGCCCTGACTCCCGGAGCCGCTCTGGGAAGCGTAGATGAGGAGATCGCTTACTGGGCGACGGCCGCGCTGGCGGAACGCGGAAGCGCTGCCGTTCGTCTTCCGCCTTCACCGGGATATCCCCCGGAGCATATCCCCGCGCTGATCGAACATGGATTCCTTCGCCCGGGCTGGGATGGAACCTGGTTCGTTCGCTATCCTCTGGGGCAACCCCTGCTCGCTGTGCCTTTCTACTGGATCGGTCGGATCGCAGGAGGGGCGGCATCTCCGGCCACGCGTCTTTTCATCAAAATGCTGCCAGCTCTCGCGATGGCCGGCGCCGGGGCGCTGCTTTATGAATGGTCCGCCCGGATGTGGGGTGCTCGAAAGGCGCTCGGGCTGACCGCCCTGTTGGCGTTCGCAACTCCCGCGGCGGTATATGCTCGGCTGTTCTTCGCGGAAGCGGTAATTGCCCTCTGCCTGCTGCTGGGATTTCGCTGGCTTTCCATCGGCCGAGGGGCATGGGTTGCTCTGGGTGGACTGGCGCTCGGTTGGGCCGTATGGACCCGGGAGGGGGCGGCGGCGGCCCTGCCTGCTGCTACCCTCTATCTGCTGCTCCAGGGTCGAACCTGGCGGGAGCGATTCTCATCCCTGGGGTGGTGGGGGGTGGGCCTGGGGATCCCACTGTCCCTTCTGCTCTGGCACAACACCTACCGTTTCGGGAGCCCCTTCCTTCATGGCTATCAGGGGGAAGCCTTCAACACCCCCCTGCTGGAAGGTATCCTTGGATTGCTGATCAGCCCGGGTCGCGGCCTGGTTTGGTATGCGCCCCCCGTCCTGCTGGCCCTTCCAGGAGGGGTATCGCTCTGGCAACGGGATCGGAAACTGGTTCTGATGGTGGCGGTTCTGTTTGCGGGATATCTGGCCCTGTATGGTCGATGGTGGGCCTGGGACGGCGGATGGGCATGGGGGCCCCGGTTTCTGGTCCCCATGATCCCTTTTTTGCTCCTTATCGGAGGAGCTGCCCTCCAACCTCCTGTGGGCCTGTGGATGGCGCTGGGTTTAGGCAGCCTGGGGTTCCTAACAGAGCTTCCGGGGATCTTCACGGATCACAATGCCTATCATTTGTGGCTGTTTGGGGATGGGAGGTATCCATATATCCCCCGCATCTGGTTTCAGCCAGAGCTATCTCCCATCCTGGGCCAGTGGCGTTTCCTGTTGAAGGGAACGGATTGGGCTCCTGCCCTGCATCGTCTGGAGGCCCAGGGGATCCCCTCTCCGGTTGCCTGGGGTGTGCGAATCGGGATTCTGGCGCTGATAGGCCTGGGCCTGTGGGGGATCCGGCGAGGGCGCAAACAGGAAAAGACGCTGGCGCTGGGGTTTAGACTGGAATCCGGCATTCGCTGGGGATTGCTGGCCGCTATGATCGCTCTGAACGCCGCGGCCGCCTTTGGGTGGTTCCGGGCCCTCCGATCGCCGTTTTGCAATGATCGCGGGCGGGTTTGCCTGGGCCAGCGATTCGAGGGAGGGATCGAGCTGGTGGCGTTCTCAGTGCAGTCCCGCACAGTGCGACCGGGCGATTCGATCGGCCTGACGCTCTGGCTGCGAACCTTCCAGCCCGTGATGGAGCCCCTGAGCGTCTACGTGCATGTTCTTCCCAACGACCCTTCGGCGTCCATGCAGGTTTTCCAGGAGGACCATGAGCATCCCGCCTTCTGGCCGCTCCCCCGCTGGGAACCCGGGAAGCTGTATACCGATTTCTATACGCTTCGAGTCCCGGCTTCCGTATCCCCAGGAAGCTATGTCCTTAAGGTCGGGCTTTACCGCCGCACGCCGCCCGGAAACCGGATCCCGGTGGAAGGCACGGGGGCGGATGGGGTGATCCTGCCGCTCCC
>BEHY01000102.1 GCA_002898735.1 Candidatus Thermoflexus japonica
AACCACCGGTTGCAGTGGGAAGCTATCCGCTGGGCGCGGTCGGTCGGATGCCGGCGGTATGACTTCTGGGGGGCGCCGGCGATGCCCGCGGAGCGCGATCCCATGTGGGGGGTGTATCGCTTCAAGCGAGGGTTCGGCGGGCGTTATGTGCGGTTTATCGGGACATGGGATTACACGCCCTGGCCGGCGCTGTATCGCCTCTACACCGGGCTGATCCCCCGCTACCTGGCGTGGCTGCGCCGCCGCCACTGGCGTCGGGCCGGCGCGGAGCCCGGTTAGCGCCGCCATGGACGCTCCCCTCGAGGGCTTTGGGGGGCCAGCGGGCCCCCTCGGGTGCCGGCTGAAGCGGTCCGTCACAGGCCCCTCCGGCCGCGAGGTCGGCCTTCGCCGAGCTCCCTAAAGCGGCACCCCCAGCGGGGGACACCGGGCGATCGCGCTCGGAAGGCCGATTGCCCGATCGACACGGAGGGATCCCCGCCGTGCAGGTCCGAATCCGCGAAAGAGCCCCCGGGCGGGGCCTTCCCATCCCTCCCTTCCCCGGTGGGCCGGCTTTGGCCGGCCCACCCTGGATCGCTTACTTCAGCTCGAAGGACCCGCCCGGTTCCAGCACGACCACTTTCATCCCCTTCACCGCTGCCTTCGCCTTCCGGGCCCAGGCGTGGGGATCCTGCTGGATCATATCCCAGGTGTTATAATGCATCGGGATGACGACCTTCGGTTTTAGAAGGCGAACCGCCTGCAGGGCATCCGCCGGGCCCATCGTGAAGTTATCCCCGATCGGCAGGAGGGCGAGATCCAGCTTCTCCGCCCCGATGAGTTTCATGTCCCCGAACAGGCCGGTGTCGCCGGCGTGGTAGATCCGATACTTCCCCAGGTAGAGCAGGATCCCCGCCGGGTTGCCGCCATAAGAGCCGTCCGGCAGAACGGAGCCGTGGAGCGCGGGGGTGAGCTTCACCCGACCGAAATCGAAATCGCGCCCTCCACCGATATGCAGGGGATGGGTGTTCTGAATCCCCTTGCTCTGGAACCAGGAGACGATCTCATAGTTGCTGATGACCAGGGCGCCGGTTCGCCGGGCGATATCCACGGCGTCCCCCACGTGGTCCGCATGGCCGTGGGTGATCAGGATGACATCCGCATGGACCTCGTCGGCCTTCACCGGGGCCAGGGGGTTGCCGCTGAGGAAGGGGTCGATCAGAATGCGCTTGCCATCGCTCTCGATCAGAAAGGCTGCATGGCCATACCAGGTGACTCGAACCGCCATGGGGACCTCCTTTTCAAAGAGCGGATGGAAAGCGATCGGGCCTTTTCTCTCCATCCATGATAGCGGGATCCCGCAGGATGTGCCATTCGCCTTCGCTGGAGAGGGCCAGGCCTTCCGATGCTCGGCTCATTCGGGGGGCGGGATGACCCCGCCCGGGGGCCCGGAGAGGGGGGGAAGGGAGGAGAAGGGGACTCGCCGGGCCGGCCGGGCCCCAGAAGTCCGGATGAGGGTGGGTCCCGAACTGGCCGGACGCGGGATGGTCGTTGCAGGGCGCCGGTGAGAAGGGCGGGGGCGCCGCGCCGTTATGCCCCCATTCCATCGGAGGAGGATGAGGATGCCGGACTGGATGCGCTGGCAGATCGAGGGGATCGTCTGGCTGCAGGGGCTGCAGCCTCCATGGGCCATCGCTTTCTGGCGCCTGATGTCGTTCCTGGGAGAGGAGGAGGCGTTCCTCTTTATCCTTCCTGCGCTGTTGTGGGGCTACCGGAAACGCGAGGCCCTCTACGCGGCCACCGGGCTTCTGCTGGGCAGTTACCTCACATTCGTCCTGAAGGACATCTTCGCCATGCCCCGCCCCTTCCAGATCGCCCCGGATCAGGTCCGGGTGCTGCTGCCCGGTGGGGAGGCGCTGGGATACGGGCTTCCCAGCGGACACGCCCTGAACGCCGCCGCGCTGTGGGGCACGCTGGCGGGGATGGTGGGGCGCCCGTTTTTCACCGCCTTCGCGATCGGGCTGGTCTTCCTCATCGGCCTCTCGCGAATCGTCCTGGGAGTTCATTTTCCCCATGATGTGCTGGCCGGCTGGGGGATTGGGACGCTGGTGGCGCTCCTGATGGTGTATGGGGCTCCCCGGGTGGTCCGCCGGCTGGCCTCCTCCCGCCGACAAGGGGTGCTTCTCGCAGCGGGGGCGGTGATCCTCCTCTTCCTCGCCCATGGAACCCGCGAAACCGCGGTGCCGCTGGGCGCCTGGCTGGGCATGGTGTGGGGGGCGATCGGGGAATCCTGGAGGAACGGATTTCAACCGGGTGGGCCGTTATGGCAGCGCGGGTTGCGCCTGGCCTTCGGCCTGTTCACGGTGGGGGTGGTCTATGGGGGCCTGACGGCGGTGGGGAGCTCCCTGTCGGGTCGCCTCCCCCTTCTTCCGCCTCCCCTTTCCGAGGAGCCGGCCCTCCGGTTATTGCGTTATGTGGGGATCGGACTCTGGGTGACCTGGGGCGCGCCGGCGGCCTTCCTCCGGCTGGGGCTGGCTCGCAGCGATCGGGCGATGGAGCGCCTCCCGGCGGATCCCCAACCAGGGGACTTCTAAGATCACCGTGGTCCCCATGCCGGGCTGGCTCTGGATCTCCAGCCGCCCGTTCAGCAGATGGGCCCGCTCCTCCATATTGCGCAGGCCGAAGCCAGGCTGGACCTCCGGGCCGAACCCCCGGCCGTCATCGGCGATCCGGATCTGCAGCTGGCCATCGTGCAGGGCGGCGCGGATGTGGACCCGGCGGGCCCGGGCGTGGCGCACGACGTTGCTCAACGCTTCGGAGACGATGGCCAGGATGTGGCGCAGCTGAGCCGGGGGCAGCTGGGCGTCCGAGGGGATCTGCCATTCGGTTTCCACATCCATCAGGGCCGGGAGGCCATATTCCCGGATGAGGCGCTCCAGCCCATCGATCAGGCTGGCCATGGCCGGGCGCGCCTGGAGCTCCTGAAGGATCTCCCGCAGGCTCTGCACCGCCTGATCCAGCAGGCGCACCACCGGATCCAGGGCGCTCGCGGCGGCGGGCTCCATCTGGGCCTGAACGTTACGGACCAGCAGGCCGGCCCCGTAGATCATCTGGAGGGTGCGGTCGTGCAACTCCCGGCTCATCCGCTCCCGTTCGCTGGCCAGGATCTGGGCTTCCTCCAGGCTGCTCAGCCGGCTGCTGAGCTCGATCTCGAAGATCTCCAGGGCTCGCAGCATGCCGCCCACCAGCGCGATGCCGGCCAGGCTGCGCAACAGGAAGACGGGAACACCGGTAAGACCCTGCAGGGCTTCTTCATTGATCCGATCCAGCGGGAAGATCGGGATCGCCGGCCCGATGAGGCCGGCCAGGCCGCTGTAGGCGGCGATCGCCAGGCCCGCGGTGCGCAGCATCCCGATAATGTGCGGCCGGGCCAGGGGGATCAGAAGGTGGAAGGTGTGGCGGCGGAGGGCATAGGCGGCCAGCAACCCGCCGGGGAAGCCCAGGAGATAGCGCGCCCCGGCCTCCACCCAGCGTTCCCACTGCGGCAGGGAAAAAGCGGAAAGAAGGCCGAGGGCGAAGGCGCCTGCGCCCCAGATCAGGAAGAGGATCAGCCCGATGGGCCGCAACCACAGCCAGCGTGGCCCGAGGGGGGCCACGATGTCGGCGCCGAACTCGAAAAGGCAGAGGAAAGCCAGCGCCAGGGCCATGATCCGCCCGATCATCAGGAGGCTCACCGCCTCCGCTGCGAGGGGCGAGCGGATGGGCAGGAGGAGCGCGCCGCTCCATTCGTATATCGCGTGAAGGATCCCGAAGCCGGCCAGCCAGGGGAGGCTGCGGGCCAGGCGCAGGCGGCTATGCCCGCGGGATTGCAGGAGCAGGCTGAGGCCGAGCGTGTAATAGACCAGGCCGGCGAAAAACCGCAGGGCCGGCTCCTGATTCAGGAACAGATCCCGGATCATCCCCGCTCTCCATATTCTCCGGAATTCAGTCACCGGGGAAGGCGGTTCAGGAAAATCCAGTCATAATTCCACCGATAACCGTCCGGTGGAACCCGAAACGTCAGGAGCGCGAAATCGCCTCCCCCTTCCCAGAATACCTGATAACGCCCCGGCGCAAGCGGCTCCCTCCACTCCCAGATCTCCGCCACGATCTCCCCGGCCGATCGCGCGCCCGGGAACCATCCCTCCGGGGGCGTCATGGCCCTGACCGTCCCATCGGGGAATCGGAGCAGCAGCCGATGCGTGTCGTCCGCGATGGGCCGATCCGCCCGCCAGACGAGGTGCACGCGCCATCGCGGCGCGCCATCGATCTCCGTGCGCCACGCGCCGCTTTCCAGCATGGTGATCCCGATGGGGAGCGCGCGACCCGGGCGATGGGATCCTTCGAGGAACGGACGGACCTCGACGAGGCCGATCGCCACCGCGTCTGCCCCCGTTTCGGCCCGCAGACGCCGCCACCCCGATTCCACCGGCTCATACAGGCCGACCACGACCCGATACCGGCCGGCCGGGAGAAAGGGAGGCACGCTGATGGCCATCGTCTGGGTGATCCATAACCCGGCCTCCCATGTCGCTGTGGGCGGCTCCGGCTCCCGATCCGTTCCGGCCCGGTAGCGCCCCTCCGCATCCCAGAGATGGGCGAAAACCACATAACGGCGAGCCACAGGGCGCTCCGCCTGCCAGCGCAGGCCGATCCGAACGCTCCCCCGGGGCTCGGCGATCGGATCCGGCAGGGCGACGGCCTCCAGGCGGATGCCATCCTCAAAGCGGATATGGACGGGCTGCCAGGAGGGGGAATCCGGCCATGGGATGAAGCGGAAGACCTCCGCCATTGGATACCAGGCGTGGCGATCGAAAGGTCCCTGCCGGGCGAGGGCCTCCGCCGCCGGCCGGTAAAGCTCCTGAAAGAAGGTCACGCCGATCAACCATGTGGGCTCCCGGAGCGGAGCCCCCGAGCGGGTGAGATCCTCCAGCGACCTCAGACGGGGCCGGGTCTCCGGGTAAAAGAGGGCCATCTCCGCCTGGTTCCAGTAGCCGTGGAAGACCAGGCGATCGGCGGGATGGGCGAGCGCGTGGAGGGCGGCGTAGAGCTCCCGCTGGGCCTCCACATAGATCGGCGCGTTCCCGTAAACCGCCCATGTCCGTCCGATGCCGTAAACCCCCGAAATCAGGAACAACGAGGTCAGGATCCGTCGCCATCGGCGGCTCCAGCCGGCGGCCAGCATCCATGCGTAAAAAGGCAGAATGGGGGAAAAATAACGGGCCGCGTAGAAAGGGAAGCGGGTGGCCAGCGCCAGCCCGATCCCGATGGGGATCGCCATCGCCAGCCCGAGGCGGCGGGTTCGAGCGGAGAGCGCCGCCCCGATCCCGAAGGCCGTGAGCATGGCCCCGATCCATCCCAGCCGCCCATCGGCTCCGATGCCGATCCCCATGGCCCCCATCAGGTTCGCCAGAACCTCTACGGGGGTGGGGCGAATGGGGATCCGCCCCAGGGTCCGCACCGTATGCGCCAGCGAGGGGCCCAGCGCTCCGATCGACCAGAGGGTCACGGGAAGGACCGCCAGGGACAGGAGGAGGGCTTCTCGAAACCCGGAGCGCGGGCCCCGGGTCAGCAGGCGCTGGGCGGGGAGGAAGAAAGCCCCATAGAAGTGAGTGAGGGTCAACCCCCAGGCGCTGAGCAGCCATGCCCGATCGCGCCCGCGCATGGCCTGCCAGGCCCCCATGGCGCTCCAGGCGATGGCCATGGAATACATCCGGCCGATCGTGGCCATGGCGAAGAACAGCGGGTTCAGCCCGAGCAGGAGCATCGCCAGCGCGGCCGCGCGCTGACCGGCCGCCGCCCTCACCAGACGGTAGACGAGCGCGAGGGCCAGGAGGGCGAAGAACGGCGAGACGAACTTCAGGGCGAAGGGGTGCGGAACCAGCCGGAGCCACCCCCAGAGCAGGACATAATAAAGCGGCGGATGGCTGTCCCGGGCGACCGCGCGCAGGGTGTCCGGCAGGTTGTAGATCAGCACGATGGCCCCGTGGGCCTCATCGTTATGCACGAAGGCCGGGGGGAGCGCGATCAGGTCCAGCGCGAAGCAGAGGGCGAGGAGCGTCAGGGGGATCGCCCGGGATCCCCACCGGCCGGACCGGGTGGTGAGGGTGGGAATGGGCTGGATAGGGCGCTGCTCGTTCATTTCCCCTGTGGACAAGGCGGGAGAAGACCTTCAGCCTTCATTACGGTTGTCGGAGGCTTTCTTCGCATAATCGAAGCCCCTTCAGGGCGTTCTCCTCTTGAGGCGAAATGGAAAGCGCGAGCTCGAACCAGGGACGGGCGGCCTCGCAGTTCCCCAGGTAATACTGGGAGAGCCCCAGAATGTATGCCATCTCCACCAGCCGGGCGCAGCGGGGCTCCGCGTTCACAGCCTCCGGGGTGCAGGTCTTCCCTTCCTGGCGTAGAACCTCCTGGAGCCGGGCGATGCCTCGGGGGAGATGCTCCTCCCGGACCACCTCTTCATACTGGCGACGGGCATACAGGGTGATCCCCAGGTGGTAAAGGATCCGCCAGTCATCGGGGCCATGGGTTCGCGCCCGCTCCAGGGTTTGTTGGGCCTCCTCCAGGCGCCCGATGTTGTAATAGAGCCAGCCCAGCGCATCCAGAACCTGCGGGTCCTCCGGCCGCAGGGCAGCCGCTCGCTGGAAAGCCTCCACAGCGACCGGGGTCTGACGAAGGACCATGGCGTTGCGCCCCAGCGCCAGCCAGACGATGACCATGTTGGGATCCCGGGCCAGGGCTTCCCGGTAGGCCGCCATGGCCTCCGCATAGCGCCCCAGGGTCTCATATACATAGCCCAGGGCTCGATGAGCGTCCGGGTGTTCCGGATCCAGGGCCAGGGCTTTCTGAGCAGCAGATAGCGCCGCCTGCGGACGATGGGCGTCCGCGTAGGCCTCCGCCAGGTAGGCGTAGAGGGGGGCGGATTCCGGCGCCCGGGCGATGGCCTGCTCCCCCGTCTGGATCGCTTCCGGGATCTTCCCCTGCCAGTCCAGGATCAGCGTGGCGATCCCGAGGACCCGCGGATCCTCCGGGGCCAGCTGTCGGGCGCGTTCCATCCAGGTGGCCGCTTCCTCCAGGCGGTTGCTGAAGGCCAGGAGCCGGATCAGGGGAGGATATCGGGCCGGGTTTTCGGGTTCCAGGGAGAGGGCCAGCCGGTAGCCTTCCTCAGCCCGCCGCAGATCCCCCGCCCGATAAGCGGCTTCCGCCTGCTGCGCATAATGATCCGCAGAGGGCGTTGGGGTTGGGGAAGGGCTTCCCCTCACCCCCGGACGGCTCGACCCCAGCGACCGGTCGATCCAGATCAGAGCGGCCAGGGCCGCGAGATCGAGGAGCAGCCAGAACAGCCAGCGGCGTCGGCTCATCCTTCCTCCAGCCCCCGGAGGACCATCGAGGCGGTGGCCAGGTTGGTGGCCAGCGGAACGTTATGGACATTGCACAGCCGCATCACCGTGCGGATGTCCGGCTCGTGGGGGTGGGCGTAGAGGGGATCCACCAGGAAGATCACCGCGTCGATCTTTCCCTCCACCACCATCGCGGCGATCTGGGCGTCCCCGCCCTGGGGACCGGAGCGGACGCAGGCGACCTCCAGGCCCAGGGCCTCCTGAAGGGTGCGGCCCGTCGTGGCCGTCGCCACCAGCATGTGCCGGGCCAGGCGGTCCCGCTCGCGCCGGGCCCATTCCACCAGCTCCCCTTTCTTTCCATCGTGGGCGATGATCGCGATCCGCTTGGGCATGGCCGGCAATCCGAA
>BEHY01000103.1 GCA_002898735.1 Candidatus Thermoflexus japonica
TCGTAGAGCAGGTCGAAAGCCTCCGGACCCACCGGCCGTATGTTCACCCCTTTCCGCTCCGCCAGGCGGATGTTATAACGGGTTTTGGGGTGCATCGCCCGGAGCAACTCCTCCTCGTCCGCCGTCAGATCGAGCCACAGGCTGGCGGGGAACTGAACGGATTCGGCGGAGGATCGCCACCCTCGACGCTGGAGCACCGTTTTCAGCGGAGCCTCCACCGGATCCCGGGGCCCCTCCGCCGCCGGGCCCTCGGCCTCCACAACCTCCGGATCGATCCGGAGGAAGATCGCGCGCTGCCGGCGGGCTTCCTCCTCCAGATCGCGGAGGACCACTTCCGCAGCCTCGACGTCTGCGGGGTCGAGCAGCGGCCCCCGCGGGAGGTAAAAGATCCCCAGCAGCCCGAAGCGATCCCGCCGGTAAAGCGCCTGGGCGGCCGCCCGGACGTGCCCCCGCTCATCCTCCCACACCCATCGAAACGGCCGCCAGCCGTATCCAGCCTTGAAGGTCCCCCACCGCCATGTCTGGAGGATATGCGGGGCGGGCAACTGGAGCAGCACGCGATCCCAGACCTCGGGATCATGAACCGCGGAGCGACGGATCATACCAGGCCCGACCTTTGAAGGAGGCGGTAAAGCAAAGGCGCATAAACGCGATCGAAGGCTCCAGCCCAGCGCACCACCCGCCCGCCGAATCCGCGTTTGAAGCGATACACCCCCCACAGCCCATCCCGTCGGGTCGTGAACTGGGCCTCGAGGACCTCGGGGTCCTCATCGGGGATCCCCCACAGGTCATACCAGCGGCAGCCGCGCGCCTTCGCCCAGCGCATCGCCGTCCACTGGAGGGCATAGGCCGGCATCTTCTCCCGATGGCGATCCCCGGAGGCGCCGTAGAGATACCACGCCCGCTCCCCCCACGCGAAAGCCATCAGGGCGGCGATGGCTTCCTCCTCATAAAATGCCAGCCAGAGGCGGGCGAGGCGAGGAACAAACCGCTCATAGGCCGCCCGATAGTAATCGAACGTGTGGATGGCGAACCGATCCCGGGCGGCCGTCTGCTGCAACAGCCGGTAAAACAGGGGAAGATCCTCCGGCCGGGCCTCGCGGACCCGCACGCCCTTCCGCTCCGCCAGCCGGATGTTGTAACGGGTTTTGGGATGCATCGCCTGGAGGAGCGCTTCCTCCTCGCCTTCCAGGGATACCAGGATCGTCCTTCGGGGCTGAATCGGGGAGGCGGGCCGAAATCCCATAGCCGTCAGATCCAGCGGAAGCTCCCCTTCCAGGACATCCGGCTCGATCCGCAGCCAGAGGGCGCGGGTTTCCCGGGCGAGGCGATCCAGCGCGGCCAGGAGCCTGCGGAAGATCTCGGGGCGCTGCCAGTCGCCCACCGGCCCTTTGGGGACATAGAGGATGGAAAAACCGGGGGGAAGGGGGCGGATCAGGACCTGAAGGCCGGCCCAGGGCTCCCCTCGCTCGATCAGCAACAACCGGCGGGCTCGCCAGCCGAAACCGGTCTTCAGGTCCCCCCACGGAGCGGTCTGGAGCACGTGGGCTTCCGGATGGCGCTCCAGAAAAGCCATCCAGGTCTGGGCATCGACCTCCCGGACGTCCATCGCTTATCCCAGCGCGAACCGGTATCCGATCCCCCGCTCGGTGAGCAGAAAGCGCGGCTGCTCGGGATCCGGTTCGATCCGCTGACGGAGGCGCCAGATATACCATTTGATGTTCTGAGGATCCACGCTGCCATCGGGCCACACATCCCGGGCGATCTGCTCCGGGGTGAGGGTCTGGCCCGCGCGCTCCGCCAGGTAGCAGAGGAGACGGTGTTCGGTTTCCGTCAGCAGACGCTCTTCGCCGTTCAGGATCACCCGGGGATACTGGGGGTCGATCAGCAAGGCACCCTCCCCGAACCGCCAGTACACCCGCTTCCCGGGCGGCGGGAGACGCACGCGGCGCAGGTGCGCTTCGATGCGGGCCAGGAGCTCCTCCATGGCAAAAGGCTTCACGATGTAATCATCCGCCCCCAGCTTCAATCCCTCCACCCGCTCCTCCACGGCCGTCCGGGCGGTGAGGATCAGGATGGGCACCGTTGACGCCGCCCGGATCTGCCGACAGACCTCCAGCCCATCGATGTCCGGGAGCATCAGGTCCAGGATCACCAGGTCCGGCTGGCCTTCCCGGAACCGCTGCCAGCCCTCCGTGCCGTTGAAGGCCAGCATAACCTGGAACCCCCGTCGCTCAAGAAAGAGCCGAATTAAGTCCGCCAGCTCCACTTCGTCTTCAATCACCAGAATGGTTTCCGCCATTCAAACCTCCCCGAAGCGCCCGAGATGGATAGCCCATGCGGTCATCGGGACTCATCAGCGGGATGCTTCGGCATCCCCCCGCCGTCAGGCCCTCTGGAGCAAACCGGACGCCCAGCCCCTGGGCGCTTTTGCCCGTTCATCCCCCAAACCGGCAGGAGCACCGGCGCCAGGATTGGGGCCCTATCCCAAGTATCGCACAAAACCGGAGGTTTGAGCAAGGTTGACCCGAAGGGGTGGCTCAGATGCGAGGGGCGAGGTGTTCCTCGTCGCTTTCCTCGGCCTTTGGCCTTTTGCGGCCCCGAGGGAAACCATTCACAGGACTCCTGAAAAACAGGGCCAGCCCTCCGGGAAGCTCATAACCGGGCTCAGGACAGGCGGGAGGGACAGATACGGAGGTGGAAACAGGGGCTCCACTCACGCTTCCTCGGCCTCGTCGAGGAGGCCGGGCATGGGCCAGATCACCATCCGATTGGCCTCCACATCGATCTCCCGGACGACATCCCGGATGGCGGGGATGAGGACCTCTCCGAAGGGGCCCAGGACGACGTATACATCGTTGGCCCGCGTATAGAGGATCTCCTTCACACGCCCCAGGTATACCCCCTCGGTGGTGTAAACATCCATATCCAGGATCTCGTGCTCGTAAAACTCCCCCGGGGGGAGCGGGACGGCCTCCTCCCGCTCGATCAGGACCAGGCGCCCCCGCAAGGCCTCCGCAGCCTCGCGGGTCTCACAGCCGGGCAGCCGCATCAGGACCATCCCCCTGTAATAGCGAAAGCGAACGCCCTCATAGGGGATGGCTTCCTCACCGATGTAAACACGCTTCAGCCGTTTGAGCCGTTCCGGGAAATCGGTGAGGATTTCCAGCTTCATCTCCCCCCGGACCCCCCATGGGCGGGCGATCCGGGCCACAGCCAGGAAGCGAGGGAGCGGCTTCCGCATCGCGCCGGTTCTCAATGGCTCGCTCAATCCAGGGGCTCAATCCGCAGGTCCACCTTTCGATGCGGCGGGGCGGCGGCCCGCATCACCTGCCGGATCGCCTCCGCCAGGTGTCCATCCCGGCCGATCAGGCGCCCCATCTCCGCCTGGGGGACCTTCATGAAATACTTCACAACCGGCCCCCGGCGGACCTCCTTGATCCGCACCGAGGAGGGATCGTCCAGGAGGGCATGGGCGATGAACTCCAGAAAAGCCTGCATCGGCCAACTCCTCATCGGGTGGACGTGCGGGTGCCCGCCTGGAGGGCCGTGGCTTCCGCAACAAGGGCCTCCAGCGGCTCGCCGGCCTTCAGGCGCTCGAAACGAGCCAGGGTCCCCGTTTTGCGGAACAGGATCTGCACGGCCTCCGTGGGCTGGGCGCCCACCCGTAGCCAGTAGAGCGCGCGCGCCTCGTTGACCACGATGGTCTCCGGCTCCGTGCGGGGGTTGTAATGCCCGATGATCTCAATGAACTTCCCATCCCGTGGCGCCCGCGAATCGGCCACGACGATCCGATAGGTCGGCTCATGCTTTTTGCCCATGCGCTGCAAACGGATCCGAACCATCCTCACCTCGCTGATCGAGTTTTCACAGGAACAGGGCTTGCGCAAACGGACCGGAATCCGGAAGACCGATGGCCCCGCGGCCATCGCGGAGGAGGGAAAACCCCTTGAGGGCGGGGGGCCGCTCGGCGGCCTCCAGCTCCTTACCGGAAAAAGGGAAACGGAAAGCCACCCCGGCCGGATTTCATCTGCCTCATCAGACGCTGCAGCTGGCGGAACTCGTTGAGCAGTTGATTGACCTCCTGCACCGTGGTGCCGCTCCCGCGCGCAATCCGGCGCTTGCGGCTGGCGTTGATGATCTCCGGGTTCCGCCGCTCCTCCGGCGTCATCGAGTTGATGATGGCCTCGATGCGCTTGAACTGTCGATCCGCCTCCTCCGGGGAGATCATCCGGGCGAGCTGCTGATAGCCCGGCAGCAGCTCCAGCAGCTGGGAGAGCGGGCCCATCTTCCGCATCATCCGCAGCTGCTCCCGGAAATCCTCCAGCGTGAATTCGGCCCGCGTCAGTTTGCGGGCCATTTCGGCCGCCTTCTCCGCCTCCACGGCCTCCTGGGCCTTCTCAATCAGGGAGAGCACGTCCCCCATGCCCAGGATGCGGGAGGCCAGCCGTTCTGGCTGGAACGGCTCCAGCTGATCCGGCTTCTCCCCTACCCCGATGAACTTGATCGGCACGCCGGTCACGGCCCGGATGCTGATGGCCGCCCCGCCCCGCGCGTCGCCATCCAGCTTGGTCAGGATCAGGCCCGTCAGCCCCAGGCGCTGATGGAACGCCTCGGCCGCCCGCACCGCATCCTGCCCGGTCATGGCGTCGACCACCAGCAGGATCTCCTCCGGCCGGACCGCATCCCGAATGGCCTCCAGCTCCCGCATCATCTCATCATCGATGTGAAGCCGGCCCGCCGTATCCAGGATCACCAGCGTATGCCCCTGCTCCCGGGCAAACCGCAGGCTGTGCCGGGCGATGGCGACCGGATCCGCCTCCGGCCCTTCCTGGTAAACCGGGATGTTGAGCTGCCGCCCCAGAACTTCCAGCTGGGTGATGGCGGCCGGGCGATAAACGTCCGCCGCCACCAGGAGCGGCCGCTGCCCGGTCTTGCGCAAGCGCAGGGCCAGCTTCGCGGCCGTGGTGGTCTTCCCGGACCCCTGGAGGCCCACCAGCATCACGACATGGGGGGGAGATCCGGCCATGCGGATCGGAGCGGGGGTCCCCAGGGTTTTCACCAGCTCCTCATAGACGATCCGGATCACCTGTTGCGCGGGGGTGAGGCTCCGGGCAACCTCCGCGCCCACCGCGCGTTCCCGTACCCGGGCCAGGAAATCCCGAACGACGGTGTAATGGACATCCGCCTCCAGGAGGGCGAGGCGGATCTCCCGGAGGGCTGCATCGACATCGGCCTCCGTTAACACCCCCCGTCGCCCCAGGCGGTCGAAGATCTGCTGGAATTTCTGGGTCAGCCCCTCAAACATCCAGCCGCTCCATCCTGCCTGCCCTATGCACGCCGGGAAATTATATCACAATCCCCGGGATCCCTTGAAACCCCGGGGGATACGCCGGGCCAGGGCTTTTCGATGTCCCTGGACTTGCACCTTAAACCCGAACCGGTTCTTCCGAAGGGGTCGGTGAGGGCGGCGCGGGCGTTCATAACGAAAGCCCGCTGATCATCAGCCACAGAACGCCCAGAAGAAGCGTCCCCACCCCGGCGAGGGCGACGGAGAGACGAACCCAGAGATCGGGCTTCGGAAGGCGCACCGGCTCCCCTGGACCCATCCACATCGCAACCACGATGCGCAGATAGAAGTAAGCGGAGATCACCGTTGTGATGATGCCCACCATCACCAGAGCGATCCATCCGGCCTGCCAGGCCGCCGCGAACAGCAGGAGCTTGGCGAAGAAGCCGGCGGTGGGGGGCACGCCGATGAGGGAAAGCATGAAGAGCGCCATCGCCGTTCCGATCCCGGGCGACCTCCGGGCGACCCCGGTATAGGCCCTGAACGATTGGTCCTCCCCTTCCGGGCCGACCATCCCCACCGCCACCGCGAAGGCCCCCATCGTCGCCAGCGTATAAGCCAGGAGGTAGAACATCACGCCGGGGATGGCCAGGGCAGGGTCTCCCAGCAACCCCATGAGCAGATAGCCTGCATGGGCGATGCTGGAATAGGCCATCATCCGCTTGAAGTCGGACTGCATCAGGGCCACCCCGTTGCCCACCAGCATGGTCGCCGCGGCCATCCATGCCATCGGGCCGCTCCACAGCGCCGCGGCGGGCCCCAGCCCGATCAGGAACACCCGGATCAGGGCCGCCACGGCCGCGGTCTTGGTGGCCGCTGCCATAAAGCCGGTAACCGGCGTCGGCGCCCCCTCATAGACATCGGGGGTCCAGAGATGGAAGGGCACCGCGGCCACCTTGAATCCCAGGGCCACCAGCAACAGGGCACCGCCCATCCAGACCAGCGGCTGCGTCCCCGGATCCGGGCGCTTCAACCAGGCCGCCAGGTCCCTCAGGTTGGTCAGGCCGGTCCCCGCGAAGATCAGGGCGATCCCGAACACCAGGAACGCCGAGGCGAAGGCGCCCAGCAGGAAATATTTCAGGGCCGCCTCTTCGGATTCCAGCCGGGGGCGGGCGAAGCCAGCCAGCACATACAGGGGGAAGGAGAGCCACTCCAGGGCCAGGAAGACGATCAGCAGATCCGCGGCCACGGTCATCAGCAGCATCCCCGCAGCGGCCAGCAGAAGGAACACATAATACTCCCCCCGCTCCATCCCCTGATCCGCCAGATAATGCCGCGATAGCAGGATGGCGAGCCCGGTCCCGATCAGGATGGTCAGGCTCAACCAGAACGCGGGCGGATCCCAGCGCACCATCCGATACAGGCCTTCGATCTCCCGGTGGCCGACCAGCGCGCTGGCGGCTCCCAGCGTTAACGCCGTGATCCCCAGCGCCCCCCAGGCCATCCCGGAGGCCGATCCCGGGCGCCGGAACGCCTCCACCAGCAGCAGCCCCAGTGCGCCTGCGGTCAGAACCAGAGTCGGCAGCAACGGCCACCACGTCATCCGTGCACGCTCTCCCCGTCGGTTTTCCCTTTGAGGTCTCGAAGGCAAGCAGGGCGCATCCAGACCCTTCCCCGCCTCCATCGGTCAGGTTAACGCACCGCCAGCGTCGCCTGGGCGAAGACCGACAGGCTCTGCTGGATCGAAGCCTGCATCGCCGCAAAGAAGGGCAGGGGATAGAGGCCGATCAGGATGATCAGGGCCAGCAACGGGGCCATGATCGCCAGTTCCCGGGCATTGAGATCGGGCAATCCCTGCCATCGCTCCTGCAACGGGCCATGGAGCACCCGCATCAGCATCGTCAGAATGTAAATCGCAGCCAGCACGACCCCCAGGGCGGCTGCCGCCGTCAACCCGCGGGCCACCGGGCCGAGCGCTGCAGATCCGAAGGCTCCCAGCAGGATCAGGAACTCCCCCACGAAGCCATTCAACCCGGGCAACCCCATCGAGGAGAGCCCCACCACCATGAGAATCCCTCCATACACCGGAAGGATCTTCCACAATCCGCCCAGCTCCCGGAAATCCCGGGTGTGGGTCCGCTCATACAGCATCCCCACCAGCAGGAACAACCCCCCGGTGCTCAGGCCGTGGTTGACCATCTGGAGGAGCGCCGCCTGCACGCCCAGCGGGTTCAGCGCGGAGAGCCCCAGCATGACGAATCCCATATGGGAGACGCTGGAGAAAGCCACCAGACGCTTGAAGTCATCCTGGGCGTAAGAAGCCAGCGCCCCATACAGGATCGCCACCACCGC
>BEHY01000104.1 GCA_002898735.1 Candidatus Thermoflexus japonica
AGAGGCTTCGCTACGGGTGGTCATCCTGGTCCTCCGCCTCCCCTTCGCCCCCCTGAAAGTGCGCTGGCTCCCTTCAGGACTGGCTCCGGCAGATACAGAAGTGGATGGCGCGCTGGAGGCAGTTCGGACGATTTACCGGCCGGCACAGGAGGAGCGGGAGCGCCTCTGGTGGGCGCGGTGGGGTCCACGGACAACGAAGGGATTCTGGGTGGAAGTGCCGGTCTTTTCGTGGGGCTACGGAGCGCTGGTGGTGGAGACGGCCCGGCGGGGGTGGCAGGGCGGGCCGCCCAATCCGGCGGGTTCGGTGGAGCGGCTGCAGGTTCGCGGTCAACCGGGGCGTTGCCTTCGAAGCCCTGGGGAGAATGCGGCCGGGTTGATCTGGGAAGAGGGAAACTTCCGCTATCGGGTGCTGCAGTGGGGATTGCGGCTGGGATGTGCGGACCTGCGACAGGTGGTGGAGGGTCCGCAGAGGACCGGGCCGTGACACCGCGCGGGATCATCCGCTGGAGCAAATTCAGGCTTCCATCCGGGAGAGGAGCGATCCCCTCTCCCCACGCTGCTCCGCGGCGCGGGATCGGCTGCGATCCGCTGGCCCGGAGTCCAATAAGCCCCGACCAGGAGGATCCATCATTCGATAGGTAGCCTGCAGTTCGTAAATCCGGGCCAGCAGTTTCCATAGACGAGAGAGCACCAGACCCATCCCCCTTTTCAGAATCCGAAAGGCCTCCTGTTGCCCGGCACCGAACGCCACCTTCCCGGCTCGCTGGATGTTCTGGCTCTGCTGATCAGCGGGGGATTCCTGGCGCTTCTGGTCTGGTCCATCCGGCGGGAGGTTGCCCGCCGCATCCCATCTCAACACGATCATGAGGAGGGCTCCGATGCTTCATCTCACCCGTCATCCTGAACCCATCCTGAAACCCCTGCCCCATCATCCCTGGGAGTCCCGCTATGTCTTTAACGCCGGCGTTGTCTATCATAACGGCCTGGTTCACATGCTCTACCGGGCCATGGGCGAGGATATGATCTCCCGCCTGGGGTATGCGGTCAGCCCGGATGGCTTCACCTTTTACCGGCTGGACCAGCCGGTCCTGAGCCCGGCTGCGCCCTGGGAAGCCCGGGGGGTGGAGGATCCGCGCATTACGTGGATGGAAGGGAAATTCTATGTCCTTTACACTGCCTACTCTGGATCCGAGGTCCGGATCTCCATGGCCTCCACCACGAACTTCATCACCTGGACGCGACACGGGATTCTTCTCCCGGATGAAGACAACAAGGATGCGGCCCTCTTCCCGGAGAAGATCAACGGACGGTATGCGATGCTCCACCGGAGACCCCCGGACATCTGGCTGGCCTATTCGGACGATCTGATCCACTGGACGGATCATCAGGTGATCATGCGCCCTCGCCCGGGGACCTGGGAGTCATGGAAGATCGGAGCTGGCGCGCAACCGATCCGGACGGAATGGGGCTGGCTGCTCTTTTACCACGGGGTGGATGATCATCGGGTGTATCGGCTTGGGATCGCCCTTCTGGATCTGGAGGATCCCGCCCGGGTGATCCGACGCCAGGAAGCGCCTATCCTCTCCCCGGAGACCCCATGGGAGCGCGAGGGGCAGGTTCCTAATGTGGTTTTCACCTGTGGAGCGGTGGAGATCGATGGAATGTATTATGTTTATTACGGCGGGGCCGATACGGTGATCGGGGTGGCAACCGTTGGAAAAGAGGAGGTGGAACGTTTCTGCCGGGGACGTTGAGGGGTTTTCGCCTCCCAACGGCCGGGGGGTGAATTCGAGGGGCAGAGGGCCGGAGCCGGTCTCCCTCACCGGCCCGGCCCCCGCCTCTGCTCGCTCATCTCTTGTTGTGAGGGAGGATCGATGGCGATAAGGGATCCTCACTTCCTGGTCGGTGTGAACTACTGGCCGCGCACCAAAGCGATGTTCTGGTGGAAACAGTTCGACCCGGAGGAAACCCGCCGGGATTTCGCGGAGATCGCCTCGTGGAACCTGGATGGGGTCCGCATTTTCCTCATGTGGGAAGATTTCATGCCCGAACCTCACGCTGCGGATCCAGGCATGCTCGAGCGCCTCCGCCAGGTCCTGGACCTGGCCCACATGGATGGGCTGCAGGTGATCGTTACGCTGTTCACCGGCCACATGAGCGGGGTCAACTGGCTGCCGCTGTGGTTGCTCGACGGGGAGCGGGAAAGCGATCCCCGCTTTCGCCTGATCGCAGGCGGGCGCGCGGTGAAAGGACGCCTTCGGGATCTCTACGAGGATCCCCTTGCCCTGGAAGCTCAGGTTCGGATGCTGGAAGCGGCGGCACAGGCATTGCAAGATCACCCGGCCCTGCTCGCATGGGATCTCGGGAACGAGCCGGATCTCGTGCTCCGCCCTCGTACACCGGAGGCGGCGGCCCGCTGGCTATCCACCCTGACCCGGGCCCTCCGGGCGATTGATCGGGCGCATCCCATCACCATCGGCTTCCATAGCCCGGTCCTGGAGGAAGATCTGGGATTTCGGATCCGCGCCCTGGCGCCCATGCTGGATTTCCTCTGCATGCACGGCTACCCGGTTTACGCCCAATGGGCGCGGCATCGACTGGACGAGCAGATGCTGGCCTTCCTGACGCGCCTCACCGCCAGCCTGGGTGGGAAACCGGTGCTCTTTGAGGAGTTCGGACTGCCCACCGCTCCGCCAGGCCAGCCCACCCAGCGGATCCGGATCCAGCTGGAGGATCGCGCTTTTGAGACCGTCCTGGTCTCGGAGGAGGAAGCGGCCGCCTTCCATGAGCGGGCGCTGGAGGCCCTGCATCAAGCGGGTGCCCTCGGGGCCTTCATCTGGTGCTTCAGCGATTACCATCCAGATCTGTGGGATCGCCCCCCGTGCGATCGACTGGTGCACGAACGGCACTTCGGGCTGCTGCGGCCGGATGGGAGCCGAAAACCCGCCGTGGAAGCCGTCGCCCGCTTTGCCGCCCGGAAACGCCCGGTCATTTCCCCTCCGGCCCCATTGCCGGTGCCCGAGGATTACGAGGCGCGCCCCGGGGAAGCCTTACGTGAGCTCTACGCGCGGTTTCTGCAAGCGGACGATTCCGCCCACGGCTGATGCGAACAGGGAAGGCTCACGTGTCCGCCCTTCCCCCACAGACCGGGTTTGGGGGGACTGTGGGGCGGGCGGTGAAGTCGCCCGCCCCATGGATTCCGCTTTTCCGAATCCCCCCTTCCCCCGGACGCATCGCTTTCACTTGATCTCCACGACAGCGCCCACGGCCTCCAGCTTCGCCTTGGCATCCTGAGCCACTTCCTTGCTGACGCCCTCGAGGACCGGCTTGGGGGCGGCCTCGACCAGATCCTTGGCCTCTTTGAGGCCCAGGTTGGTCAGCTGACGCACCACCTTGATCACTTCGATCTTCTTCGGCCCGACCTCCTTGAGGATCACATCGAACTCCGTTTTCTCCTCAACGGCCGGGGCGGCAGCCGGGGCGCCGGGGGCCGCAGCCGGGACAGCAGCGGCGACGGCGACAGGAGCCGCCGCCTTCACGCCCCAGCGCTCCTCCAGCAACTTCACGAGCTCCACCGCTTCCAGCAAAGTCAGGTTGCTCAACTCCTCGACCAGCTTCTGAAGATCTGCCATGGGAAAATCACCTCCAGAGGATTTAAGCGGTTTGGGAAGTCTCCTTCAGCTGATCGGCCCGCGCCTGCAGCACGCCGACGACCTGCTGCAGAACAGCGGTCAGCACGCCGGCCAGCTGGGCCGCCGGGGCCTGGATCGCCCCCAGGACCTGGCCCAGCACCACTGGTCGCGGCGGCAATTCGGCAAGCGCCTTCACATCCTCCGGGCGCAGCCGGCGCCCATCCAGCAGCCCGCCCTTGATCTTGAGGATCTTGCTCTCCTCAGCGAACTCCAGCAGCGCTTTGGCGATCGCGGGAGGATCCTCCAGACAGAAAGCCGCCGCCGTGGGGCCTTCCAGCAGATCCTCCGGCACGGTCCACCCGGCCTGCTGCAGGGCGATGCGGAGCAACGTGTTCTTCGTGACATGGAACGCCCCGCCGGACTTCTTGACCTTCTGGCGAAGCCGGTACATGCCCTGCGCGTCCAGCCCCTGGTAGTCCGCAAGGATCAGGGCCTGGCTGCGGGAGAGCAGCTCCCGATACTGCGCGATCATCTGCTCCTTCTCCGCGCGTGTAAACGGCAAGCCCCACCTCCGCAAACGAGTTAGGAATTAAACAGCCGGTTTCCCCAATGGGATGACCGGTCAACCGCGAAAGCCCGATATAAAAAAACCGGTGCGCCCCCGCCAACCCGGGCAGGGGCGCACCCGCAACCCGCTCGCTGATCTCCTGATCGCGAGGGAGGGTTCGTTCTGCGCCCTGCCTCGACAGGCGGGGATCTCCCCCATTAAGCGAAAACGCACCTGATTTCAACGGCAGGGTTTGAACCAGGCTGTGACATTTCGAGGGGCCATCGGGGCTGGGCTGGCCAGGGAGAGGACCCATCCCGCCCCCAGCTCCCTCAGGCAGCGATTTCCAGCGATTGGGCGGCCACCGGATCCACCTTGATGCCGGGCCCCATGGTCGCGCTGACGACCACCTTTCGGATGTAGGGTCCCTTCAACCCGGAGGGTCGGGCCTTCTTCACCGCATCCATCAGAGCGGCGAAATTCTCCAGCAACTGATCCACAGAGAAACTGACCTTGCCGATGGGCACGTGGAGGTTGGCGGTCTTATCCACCCGGAACTCCACCCGGCCCGCCTTCGCCTCCCGGATCGCCCGGGGGAGATCCTCCGGATTCACCACCGTGCCCGCCCGGGGGTTCGGCATCAACCCGCGGGGGCCCAGGATCCGACCCAACCGGCCGACCTTCGGCATCATATCCGGCGTCGCAATGGCCACATCGAAGTCCGTCCACCCCTCCTGGATCCGTTTGATCCCCTCATCATCGCTGATGATGTAATCCGCACCGGCCTCCTGGGCGATCCGCGCGGCCTCCCCAGCCGCGAACACCAGGACACGGACCCGCTTGCCCAGCCCGTGGGGGAGAACAACTACCCCGCGCACCTGCTGATCCGCATGGCGGGGATCCACCCCCAGGCGCATGTGAACCTCGACCGTGCCATCGAATCGGGTGTAGCTGGTCTCCTTGACCAGCTCCAGCGCCTCGCGCGGAGAATAGAGGCGCTCCCGATCCACCTTCTTCAACGCCTCCAGATATTTCTTCCCTCGTTCGCCCATTTTTGAACCTCCTGTGGTGCGCACGGGCCGTTCCGGCCCTCCCACATCTTCATCCGGATATCCGCCGCTGCTCCACTCCGGGAGGCAGGATCGCCCCCGCAGGGAGAAAGGGGGATCAACAGCGTAACGCCTAATCCACGATCTGGATGCCCATGCTGCGGGCCGTGCCGGCGATCATCCGCATGGCCGCCTCGATGTCCTCCGTGTTCAGATCCTTCATTTTAAGCTCGGCGATCTCCCGGAGCTGCTGCCGGGTGATCCGACCGACAATCTGCCGGTTCGGCTCCGAGGAGCCCTTCTCGATGCCGGCCGCCCGGCGGAGGAGATCAGACACTGGCGGGGTCTTGAGCTCCATCGTAAAGGAGCCATCCGTGTAGATCGTGACCTCCACCGGCACAATCTGGCCGGCCATATGCGCCGTGCGGGCGTTGTATTCTTTACAAAACGCCATCACATTGACCCCGTGAGGGGCCAGGGTCGGCCCAATGGGGGGCGCCGGGTTCGCCTTACCTGCTTCGATCTGGAGCTTGATGACCGCTTTGACCTTCTTGGCCATAGGTGCAGCTCCCGCTAAATTTTCTCCACCTGGGTAAAATCCAGCTCGACCGGAGTTTCCCGTCCAAAGAAGGAGACGAGAACCCGAACCTTGGCTTTATCCGGATCGATGTCATCCACAATCCCCACAAAATCCGCGAAAGGCCCTTCCGTAATGCGAACTTTCTGCCCGGGTTTGAAGGTGACGCGAATTCGCGGAGCCTTGCTTTCCATACGCTTGAAAATCGCCTGGACCTCCTCCGGGCGCAGTGGGGTGGGTTGATTGCCCATCCCCACGAAACCGGTCACTCCAGGCGTGAATCGGACCACGGCCCACGAATCCTCGTCCATGATCATCTCCACCAGGATATAGCCCGGGTAAATTCGCCGTCGAACCGGCTGCTTCTTCCCCTCCCGGATCTCGATCTCTTCCTCCTCCGGGACCACAATGTTGAAGATCTTGTGCTGCATGCCCATGGAGGCGATCCGCTGCTCCAGGCTATGCTTCACCTTGTGCTCGGAGCCGGCATAGCAATGAACCACATACCAGGCCCGTTCCCGCGAGGCCACCGGTGGGCCTTCCCCCTCCGCCCGGGAAACCGCCACACTCTCCTCCTCTTCTCCCTTCTCCTCATGGATCGACGTCGTGGCGGTTTCCTCAACCTCCAGTTCCCGCAGCAACTCCTCCAGAGACTCCTCGTCTACTTCAAGGGGTTCCTGAGACGAGGGCCGCTCTTCTTCCCAGTTCATAAGTCTCCCTTTTCGGATTCTGAGCTGAGATAAGAGAACCTGTCCCGCTCCTGTTGCAAAACAGGGCTGGGCGGGACATTCTCCACACCCCGCCCAGCCCCGCCCGCTCTCCATCCGTTTCCCCTTCAGGGGAATCCCTGACCGCAGACGGGGGAAGGGGATTCCCGCGCCCGAGCCGTCCTCCCATCACCCCCGCCGGGTCCGGATCCTCTAATCCCTGGCCAGCGCATAAGCCAGCGCCCCCAGACCCACCAGGCTGCCCACGATCGCGATGCCCAACCGGAGAGGATCCTGAGGCGTGGTGAAGATTCCTCCAAACAGCCAGAAGAAGAAATAATCCACCAGCCCCAGGAGGATGGACATCCCAATGGTGACCGCCAGGACCACCCCGGTCAGCCGATACAGCTCCTCCCGGTCTGGCCAGCGGACTTTCTTGAGCTCCCCCTGAACCTCTCGCAGATATCGAAGGGGAGCCCACTCGCCTCGTAAGAATCGCCGGGTCTCTGCCGCTTTCGCCACCGGATATCCACCCCTTGCTCAGCAGATTGCCATGCCCTGCTCCCGACCGTTCAGAGCCGGGTCGGGCCCGACGCGCCACCCCCGCGGCTTCGGGAATTGCCCACCCTCCCGATCGGGGGCCCATGGCCCCCCCTCATCCCTCGAACGCCTTCCCCCCGGCCTCTGGCCAGGAGGGAGGGCGGTCAGCCGTATGACCCCCTAACACAAATTGGGACACCGCATTACGGTGTCCCAGGGCCGTTCGAGGCAGGCCGGCCAGGACTCGAACCTGGAACCTGCGGATTTGGAGTCCGCTGCTCTGCCTGTTGAGCTACCGGCCTGCGGATACGCTCATTCAGGAGATCCCGGGAAATTCACTTGGTTTCCCGGTGCAAAGTATGCTTACGACATCGCGGGCAATATTTTCGAAGCTCCAGACGGTTCGGGTCATTGTTCCGATTCTTCTGGGTTGTGTAATTGCGCTCTTTGCACTCCGTGCA
>BEHY01000105.1 GCA_002898735.1 Candidatus Thermoflexus japonica
CAGCTGGTGGAGGCGCAGCGTCGCACGGAGGAGAACCTCCAGGGGCTGGTGGAGGCCTTCGTCGCCCACCGCCAGGAGTTCCTCGCGTTCCAGACCCAGACCGAGGCCCGCTTCGCCGAGCTGGCGGAAGCCGTTCGCCGCCTGAGCGAGGCCTTCGCCGCCCACCGCCAGGAGTTCCTGGAGCACCGTCAGGAGTTCCTGGAACATCGTGCGGAGACCGACCGTCGTTTTGCCGAGCTGGCCGAGGCCCTCGGGATCCTGACGCAGCGCGTGGACCGGGTGGAGGATCGCCTGGGTGGAGTGGAGAACCGCCTGGATCGGGTGGAGCATCGTCTGGATCGGGTAGAAGAGCGCCTGGATCGGGTGGAGAACCGCCTGGATCGGGTAGAAGAGCGCCTGGACCGGGTGGAGAACCGCCAGGAGGACCACAGCCGGGACCTGGGGGAGCTCAAGTCGATGCGCCTGGAGGCCCTTTACCGGGAGAATCCGGGCCTCTTCCGCCCCCTGCTGCGGCGGGCCGCTGTCATCCCGGATGCGCGCAAGGTGGAGATCCTGGAGGAGGCGGAAGTCGCCGGACGCCTCACGGGGGAGGAGGCGGACCGGGCGGCTCCCTTGGACCTGCTGGTGGAGGGCTTCCACCGGCGGGAGAACCGCCGGGTCTATCTGGCGGTGGAGGTCTCCTGGCTGGGGAGCACGGAGGATGTGGTTCGGGCGGCGGAGCGGGCGGGCCTTTTCGCCCGAGCCCTGGAGGCGGAGGTGATCCCGGTGGTGGCGGCGAAGGAGCTGACCGTCCCGGCCCGGGGGATGGCCCGGGATCGCGGGGTATGGTGGCTTCAGGATGGAAAGGCCTTCGCCCCTGAGGAAATCCCCCAGGAAGAAGGAGAACCCGGTTCGGAGACGGCCTGACCCCCTTCGTTCCCCTTTGAGGCTCTGAGGGGATCTCGCTCAGCCCCCAGGGTGTCCTTCGTTTCCCCGGGCTTGCCTCTTTCGACCGGGTATACGCCCTATCCCGCCTCGCCCATCTGCCTCAGGAAAGCCAGGGAAGCCTTCGCGGCATCCAGGCTCAGCTCCAGGATCACGGGCCCGTCGAACGGACGTGCTTCCAGGGTCTGGAAGAGCTTCCTCACCGGGACCTCTCCTTGTCCGAGGGGAAGATGGTCCGCCCAGGCTGTGGAGCCGTCCGGCCTCCGGCGATAATAGCCGTCATGAAGATGGATCTCCGCCAGGCGGGGGAGGCAGCGTTCCAGGGCCTCCTGAAAAGGATAGGGTCCGGGCTGTTGTGAGGCCACGTGGCCGGTATCGAAGCAGATCGAGAGATCGAAGGTCTCCGCCAGCTCCAGCGTGAGCTCCAGCGGGAATTGAATGGTTTCCAGGGCCAGAGATCGCGGGGACAATCCGGTGCGGCGCAGGAGTTCTTCGAGGCTTCGGGCGGCCTGCTGTTGAAAGCGGCGCATCAGCGCCCCTCGCGCGGCTTCGGGGATGGTCGGGGAGGTGAAAAACTCGGACGCGAGAGGCCCTGCGATGTGGAGCACGTAGACCTCGGGCTGCAGCGGGGCCAGACGGAAAACGGCATCGACCAGGAGATCCACGGATGCGCGGCGGATGCCTTCCACCGGGCTGGAGGGATCCAGGGACCACAGGGGAAGGTGGACGGTGTAATGCACGCCCCGCGTTTCCTTCAGCTCCTGCAGGCGGCGAAGGGCCGGTAGGGAAAAGGATTCGGGGAAAAGGACCTGGAGGTCCGGGTTCAGCTCGATGAGATCGAATCCCTCATCCGCGATGCGCTCCGTTAGCCGGGCCGCGTCGACGCCGGCCCCTCCGGTCGCGCCCTCCAGCCATGGCCGGGATAGCTCCAGCAGCAGCGGAGCCTGAAGCAATTGAATACCGAATCGGAGGGCCATACGGGCTTCCCCTCGCCTTCAGGATATGGGTTGATGGATGAAACGAGAGCGCGAACGTTCTCTCCCCGCAACCTTCTATGTCGCAGGGAGGGGGAGGCAAAGCGAGGCCGGCTCGGCCTCTCGGGCCTCCCGGAGGAGGCCCGCTTCGCTTGAATTCAGGGAGTGGGGGTCTGCATTCGATGGGGGGCCCGTTCCTCCAGCTGGACGATGGAGGGAACCCCCAGACCCAGGGCTCCTGTGAGCGCACACGCGAGCCCTCCAGCCAGAAACCACACCTGCACGCCCAGGGTGTCGGCCACGGGCCCGGCGATGACCATGCCCAGCGGTGCGATCGCCCCCACCACACTTCCCATGACCAGAAGGACGCGGCCCTGCATGCCCGGAGGCACCACTGCCTGGAGGATCGCGAAGATCGGGCCGTTGGTCAGAACATTCATCACGCCTCCGACAAACATCGCCCCCAGGGCCACCGGGAAGGCCGAAGGGGGCAGCAGACCCATGGTCAACAGCGCGGCGCCCATCCCGATCAGGCCGGCCAGTGTCGTGTAAATGCGGCGCCGGAACCCTCCCCAGGCTCCGAGCATGAAACCGCCGCTGATCACCCCCACCCCCCACGCCGACTCCAGCCACCCCAGCTCCAGGGCTCCGCCCCGGAAATGGCGCGTGACCATCAGGGGGAGCAGGGCGAAGGCCGGATGCACCGCGAAATTGATCAGGGCGCCCATTCCCATCAGCGCCAGCGCTCCAGACCACCGCCGCACGTAGTCCAGACCCTCCAGCATTTCCTGCCACCACGCGGAGCGGCTGAAGGAGTCCCGGGATGGTCGGGGGATGGCGATGAACAGCAAGATCGATATGGCCAGAACGGCGGTCAGCACATCCACCATCAGCACGCCGGGAAGAGTCAGAAGGCTCAGCAGGATGGCCCCAGCCGGCGGGGCGATCATATTCAGTGTCCCCTGAAGCGCCTGATGGAATCCGGCGATCCGGGCCAGATGACGCTCGGGAACCAGCATCGGGATGGAGGCCTGGAGAGCAGACCAGTGGAAGGTCTCCAGCAGCGAACGGAAGAACATGGCCCCGTAAACCGGACCCAGATCGAAAGTTCCCATCCCGGCGAGGATGGCCAATCCCAGGGTGATCCCCGCCATCCCGCCGTCTGCGGCCAGCATGATCGCCCGACGATCCCAGCGATCGACCAGGGCTCCGATGGCCGGGCCCAGAAGGATGCCGGGCATGAGGGCCAGCAGCGTGGCGATGGAAAGCACCGTGGCGGAATCGGTGGTCCGGGCGATCCACCAGACCAGGGCGAATTGAACCAGCATGCTGCCGAACAGAGAAAGCGCATGCCCGATCCAGAGGGCCCAGAAAGTGCGGGAGATCCGGGATGGCGAACCCGCCGGGAGGTCCGGTGTTCTCTCCACAGGCATCGCTCCAGCCATCTATGGTTTTGTCCGGTTTCCTTCTGGCTTTATCCAGGCGGGAAGTTTTCGAGGGGGTGGCCCCAGGCAGCCCCTCATCCATTGGGGGATTCTGGATCTCCTCTCAATCCACGATGATCTCCACGCGCTCTCCTTCTTCCTCATCCACTACTTCCACCAGCTTTCCGGCCATCCCTTTGCGCAGGTGTTCCAGCAACTCCTGAAGCTGCCCTCCGGGGATCCCGGAGATGAAACGTCCGCTGATCCGGAGGCCCAGATCCGCGAGGCTCAGGGGAATGCTCACGTGAACCCGCTGGCGCCCGGAGGCCACATCCGTCACCCGGATGCGCAGCCAGCGTGCGGAGGAGGGGGAGGCCTCGGGAGCTGCCCCGGCCTCCTGGAGCGCTTTCAACAGCTCCAGGCCCTGTTCCGCCGTGATCTGGCCGGCTTCGATCATCTTCAGGATCCGTAAACGCTCTTCATCCCGCGCCATCGTAACCTCCTCTGAAAGTTGGATCCTGGGCAGAATACCCTCGGAAGGCGGCCTCCCGCTATCCAGCCTTCAGGTCGTGGCGCATTCCGATCAGGGTGCGGATCGGCTGGAAGCCGAGGGAGAGCAGGGCCGCTGAGAGGGCCGGTTCCTCGCCCGTGAGGGCCATGACGGGAAGCCTGGGCGGGATCCCCATCAGGGCGGTCTCCACCAGCCACCGGGCGTGCTGAGGGGTTCCGGAGCCGGTGAGAAAAGCCCGCAGGGTCAGCGCGCCCTCCCGTCGAATCCAGGCGGCGATGGCCACGATCTCCCCGCCTTCGGTTTCGATGATCCAGAGGGTTTTCCAGCGACGGCCGAAGGGCCATGGGGCCAGGGCCATCGGAAGCAGGCCCAGAGGCTCAAACAGCTGCATCGCCGGGTTCTCCGCGGCAGCGATCCAGGCGGAGAGGGCGGACACCTCTCCAGGTCGGGCGGGCCGCACCCGATAGCCCGGGATCACCGCGGAGAGGGACGGAAGGAGCGGCGCACGCCAGGCCTCCCGACGCCAGATCTGGATCCGCCCGATCTCGACGAATCCCAGCGATCGATACAGCCGAAGGGCCGGGGCGTTGTCCGCCCGAACCTGGAGGGCGGCCCATCGGGCCCCATGGGCCCGGGCGTATTCCAGACACGCCGAGACCAGCGCCCGGCCGATCCCCCTCCCCCGGAATTCAGGGGCCACCGCGACGTTGGCGATCAGCCAGCCTTCCACACCCGGCCGGAAGCGGCGGACCATCGCGTAGCCCACGACACGGCCGCCCTCCACCCACACATACCCTGGCGCAAAGGTCTCCCCGGGCGGGAGGAACCATTCCAGGCCCTTCAGCACCCATCCCAGGCGGGACCAGAAACGCAGTTCCCGGATGATCCGCTGGCCGATCTCATCCAGCTCGCTGGCGAAGGCCACTTCCAGCAGATCGGCGATCCCCCGCAAATCCCATCGCACATCGGCGGGGCGCAACCCGCTCGCCGCTTCCCGGCCTGCGACGTGAACCATGGTCATCCCTCCGAAGATCCCGCCCCCCGCAATCGTCGGAGTGCCTCTTCGTAGGAGATCCGACCCTCCGCCAGCGCCTCCAGGATCTGGAGGCGCTCCTCCGGGCCGGGGGGCGCTTCCGCCTCCGCCTCATAGCCCATCGCCCGCAGGATCTCCTGAAGGCGCTTGCGCAGGGTGGGGTAGGAGAGGCCGGTCATGCTCTCCAGGCGGGTGAATTTCCCCTCACACCGCAGGAAGAGCTCGACGAAGGCCAGCTGTTCGGCGGAAAGCCGGGCCAGCCGGCCCAGCTGGAACCGCCCCTCGATCCGCGTCTCGCAGGCCGGGCACTGCAGGGCCACCGCTTCCAGCCCTCCCCCACATACCGGGCAGACCCCGATCCACGCCGCCATCCCGATCTCCACAAAATTCAACGATTCTATTTCAGAATTTTAAACACTATATTTAAAAAAAGTCAAGCGAATCCCATGGACTGGGTCTGAGGATCTTCGGGCGTGTCCCTCGGGGAGGGGCATTCAGGCGCCTCGACGCGTTTCCCGATGCCAGCCCGATGGGCGTTCGGGGTCTTTACGGGGAGCGAGAAGGGCTTGGAATGAAAAAGCTCGGGCTCCCGGTCCGAACGCCGTGTGGAACCCCAGCGCCCGGGGTTCTCCCTGGAGGACATTTGCGTTAAAATGGAAAAAGTGCTCGTGCCCACCGCCCGCCCTGGGATCGGCCCTGAGCGGGTGGGTGGGACGGGCGATTCAGGCCGCTATGGAAGGGAGGATCTATGGCGAATGAGACGCGAAGGGTCGCGCGAGCGGCTGGCTCGAACGGGGCGGAGGCCGTCATGGCCTACGACGCCAGCCAGATCCAGGTCCTGGAGGGCCTGGAGGCGGTCCGCCGGCGCCCGGGCATGTATATCGGCTCGACGGACATCCGGGGCCTGCATCATCTGGTTTATGAGGTGGTGGATAACGCGGTCGACGAGGCCCTGGCCGGGGTCTGCACCCATATCCTGGTGGAGATCCTGGCCGACGGAAGCGTGCGGGTGACCGATAACGGACGGGGGATCCCGGTGGATATCCACCCCCAGACCGGCCGGCCGGCCCTGGAGGTGGTGATGACCACCCTGCACGCTGGCGGAAAGTTCGGGGGGGGGAGCTATAAGGTGGCGACCGGCCTCCACGGCGTCGGTGTGAGCGCCGTCAACGCCCTCTCCGAATGGCTCGAGGCCATCGTCCAGCGGGATGGTGCGCGGTTCCGCCAGCGCTATGAGCGGGGCCGCCCGGTGACGCCGGTGGAGCGGGTTGGGAAAGCGGATCCCGCCCGCTGGTATGCGCATCCGCGCTTCCCGCCTGCGGATCATGGGACCATCATCCATTTCAAGCCGGATGGGGAGATCTTCCGCGGGGGGATCGACTATAAATTCGAGACCCTGGCCCAGCGCTTCCGGGAGATGGCCTTCCTGACCCGCGGGCTCACCATCACGCTGGTGGATGAACGGGAGGATCGGGAGATCACGTTCTATTTCGAGGGCGGGATCCAGTCCTTCGTCCGTTACCTGAACCGCAACCGCCAGCCGCTCCATCCCATCTGGTATGTGGAAAAGACGGTGGGGGACATCCTGGTGGAGGTCGCCCTCCAATACACCGATGCCTACAATGAGACCGTGCTGGCTTTCGCCAACAATGTGAACACGGTGGATGGGGGGACGCACCTGACCGGGTTCCGATCGGCGCTCACCCGGACGTTAAATGACTACGCGCGGAAGGCGGGGCTCCTCAAGGACAGCGACCCCAACTTCACGGGGGAGGATGTGCGGGAGGGGCTCACCGCGGTCATCAGCGTGAAGCTCCCGGAGCCCCAGTTCGAAAGCCAGACCAAGAGCAAGCTGGGCAACGCGGAGGTGAAAGGGGCTGTGGAATCGGTGGTCGGCGAGGCCCTGGCCCGCTGGCTGGAGGAAAATCCCCGGGAGGCCAGGGCGATCATCCAGAAGTGCCTGACCTCCGCCCGCGCCCGGGAGGCCGCCCGCCAGGCCCGGGAGCTGGTCATCCGCAAGAGCGCGCTGGAGTCCCTGACCCTGCCCGGGAAGCTCGCCGATTGCTCAGAGCGTGATCCGGAGAAGGCGGAGCTGTTCATTGTGGAAGGGGATTCGGCGGGTGGATCGGCCAAGCAGGCCCGCGATCGCCATTTCCAGGCGATCCTGCCTCTGCGGGGGAAGATCCTCAACACGGAGCGGGCCCGGCTGGATAAGATGCTGGCCAACGAGGAGATCAAGGCGCTGATCTCTGCCATCGGCACCGGCATCGGAGATCAATTTGATCTCTCCCGGCTGCGCTACGGCAAGATCATCATCCTGGCGGATGCCGATGTGGACGGGAACCACATCCGCACGTTGCTGCTGACGTTCTTCTTCCGGCACATGACGCCGCTCATCGAGAACGGCCATGTCTACATCGCTCAGCCGCCCCTGTATCGGATCGAGGTCAGGAAGACCAAGGAGGTCTTCTACGCTTACTCCGATGCCGAGCGGGATGAGATCTTCGCCCGGCTGCGGAAGCGGGGGATCGACCCGGCCGATGAGCGGCTGGTGGTGACCCAGCGCTATAAAGGGCTCGGGGAGATGAACCCGGAACAGCTCTGGGAAACCACCATGGATCCGGCGCGCCGGATC
>BEHY01000106.1 GCA_002898735.1 Candidatus Thermoflexus japonica
GGCATGGAGCGCCCGGCCTGCTCGTGCACGCCTTCCTTAGGCGTCCGCCCCGCTTCCCGGCGGCCCCCACATCGGACCGGAAAAATTGACGAACCCCCCGGATCCCCTTTATGCTGAGTGAGCGCTCACTCGATGGAGGACACCGATGGCCCTGCGAAGGGATGCGGAGGCGCGGCGGGCACAGATTCTGGCGGCGGCGGCGCAGGTCTTTGCCCGATACGGATTCCGGGGGGCCACCACCCGGGCGATCGCGCAGGCGGCCGGGGTGGCGGAAGGCACCCTTTTCCGCTATTTCCCGACCAAGCGCCATCTCCTCCTGGCCCTGTTCGAAGCCTTCACCATCCGTCCGATTCAGCAGCAGCTCGAAACGCTGGAGACCACCGATCCCCAGGAATGGCTGGAGCGTTTCCTTACCGAGCGGCTGACCGCGATGCGCGCCCACCTCCCCCTGATGCAGGCCCTGTATCAGGAGATCCGCACCGATGAGGCGGTGCGTCAGGCGTTTATGGGGCAGATCGCCCAGCCTTTCCTGGAGCACGTGCGCACCGTGCTGGCTACGGCCCTGCAGCGACGACAGCGCCCGCTGCACCCGGGCCTGGTCCTGTGGGCGATCTGGGGGGCTCTTCACGGGGTGACGATTTTCGGGATGGAAATGGACCCCGACCTGGCCGCGCTGCCCCCCGAGCGGATCGCCCGGGAGCTGACGGCGCTGTTCCTGTGGGGGCTGGAGGGGCAATCCGACGAACCCGCCGGGAGGTGAACGACGATGCGAAGCCGCAGGGTGCTGTTGTTCCTGGCGTTAGCGGCCCTGATCCTGATCGGGGCCTGGGTCCTTTTTCAGCGCGCTCGAGCGCAACCGCCCACCTTCACGGATACCGCAACGGTCCGGCGAGGGACGCTCCGGATCACCCTGAGCGCGGCGGGCAAAATCCGCCCGCGCGCCCAGGCGGTTCTGAATTTCGATACAGCGGGCACGGTGGCCGAGATCTTCGTTCGGGAAGGGGAGACCGTTCGCAAAGGGCAACCCCTGGCCCGCCTGGATACGACGGATCTGGAGCTGGCGGTGCGCCAGGCGGAGATCGCCTATCTGACCCAGCAGGTGGTTTATAGCCAGACCGTTCAGGGCCCCAAAGCGGAGGAACTGGCCGCCGCGCGGGCAGCCATACGCAGCGCCCAGGCCGCTTTGCAGGCCCTGGAGAAAGGGCCCGATCCCCTGGATCTGGAGATCGCCCGGCTGAACTACGAGATCGCCAAGAACGCCCTCTGGCAGGCCCAGCTCACCCGGGATAAAACCGCCGGCACCCCGTTCTCCGCGCCGGTGGACCTGGATCTGGCGAACGCCCGGGTCGGACAGGCGGAGCTTCAGGCGGAGGTCGCCCGGCTCCAGTATGAGAAACTGAAAGCCGGGGCCCGACCCGAACAGCTGGAGGCCGCCCGGGCGCAGCTGGCCCAGGCCCAGGCCAGCCTGGCCCGGCTGCAACCCGATACCCTGACCATCGAGCGCGCGCGCCTGCAGCTGGAGCAGGCCCGCCTGCAACTGGAACAGGCCCGGCGTCGCCTGGAGCAGGCCACCCTGGTGGCACCCTTCGATGGCACCGTCGTAGCCCTGAACATCGAGGTCGGCCAGATCGTCGGCCCCGGGACCCCGGGAGGCGCGGTGGTCCTCGCCGATCTGACCGACTTCTATCTGGACCTGACCGTGGATGAGGTGGACGTGGTCCGCCTGAGGGAGGCTATGCCGGTGGAGATCACCCTGGATGCCCTGCCCGGGCGTGCGTTCCGGGGCCATATCGAATCCATCGCCCCGGTGGCGGTGGAGGCGGGGGGCGCGGCCACCTATCGGGTCCGGGTGGTGCTGGATGAGCGGGATCCTGCCCTCCGGTCGGGCATGAGCGCTACCGTGGAGATCGAGGTGGATCGCCGGGAGAACGTGCTCCTGGTGCCCAACGCCGCGGTCCGCCGCGATCGGACCACCGGGCGGGCGTTTGTCAACCGGGTGGTGGGCGATCGCGTCGAGGAGGTTGAGATCCGACTGGGCGCTCAGGGTGAAACCGAGAGCGAGGTGCTGGAAGGGCTGCGCGAAGGCGACATCGTGGCCCTCGGCGACGTCCGGCCGTCATCTGTCTTCCGGTTCTTCGGCAACCGATAACCGGTATCCTGCATCGATGGTGGGGGCTGGCTCCCGTCCAGCCCCCCGTGGATTTTCCCCGCCACTGTTTCCATGGCCCCGGAGGGTCTTTCCCCGAAGCGCCTCTCATTGTGAGAATTTTTACAATATGACGAAGATCATATCCCCGGATACGGACTGACTCCACAATCTGGATAGGAGAACCGGTTTGCATGGCCCTCTGGGGATGAGGGCTTCCCCCGCGCTACCAGGAGGCCGGATATGGAGAAGGAGCGAATGCCCCTTGGCCAGGCGATCTTTGATGAGCTATTCCTCCTTTTCCTTCTCTCGCTGATCATCAGCCTCATCCTTTATAACGTATGGGGGTTGCTGGATCTCCTGCGAACGCCGCTTCTGCCTCCTTAAAGTGTAGGGGTCCATCTGCGGGCTGGGCGACCCAGGGGTCGCCTCAGAGAGCGCCATCCCCTTGATCCCTGAGCCCGAAAAGGCGAAGGAGGGCTACAATGGTTGCGCCACCCCGGGTATGGTGGAGGCCGCTGGATCGGTTGGAGCGAACATGGTTGCTGCTGGCCTTCGGATGGTGTCTCGTCCTGTTTGCCATGATGCCGATCTGGCTTGCCTTCGGTCGCCATAACGTCCCGGCGACCATCTATCGGGCATCCGCGGCCCAGTTCCGGCAGCGCGTGGAAGAATTCGTCCAGAAATACCAAGTGGGCACCGAGAAAGGGATCCCCATTGTTGAGCCGCCTCCTGGAGATGTTTACCTTCTGGCCCGCCAGTGGCAGTGGTATCCCATCCTCAAGCTGAAGAAAGGACAGACTTACCGCCTCCATATCTCCTCCATCGACGTCCAGCATGGTTTCTCGATCCAGCCAGCCAACCTGAGCTTCCAGATCCTGCCGGAATATGTCTATGTGATCACGCTGACCCCTCTGGAGAGTGGGGAGTTCTCCATCATCTGCAACGAATTCTGCTATATCGGACATCACGTGATGATCGGACGTATTCTGGTCACGGATTGAACGAAAGGAGGCCTCATGGCCACCCAGGCTATCCCGCTTGGAGAGGAGAAGGCGATCTTCCGCGTTTGTCCGGTGACCCGATTACGGGTGGATCTGGCCGCAGAGCGGATGATTATCGCCAACGCCACCGCTGCGGTGGTTTTTCTACTGGTCGGGGGGATCATGGGGCTGCTGCTGGCTCTGACCCGCTGGGAGGCGATCCACCTGCTGCCAGCCACCTGGTATTATCGTCTGGTCACCGCCCATGGCTTCAACATGCTGGTCGCCTGGATCGTCTTCTTTGAAGCAGCGGGGCTCTATTTCGGAAGCACGGTCCTTCTCAACGCCCGGCTGGTGAGTCCGCGGGCCGCCCAGGCCGCCTTTGCCCTGATGCTCCTGGGGGCTCTGCTGGTTAATGCGATCGTCCTCGCCGGACATGCGGATGTCATGTTCACCGCCTATGTTCCTCTGAAAGCGCATCCCCTTTTCTATCTGGGCATCATCCTGTTCGCCCTGGGGGCATTGACAGCCGTGGTGTTGTTCTTCGCCAATATCTTTGTCGCACGCCTGGAGGGCCGCTACACCGGCTCGGTGCCCCTCGTGGTCTTCGGGCTGGCGACGGCGGCGATCATCGCCACCTACACCCTGCTCTCCGGGGCCATTGCCTTTATCCCGGCCTTCTTCTGGTCTCTGGGCTGGTTGCGCACCTATGACCCGGGCTTTTATCGCAATCTCTTCTGGGGATTCGGCCACCCAGCCCAGCAGATCAACCTGGCTGCCATGGTGGCGGTGTGGTATGCCCTGGCCGCCATCACGGTCGGCGCGACCCCCATTAACGAAAAACTCTGCCGGCTGGCCTTCGTCCTTTATATCCTGTTCATCAACCTCGGCGCGGCCCATCATCTTCTGGTGGATCCCGGCCTGAGTTTCGCATGGAAGATGTTTAACACGTCTTATGCGATGTATCTGGCCGTGCTGGGGAGCCTGATTCACGCCTTTTCCATCCCAGCGGCGGTGGAGGTGGCGCTGCGACGACAGGGCTATCAGCGAGGGCTGTTCGAGTGGTTACGCCGCGCCCCGTGGCAGGAGCCAGGGTTTGCCGCCCTCGTGGTCTCGATGATCCTCTTCGGATGGCTGGGCGGGGTGAGCGGGGTGATCATCGGCACGGAGCAGCTGAACATGCAGTTCCATAACACCCTCGCTGTTCCAGGGCACTTCCATGCCACTGTGGTCGGCGGCACCACGCTGGCCTTCATGGGGTTGACCTATTACCTGATCCCCCTCATCTTCCGGCGGGAGCTTCGCTTGAAACGTCTGGCCACCTGGCAGCCCTACGTGTTCGGATTAGGGATGCTGTTGCTGATCCTGGGCTTCCTGTTCAGCGGCACCCTGGGCGTCCCCCGCCGGCACTGGGGCGTCTTCACCACCCCCGCCATCTTTTCGAGCCTGATCCCGGAACCTGCCCGGCTGTCCCTGGCTCTCGCCGGGATCGGTGGCATAATCGCTGCTATCGGCGGCGCAATGTTCGTGCTGGTGGTTCTGAGCTCCGTGCTGACTGGAGCCGCTCAGGAGGCTCGCTCCCTCCGATTGGTGCTGGCAGATCCCGCCGATCCGCCGGAAGCGACAGAGATCGCCCATGTGGAACCTCGGGGGACTTTCCTGATCATGCTGGCCTTCCTGGCCTTCTTTATCCTGGTCTACTCCCGTAACTGGTGGCTGCTGGGAGCGCGGGGGTGGCTGGTGCACTGAGAACCGGAGATCGCGATGGGTATGGGCCGCCCAGGGTGGCCCATACCCACGTTTCTCAGCTCGGATTTGAACCATGACCTCGGGATGAAAACGCCCGGATCCCCTATCCGAGCTCCGATCTGGATCCCTTAAAAGGCTTGCGGAAGGACAAGCCGCAACCCGCTCCATCCCCCCAGCGTGAGCAGGGTCAGCCCGCATAACACGGTCAGGACGCGCAGAACCCGTGGAGAGAGCAGCCGGATGCTCCCCTGGGTCACCAGACCCAGCACCCCTACCCACAGGATGCTCCCCGCCGTGAAGCCCCCATAGAAGATCGCCACGGTCAAAGGGGTGACCTCGGGGATCCCCAGGCGGAGCATCGTGGAGGCGATGGCTGCGAACCAGAGGATAACCATCGGATTGGTTAAGGTGATCGCCAGCCCGGTGAGGAACAGCCGGGAGGATGCGGCCATCGGGCTTAAGGAAACCGTCACTCCCCGCCATGCGTCCCGCAGGGTCAGTCCCCCTAATCCGATCAGCAGGATGGCCCCCGCCACCGCAAGGGCCGTCCCCAGGGCCGGCCACCGGGAAAGAAGGGTCGCCGCCCCCAGCAGGCTCAGGGTGAAGTAAGTGAGATCCCCCGCCACCGTCCCCAGGCCCGTGAGAACGGCCCCTCTCCACCCGCTGCGAAGCCCCGCCCGCAGAACGGCCAGATTCCCCGGCCCTAAGGGAATGGAGAGGGAAAGGCTGAGCAGCAACCCACGAAGAAAGATCCACGCCACAGAGCCCTCCTGCGTCAAAGAATAAATAAAAGGAAAAACTTAACCCCAGGTACCTAAGGCTTGCGTAACTGGATTTCCATCCAGGGAGACCGGATAGCCGCTTCTCAAAAGCCCCGGGGAGATCGCCGGAGGAAATGGGCGGGGTGGGAGGGCATGCCCTCCCACCCCCGATCCGACAGGAGACCCTGTTCAGGCGCTGTAGTAGAGATAGAACTCATACGGATGCGGCCGGAGGCGGATGGCATCCACCTCCTTGCGTTTGAGCTCGATCCAGGTCTCGATGACATCGGGGGTGAAGACCCCGCCCCTGAGCAGGAACTCGTGATCCCGCTCCAGGGCCCACAGGGCTTCGTCCAGGGAGCCCGGTACCTGCCGGATCTTCCGGGCCTCCTCCGGCGGCAGCTCGTAAAGATCCAGATCCACCGGATCCCCCGGATCGATGCGGTTCTGGATGCCATCCAGCCCGGCCATCAGGATGGCGGCGAAGGCCAGGTAGGGGTTCGCTGAGGGATCCGGGCAGCGATACTCGATCCGCTTGGCCTTCGGGGAATCCGAATACATCGGGATGCGGATGCCGGCGCTGCGGTTGCGCCGGGAGTAGACCATGTTCACCGGCGCTTCATACCCGGGGACCAGCCGGCGGTAGGAGTTGGTGGTGGGAGCGCAGAAGGCCAGCAGGGCCGGCGTATGGTAGAGGATCCCGCCGATGTAATAGCGGGCCAGCTCCGAGAGGCCGGCATAGCCCCGCTCGTCCCAGAAGAGATTGCGCCCCTCCTTCCACAGGCTCTGGTGCACGTGCATCCCCGAGCCGTTATCTCCGAAGAGGGGCTTGGGCATGAAGGTGGCCGTCTTCCCGTGGGCCCGGGCCACGTTCTTGATGATGTATTTATACATCATCACCTGGTCGGCCATACGGGTGAGCGGCTTGAACCGCATGTCGATCTCACACTGGCCGCCCGTGGCGACCTCATGGTGATGGGTCTCCACCTCGATGCCGGCCTGCATCAGGCGGAGCACGATCTCCGAGCGCAGGTCCTGGAGGGAGTCCGCCGGGGGCACCGGGAAATAGCCCTCCTTCCAGCGCGGGCGGTGGCCCAGGTTCGGCCGCCCTTCATCCCGCCCGCTGTTCCAGATCCCCTCCTCGGAGTCAATGAAGTAGAACCCGTAATGCGCGCCCTGATCGAAGCGGATGTTATCGAAGATGAAGAACTCCACCTCCGGACCCCAGTAGCTGACGTCGGCGATCCCGCTCTGCTTCAGATATGCCTCCGCCTTCCGGGCGATATAACGGGGATCCCGGGTGTAGGGCTCACGGGTCACCGGGTCATAGACATCGCAGATCAGGCTGAGGGTGGGCACCTCGCAGACCGGGTCCACCACCGCCGTGGTCGGATCCGGGATCAGGATCATATCGCTCTCGTCGATGTGCTGGAAGCCCCGGATGCTGGAGCCATCGAACCCCAGCCCCTCCTGGAAGATCTCCTCCGAGAGCTCCGTAACCGGGATGCTGAAATGCTGCCAGGTCCCCAGCAGATCCACGAATTTGAGGTCCACGATCGCCACGCCCTGGGCGCGGGCGAACTCGATGACGTCCTTCGGTTTGGTCAGCGGCTTCGGGGCCTTCCCATTGCTGCGCTCCAGGACCTCCCGCGCCACTTCAGTGAGGGTCTGCCGGGCCATCGTCGCCTCCTCCAGGCGTTCGAAGATTTTCCCCAGATTGTAAAAAGGGTCACGAGCTTTGGCTATGGGTGGAAGGACCGAACGGATGGCGCCCCTTTTTGTGCAATATGCACAAAGGCCCCCGGAGGGGGGATCCTGGCGGGGAACGAAATTCTCC